>NZ_JBSVQM010000002.1:0-277738 GCF_054863625.1 Clostridium sp. Marseille-QA1073 | reverse complement strand
GATATTAGAGAATTTCTTTACAGCCTGAACTAATTCCTTTCAAAAATGGCAAAAGCTAAATATGAAAAAAATAAGTAAATTTATAAAATAAAAGAGAAATAGTTTCTTCTTTAAAACTATAAGCACATAACAATAACTTTATATGGTGATGTTTGAGCTGGGATACTCTTTGTGGTAGCACCATATACAACAATTAGGTTTCGGTTTGCAGGGTTTCTAGTAAATCTTTGATCATTTTCCAATACTATCGGAGTATGTTGGTCAATATTTAATTTTAGTTGGTTATCACTACTTACTAACTCACTGTTAAAATAATCTACTTTCACATTTTGGTATTCTGTATCTTTTGCCATAACAATTGCTCGAAGCTGTGGTGGAAAAATTAGGGGAACAGGTGCATTTGCATCATAAAATCCAGTTACCATATCTCCTGCTGCCACCATTACATGATCTACAAAGTAAGTAGATGGTGATACGACGAAATTTATTAAAGTTCCGAGTTCGTCTTCTACAGACATTAATTTATAACATCCTAACCCTTCTCCACTTGGAGTTATCCAAAAATCATCAATCATGATAATAGTGCCATGAAAGGATTTGAAATTTTTCATTTTACTCTTCCACTCCTATTTTAACTTCTATATAACATATTATTGATTATTAGGAATTTATGTTACTACTTCACATAAAAAACTTCAATAATCTTTCTTTTTAGAGAGTTAGTAAATATGCAGAACTAAAGAGAATTTGCATATTTATTTAGTTGTATCTTAAGGTTTAAAAATCTGAACTAAGTGCAGAACAAATAACAAAAATCATATTATAAAAATATTTAATTAAAAAGTAGTAGAGAACAGAAATAATTTATAACATAACATGAATATATCAATTTTTAATTAGAGATAAAAAATAATAACTTTTACAGTTCTATTAACATTGTTATAAAAAAGAATATATAATGAAATATGTATGTTGAATTACCAAAAATGCAATGTTCTTAAGTAGTTGATTTGTAATGTAATACAAAGAATTACAGAAATTATCATATGTTTTCTAGAAACATCATGTCCATCTATTCATTGAATTTTACACATAGTTAAAACCTAGTTATTAACTATTTTTTGTAAAGATAAGAAATTTTAAACTTGCTTATAGATTTTTATTCACATTTAAGATGGTTCAGTATATGATTAAATGGTATATTACATGCTAGTTTTGCTTGCTAAGATATTTTCTTTAAACTAAAAATTAGTCTTTAATGAAATAAATATTAGTATAGGAGGAGCTATGAATAAGATTAAGGATATAATAAAAAATCAATATGGAATAAGTTGTATTAGTATTACTAAGCAAATAGGAGGATGGTCAGCACTAGCATATAAAGTTGCAGATGGAGTGAATAACTACTTTCTAAAGGTTTATGAGAAGAGTAGAGCTTCTACTTCTAAATTAACAGCACTTATTGAGAAGTACATTCCTATTACTATTTGGCTTAATGATAATACGGATTTAAGAGAGAAAATTTCTGTTCCTTTATTGACTAAGGAGGGAAAATTTAAATGTGAAGACCATGAAGGAATATACTTACTTTATGAATATATTCATGGAGAAACCATTGGAAATAAGGAATTATCAAAAAAGCAAATCTATGAGTTTTCAGAAATTGTTTCTGTACTACACTGTTACAATGATGAAATACCTCTTAATACAGAAGGCATAAAAGAAAATTTTGACATTCCCTTTTTATCTAATCTTCGAGAGGAATTAAAAAGAGAAAATAGCACTCTTCCTAAGGAAGTAAAAGAGTTAATAAATATTTATATAAAATTTATTAATTATTTAATTGATACTCTAGAAAATTTATCAGTATCTTTAAAAGGGGAGAGTATGAAAATGGTACTGTGTCATACAGATCTTCATTATTGGAATTTAATGCAAAGCAATGAAGATTTAGTTTTAATTGATTGGGAAGGATTAAAGATAGCCCCTCCAGAAGCTGACTTAATGTTTTTAATAGATAAGCCTTATTATAATCTATTTATAGATATCTATTGTAAATACCATAAAAATTTTGAAATTAACGAAAAAGCTTTAGAGTTTTATAAAATAAAACGCAAATTAGAAGATATTTGGGAATTTATTGAGCAATTCTTATTTGATAATCAGAATGAACATAGTATGATGCAGAACTTTAGTTATTTAAAAAGAGAATTAGAAGATATTAAGTTTTTGAAAACTATATAATAAAATATAATTTATTACAATTTATGAATAAATAATATAAAAAAATAATAAAAGGGAGTATAATATTTTTTATACTATATTATTTTATGAGGTGAGTTAACTTATGAATACTATAGAACAAGTATTAGATTCTATAAAGGAGAAATTAATCCATATAAATGGTGTTGAAGGGATAGTTCTTGGAGGATCACGAGCAAGAGGTACGCACAGACCAACTTCTGATATTGATATTGGTATTTATTATGATGAATCTTTGGGGTTTGATGTGAAAGAAGTTGATAAAATTGCTACTGAAATTGATGATTATCATAGAGAAAATCTCATTACACATTTAGGTGGTTGGGGACCATGGGTTAATGGTGGCGGTTGGCTTGTGATTCAAGGATATCATGTAGATTTAATATTCCGAGATATAAAAAGAGTTTCACAGGTTATAGATGAGTGCTTGTTAGGAAATGTTTCAGCCCATTACCACGCTGGTCATCCTCATGCTTATTTAAATATGATGTACATGGGTGAAGTAGCCATATGTAAAATATTAGCTGATCCAACAAATCGAATTGCAGAATTAAAGACAAAAACTATACCATATCCTAAAAAATTACAGGATGCGATAATAAAATATTTTATGTTTGAAGCAAATTTTTCTCTAAAGTTTGCTAATGATAATTCAGATAGAGACGATATTTCATATGTATCTGGATGCTGTTTTCGTACCATTTCTTGTTTAAATCAAGTCTTATTTGCTAAAAACGCAGAATACTGCATCAATGAAAAAAAGGCTGTAGCTATGATTGATAATTTTAGTATTAAACCAAAAGATTACAAAAAAACAATTGACAAGATTGTTACATTGGTTTCTTCAGATAGAGAGAAAATAAAGGAAGCAGTAAAAATACTCCAAGATCTTGTTTTCAAAACTGAGAGTATAAATAGAAAAGGATAACGGAGTCTTATCAAAAATAGAATTGACAGAGATTTGATACTAATCATGTGGAAGTTATAAATATATTGCTATGAGATGATTTCGTAGGATATTAAGAATGAGAGAATTTATTTACTAATAATTGTATTATTGTTGTAAATAATAACTGAATTATCACCACTAAGGAGAAATATGTCAAAAATCAGGGATGTAAAAAAATAGAATCTAAGGTTCGTATCATTACTATGACAGCTTGGTTGGTGTAAAATTATATTATTTAAACCTGCTCTTTAGTGGCAGGTTTTTGTGTTGTGGTATTGGAAATAAATTCAATAAATAATAAAATGATAATATGGATATATCCATATTTTTATAAAATATAATTATAATATGGATGATGGTAAGTACCATCCTTTTTTTATTTGTTCGATATTTTAGAAATAGAATGATGGAGTTTTTCTACGATCGTTTAATATGGAAAGAATGCATGTTTTAGAAAAGGCAGGACATTGACTGATAGAAGAGTGGAAAATGAAGCAATAGAACACTTTTGTTTGCATTTTTTAAGTAGACACAAGAAAATACATGTAACTTCTTCATAAAGTTAATCTAAATTAGAGTAACCCATTTTACCATTGATCTTAATTAGATTTTATAGAACATTAATATATAAATCTCTCAAATGTTATTTTAAAAATTTTGGGGAAAGATAAAATAAAGTATATTTGAGGAGGTTTGTAATGAAAGCATTAACATATCAAGGTATAAAGGACGTTAAAGTCAAAAGCGTAAAAGATCCCACTATTGAGAAAGAAGACGATATAATAGTGAAGGTTACATCAACAGCAATTTGTGGTTCTGATTTGCATTTATTACATGGGATGATACCAAATACTCCTAAAGATTATGTTTTGGGGCATGAAACTATGGGGATTGTAGAGGAAGTAGGAAAAGGAGTAACTAAGTTGAAAAAAGGTGACAGGGTAATAGTACCTTTCCCTATATCTTGTGGTCACTGCTGGTATTGTGAACATGACTTATGGAGCCAATGTGATAATTCAAACTCTAATGGAGAAGTTGGAGCTGTATTTGGATATAGCAATACTTTAGGTGGATATAATGGAGGTCAAGCAGAATTCTTAAGAGTACCATATGCAAATGTAGGACCTGTGATTGTGCCAGAAGAGCTTACAGATGAAGATGTTTTATTTTTAACAGATATACTTCCTACCTCATATTGGGGAGTTGAAAATGGTAATGTTAAACATGGAGATACTGTTGTAATATTAGGCTGTGGTCCTGTAGGACTTCTATCACAAAAATGGGCAGCTTATATGGGAGCTAAAAGGATAATAGCTGTAGACCATGTAGATTATAGACTTAAACATGCAGGCAAATTTAACGGAGTAGAGACAGTTAACCTAAAAGACCATGATAATGTAGGTGAGTGTATTAAAGAGATAACCAATGGTGGTGCTGATGTTGTAGTTGATTGTGTTGGTATGGATGGTAAAATGACTATGGTTGAAAAAGTAGAAACGCTTTTAAAACTGCAGGGTGGTTCAAAGTCCGCAATTGAAATAGCTACTCAAGCAGTAAGAAAAGGCGGAACTGTATCATTAGTAGGAGTTTATGGAGCAAGGTATAATGCTTTTCCTCTTGGGGACTTTTTCTCAAGAAATATTACGCTTAAGATGGGACAGTGTCCAGTTCACTCCTATGTTGACCCTATATTAAAGCTTATAAAAGAAAATAAATTTGATGCAAAGGATATTATAACTCATAGATTATCACTAGATAAAGCTGAATATGGATATAAAATTTTTGATGAAAAAGATGATGAGTGTATAAAAGTAATTCTAAAGCCATAGGAAAGAGAATAATATGATATGTTATGTTTATAGGAAAAATTTATAATACAAGATAAAGATTTAAGGAATTATCATGGATATTATAACAATAAAATTAGAAGTAAAACAATGTAACATTCATAGACCTTTCAGTTAATTTTTACTGTTAATAATTTGGTATAAAAATAAGGGCATACAAATATGTGCCCTTTTTTTATGTTTAAAAGCTTTATAAATTTATACTAAAAGAGATTAACTGCTCTAATACTTAAGAAAAAGTTCATAATTCTATCTTAAAATTATAGCCAGCAGATATGTTGTCATAGATGCTATATGTGGGGATGGTTACACTATTGTAAAATATGAAAAATTTTTTTGTATATTTAAAACTACATGCTATACTAGTAAGTTTTGAAAAGCTTTAGCGAATAGTGTAGTAAAAAAGATCTCCTTTTATTAAAAGAAGTGGTTATTTAACTTCTTGACATGGCTAATAGATATGTTACAATCTAAAAATAGACTGATATGTTTATTTTATAGAAATAAATATTTATGAGATGTAATCAAAATTTAAGCATATGAATGCTTGATAAGTGAGCTTTTATTTTAAGTAATGTTAATAAATTATTAGGATAAAATAAATAAGACTGGAGGAATCTTTTATGAGTGAAAATACTAAAGGAGAAAAGTCTAAGGAAAATTTAATTGAATGTGCAGCCAAATTATTCTTGGAAAAAGGATATAATGCAACTGGTATAAATGATATTTTAAATAGTGCAGGTTTATCAAAAGGATCCTTCTATTTTTATTTTGCCAGTAAGAAAGACTTAGCTATGGAGGTTGCTGAGTACTATAATAGAATTAAAGTAAATGAGATTTCGAAAGCTGCAGAAGGAAGAACATGGGAATCATTTGTTGAAAAAATTGTAGGTGATGAGATAGAAAAAGCAAAGCAACAAAATAGCTATGGTTGTCCAAATGCTGTATTAGGTATGGAAGTTTCTTTTTTAGAGCCAGACATTGCAGAAAGATATTATACTACAATCAAAAATCAAGTAGGTATATTTGTTGATGTTCTTAAAAGATCTGGCATATCTGAAGATAAAGCAGCAATAATTGCAGAACGTGCTTTTGCTATGTATGAGGGATATTTATTGTTTTATAGAATGAGTAAAGACATCAATGAATTAGAAAAACTTCTAAGAGACTTAAAAATGATTGATAAATATATTTAATTTCTTGTATAGAGCAGGAAAGCCGTCTGAATAGGCGGCTTTTTAAATATTGCTATTTATTTGTTGAGATGTAAAATGTCTTTAAATTATTGGAATTTTATTTTCGCAGGGTACATTTATATTACATTTGCCACAACCATACCGTGGAAAGAATCTAGGCAGTATCTCTCTATCGATATACTCATTGCAAAGTTGATTATCCTTACCTTTTTCACTGATTGAAACTGGTGGACACCTTCGCATGCATGCTCCACATTTTCCACTTGTGAGAAAAGGACAGTATTCATCATATCGACTATAAGGACGTAGTGTTGGTGTCAGTGAAAGTGTGGTTATTACACTGCCAATTTGACCTGCCGTTCCTTTGGCTGTGATAAGTGCTCGATGTAGTCCAAAGGTACCAAGCCCTGCTGCAAAAGCAATATGACGTTCAGACCAGTTGGATATCCTGTTCTCAACTTGGAAACGTGCATCTATACTTGGTGCTACAGCCTCCGCATCCAATCTTTTTAATAGTTCAACAAGAAAAATATGTGCAGCGTCAATGAAAACCTGACCGTCAATCCTTTCCGAAACCCATTCTTCAGAGGGGAGGCCGACATTTCGATTAGTATCTCTCAATTCTTTTGTAAGAGGCAAAAAGAAAGAGATTATTGAATTTGCTCCTGGTAACCATTCATTGGGCAAAATAAATTTCGCTCCAACAATATTTGGCTTGCGAAATTCTTCAAAGTATGGGTCATTAGCTGAAGCAATACCAATAAGAGGAGCATCATAAATTTTCATATTGTTATAATCATGAAGTACATTTCGAGGATCGTTTTCTATAAACTTAGTAAATTTTCTTTTTATATAATTTTCATTTTGAATATTTATCATAAAAGCATCTTCCCTTTCTTACTTAAATAATGTTTTAGAAAAGCAATAGTACACACATTCACTAACTACAGAAGTTAATTAAAGTATCAAATAATATACCGACTGGTCTATTATTTTTAATATAACATATATTGTACTCTATGTAAATAATTATAAGAAGATATTTATATTTGATAGCTCATGTTCAGGAGTTCAAGGATACATTTATTTTCAGCGATAAGTATAGGTGTTATTAATAACTACAAATTGATTAAGCAAAAGACTATGGAGATTACAAATGGGAAGTTTGTGTTATAGTACATCATTCTAATACCTAAATAAAAGGAGAAAGATAACTAAAACGATAAAAATATAAAGAATAACGATAAATAATTATTGTAATAGTTAAAAATATAATATATAATTAGGGTGTAAATAATGAAGAAAAACTATTTCAAAGAGAGGTAATTTTTATGCAAGAAAGAACAAGTTCAAAAATATTGAATGGATTAGTTATTGTAGGAATTATTTTAACAATTCTTGCTCTTATAGGCACTCCACTTGTGTTGACAGCATTTTTAAAGAGTTCAACTATGAAACTATCAGCTCCAAATATAAAGTGGATATTGACAGTGTGTATTTATCTGTGTGCAGTTCCTTATGTGATAGCTTTATTTAAGTTGAAAAAAATTTGTAGATTGCTTACAGGTGAAAATTCATTTTCACCAATTATATCGAAAGAGTTTCAAGTAATTGCTATTTGTGCATTTGCGGAAGCTATTATCTACATTCTGAGTAACTTATTTTTATATATAGTATTTGATTTTTATCTATATGCAGTAACTATAATACCTTTGATAATTGTAGTTTTTCTTGCAGTGACAATCGGATTCTTATGTTTGGTAATGTCTAATATATTTAAAAGAGCTGCTGAAATCAAAGAAGAAAATGATTTGACATTCTAAAGGGAGGAATCAAATATGATTATAGTTAACTTGGATGTTATGATGGCAAAACGTAAAATATCTTTAACGGAGTTATCAGAACAATTAGGAATGACAATGGCAAATGTATCGAACTTTAAAAATCAGAGAGCGAAAGCTTTTCGTTTTACCACTCTTGATGCTTTGTGCAAAATACTCCAATGTCAACCTGGAGACATTTTAGAATATAGAGAAGATAATGCTTTAGAGAATGAAAAATAAAGAGGAAAAAATGATGATTATGAAATATGATATTGCAATTATTGGGCTTGGGCCTTCTGGCTCCATACTGGCACGACTGCTTTCAAGAAAATATAAAATTATTGCCATCGATAAAAAAGACTCTAACAAGAATGGATTTCAGAAACCCTGTGGCGGATTGCTTTCTTCCGACGCGCAGAAAGCATTGGCAAAGTTAGACATGACCATTCCAAAAGATGTTATGGTAGATCCCCAGATTTTTGCTGTTAAAACCATAGATTTAAAAAATGATCTCATTCGTCATTATCAGAGGTTTTATATCAACCTTGATCGTCATAAATTTGATTTATGGCTAAAATCACTTATTCCGAATCATGTTGAAATTCACAATAATTCTCGTTGTTCTGCTGTTGAAAAAGTATCAGAAGCTTATAGAGTAACTTTTCATGAAAATGGTATGGAACGGGTGATTATAGCCAAATATCTAGTGGGGGCAGATGGTGCCAATTCTTTGGTACGTCGAACACTTTATCCCAAAAAGAAAATACGAACTTACATGTCAATCCAACAATGGTTTCCTGAAACACATACCAACCCGTTTTATTCTTGTATTTTCGACTTGGAGAATACCGATTGCTGCTCTTGGTCCATATCCAAGGACAATCAGTTTATTTTTGGTGGCGCATTTCCTATGGATAATTCCCGACAACGATTTGAAAATCAGAAAAAAAAGCTTGAGAAAATTGGATTCCGATTTGGAGAGCCTATAAAAACCGAGGCCTGTATGGTACTGCGACCGTCAGCATTTCATGATTTTTGCTGCGGTAAGGACAACGCTTTTTTGATTGGGGAATCTGCAGGCTTTATTAGTCCAAGTTCACTAGAGGGAATCAGTTCAGCTATCAACAGTGCACGAGCTTTGAGTGAAGTTCTAAATGCTCATAGTAAAAATGTAAACAAAAAATATAAATTAAAAACTCTTAATATTCATTTAAAAATATTTTTGAAACTATTTAAATGTCCCTTTATGTACAATTCTTTTTTACGTAAGCTAGTATTGAAAAGCAGATTCCAAAGTATTGATATTATTTCGGAAGAACCTTAAAGTGTAAAGATGAATTAAGTGCAGATAAGGACAGCTGTAGATACATTCACAGAAAATGCAGAAACTGATATTTGAATCTTTTTTCAAGGGAGGACAAATCTCATTCTTGCCAGCTGAACAGTGAAATCTATATAAAGTAGCATTGTAAATAAAAAAGGGACAGTAGCCAATAGTTTTGGCCTAGTGTCCTTTTAATTATTTTAATGTGTAGTCATATAAAAATACGTCAAGTGTACTTGCTTTACTTTCCCTTGTGATTTGCACAGTTTCCTCACCTAGTCGCACAAAGCCTTGGCTATCATAAAAGCCATAGTTGCAAGAGGAATCAGTATACAAGTAAATGTGTGTTGAGTTTTTCTTTTTCAAATACTCAAAAAAATTGAATAGTAACTTTTTACCAACACCTAAACCTCTGCAATCTTGTGTGATGGCAAAAAGGGTAAGTACACCGTCAAATTCTTTTTCTTTACCTGAAATAAGCTTATGATAAATCTCATGGACTTTTTTGTAGTCATTGGTGCTACATTTGTATAAAGTAGATTTTAAAGTCATCACTACTGAATGAAATTTCATAGCAAAAATATGATTTAAGTGCGACAAATATTTATAATCGCTTTTTGCCTGACCTAATATTACACCTACGACTTTTCCATCTTTTTCTGCAATACAACTAAATGTTTTTTCTGCAAGGCAGCTTTGCAGGTACATTTTCAAAAGGCTTTTCAAGACTTTTGGGTCGTTAATATACTTATAAAGTCCAAAGCTATTATTTATAATGGTTTCAATTGCACCATAATCACTTTTTTTAATTTCTCTATATATTACATTCATTGCTTACCTCCACTTTTTTATTGAATTCTCCTGCCCATTCAAAAGCCTTTTTAGAGGCAATCACCGCAATAACTTCGTTGATAACTGCCGCTGCCGCAATTGTACCTTGTATAATTTTTGCACATTCTGGAGCTGGAACAGTTAAAACAGATACCGCAATTCCTGTAAACACAAGAGATACACCAGAATGAGGGAGTAAGGTAAGTCCTAAGTATTTCTTTACGATCTCCGGTGAATGGGTAATGGTTGCACCAAAGAATGCACCACCGTATTTTCCAACAGCCCTTGCAATAATATAAACTGCAGTAAATAAGCCTGCTCCGAAAATTAGATGGTAGTCCAGTGGGGTACCAAGATTTAGAATCACTACAATCATAGAAACTCCAAGAATAGGATTAAAGGAATGCATTATTTGATTTAATCGCTCCTCCGAAATCATATTGGAAAAAGTTGCTGAAAAAGCCATACCTATGAGCATAAAGTTAAGCACAGGATTTGGCAAAATCAAATTGTTGAATATAAATCCTACTCCTGATGCTACAAGTATTGTTGCAATTAAAAGTAATACTGTCATTAATGGTGAGCGTTCTTTTTTTAGCACAAATCCTGCTATAAGTCCTGTCACAATACCGATAACAATAGGTAATAATACAACAAATAAAATCATATAAGCAGGTAACTTTTGCTCTGAGATATTAGCAGAAACAATGGAAATAGTCGAAAAGAACACAATAACTCCTACCATATCATCAAGTGCCGCCATGGGAATTAAGGTCTTAGTTACTGGACCGTCTGTGTTAAATTCCTGCACAATGGATAGCGCAGGTGCAGGTGCGGTTGCAAGGGCAATGCTGCCAAAGATGACCGCAAGATATAGTGGTACCCCTGTAACATAAAACACGATACCAAATACCAAGGATACAACAAAAAATGTACCTAATGATTGAGTTAAGGTCGTTACAATAATCTGCTTGCCTGACTTTTTTATTTTCTTCCAAACAAGCTCTGTGCCAATTAAAAGGCCAACAGCACATTCCAAAATATGTACAACAGTTTGATACCATTGTGCATTCAAAACTGCGTCATTTACAAGTGCCAATGCGTGTGGACCGAGTATCATACCTGTAAGTAGCCAACCTAAAATAGCAGGCAGTTTAATTTTTGAAACAAGCTTACCCACAAGAAAAGCAATTATAATTGCTAATAAAAGTCTTAATAACAATAGTATCATTATTTTGATTCCTCCTTTGCAATGCCATAGAGCATAATGTTAAGTATCTTGCGAAGGTTGACTTCGTGTGCTTCAATTAGGGAATTAAAATCAGAGCTTTCATAGGCTTTACTTTGAAAATATCCATTAAACATTTCTTGAAAAATAAAAAAGTATTCAATTGCTTCTTCCTCGCTAATACCCTCTCTCAGTGTTACATTGCATAAAGCCATTCGATATTGACTGATATTCAGTGCATCAAAATCACTTCTCAAATCTTTGATTTGTTCTTTCAAATGTATAGGTGGTTGTAATAAGATGTTAAAGAATATTTGGCTGTAATAAGAATTTTCCTGAAAAAAGCGATACCGTAAATTAAGATATTTTTCCATGTTATCTTGAAAATCATTTTGGTTAAAGTCCTCTTTATTTAGATAATCGACAAGTGTATCAAAACAAGCTTTTACACAACTAAGAAACAATTCATCTTTATTTTTAAAATAATGATAGATTAGTCCTTTTGAAATATTATTATTGCTGCATATATTATTAAGTGAAGCATTTTCATAGCTTTTTGTTCCAAATTCTACAATAGCAGCATTTAATATTTTTTCTTTACTAATTTGATTTTTTTCTTCTTGCTTCATTATTTTCCTCCTTTAAAATAAAAATTGACCATGTGGTTTGTTTTATATTATAACAAAAACAGACTAACTGGTCAATAAATGAAATGCAAAGTTTTACCGTGAATTCTATATGTACGTTGATATAGGGATATAGTGTGAGGATTTAAAATACACTATGGAAAATAGATTTTCTATAAAAGTAGATTAATTCCTTAAAATTAAGAATTAATCCCTTTTTCAGAACATGGAAATATCAAATTGAGATATTACATTTTTTCTTATATATTTGATTTGGAGGAGTATGTGGAATGGCTTATTATTTATTTTAAATTGGGCTTTAGTAAAATAATGCAGTTGAGAAATAAACTAATACATATGAAAAGAGTAAAATCGATGAAAAGCTATAAATTCATATGTACTTATGTTTATGATTAAATTTATGGGGGAATTTATAATGGAAATGAAGGGTGTTAAAGCAATTATATTTGATTCAGGCCGTACCTTAAATGTACCTAGAACAGGGCATTGGTTTATTACGCCTAATTTTTTTAATATTATCGACAATTCAAATTTTACTTGTACAGAGGAAAAATTAGATGAAGCAATGGGAAAAGCCTTTGATCATATTAATAAAATACTATTAGTAGAAACTGAAGAAGATGAGTTCTCTATGTTTAAAGAGTTTTATAAAATTGTACTAAAAGAAATTGATTATCCGAATATTAGTAATGAAATTATAGAACCATTAGCACAAGATAATGTTTATAATGATGAGAAATTTTTATTCTTCGATGACGTAGAACCAGCATTAATTAAGCTAAAAGAAACGTACTTATTGGGAGTAGTTTCAGATACTTGGCCATCATTAGAAAGAGTATTTAATAACAAAAATCTAAAATAGTATTTTTCAACTTTTATAATGTCCTCTATATATGGTTCATATAAAGCTGAAAAGACCTTATTTAAAATAGCCATTGAAAAATTAAGAATAAAGCCACAGGAAGCAATATTTGTTGATGATAGTGAATCAAACCTTGTAGCTGCTGAGGAGTTTGGTATGATTCCAATACTAATTGATAGGTATGATACAGAAGATCTTAAAAGTAAATATCCTATAATTAGGTCATTAAATGAATTATTGAAGTTATAAAATTATTTAGATCATAAAGAATTATGGGAGATAGAATTAGTACATTAAGAAATACAAATATAGCTTATTATTTAATGCTTTTATAGTTATAGTATATAAATTAAAGCAATTTACTAATCAATGCAGAAGTTATAGGCTTATGAGCAACTTCTGCATTTTATTTTTTGAAAATAAAATATAAAAGCTAATTATACATCATATACTTGTCAACAAGTATATTTTACTTCTTGTAACACTAGTACCCAAAGGGAGCCTTATTTTTTATGATTTAACAATTTGCTCATAAAAATTTGCCATGATAATTCGTAAGAACCTGTTGGTCTTACTATAATCCCCCAAGAAATGCCTGCTAATTGAGAATTAAATACCTCAGCAATGAATTTGGCTTCTTCCTTTTTGAAAAAACCTAAGACTACTCCACGATTAATTAGACGCTGATGATAGGCGAAGGTTTTTTCTTCTAAATACTGAGTCTTTTGTTTTAATCCTTCTTGACGCATGGATAAAAGATGATATTGTTTTAAAATACTCCCTAATTGAGGATGCTCTTTTAAGTAGCAAATGTCACCTAAGCCGACCTCCGTCAAATTCTCAACGTACGTCTCCATTGTCCAGCTCTCTAGATCAATATGAAAGCCGTTAATGATTTCCGAAATTATCGCATCATAAAGAGTTTCAAATAAAGCGTCCTTAGACGTAAAGTAATGATAAAGAGCAGGTTTTGAAATACCAACTTTGTTGGCAATAAGACTCAATGAGGCTTTTTCATAGCCTAGCTCTGCGAATTCTTTAAAGGCAGCTTCTAAAATTTGTTCATAAGTTGACATATGTTTTATCCTCCCTAGTATCTGATATTAATCTCATAAGAGTCTCAAAGGGACCTCTCTGGAATTTAAAACGCCATAGCACAGAAAAACACATCATGACGCCATAAACTATTAATGATAATAATAACACAAATACCGAACTTTGTTGAGTAATTAGCCCTAAAAAGAACATAAGGGATAGCACAAAGGCACTATGGAAAATGTAATGGGTAAGAGCCATTTGCCCCGTCTTAACCATAACCTGAATCCAACGGCTTTTTTGGAATCTGTCAATTAATGATAGACAGAGAGTAATCCAACAAATTGCCCAGCCTGACGCAGCAAAGATATAAAAAAGGCTTGGTGGCATAGGTTTTGTACCAAATAAATAGATACTTAACTCAGTACCACCTGTCAAGGTGATTAAGGACATAGAAACCAACTCAGTGATTATAGCTGTGGTGAATCCGTATGCTAAAAGCTGCTTTCTGAGTGAATGGCTGGTCAAATCCAGCTGTCCTATGACAAAGCCAAGGAGCATGAAAGTAAACCATGGAAAAATTGGGTGAAAGCCATTAAAGAAAAGATTTCTAAAAAAGCCTGACAAGGTCCAAAAATCCGTATAGGCCATGAAGTCTGATTGCCAGCCAGCAGTATAATTAAATACTATTTGTAAATAATTAGTAACAAGCAACACCACTATCATTAATTTTTTGATGTTTTTAGGTTCCCAGTACAAAATTGGCAACATTAGAAGCATATAAGCTCCATAGTAATGCAAAATATCAGCACTCCACTCAAAAACTGTAAATAAAATTAGACCAATGATCCATAGAAAAATTGAACGTTTGGCGATTGTGACACGCTCTTTATGCTGAATGCTCTTATCTCCTGTTGTACGACCCTTACGTGTCATGAGGCTAATACCTATGCCTGCTAGTGTCAGAAAAACAGCAGCAGCTCTTCCTTCAAATAGAGTAAAT
Source organism: Clostridium sp. Marseille-QA1073 (assembly GCF_054863625.1). Classification (NCBI taxonomy): domain Bacteria; kingdom Bacillati; phylum Bacillota; class Clostridia; order Eubacteriales; family Clostridiaceae; genus Clostridium; species Clostridium sp. Marseille-QA1073. Next base: position 262,731 of record NZ_JBSVQM010000002.1, on the reverse strand, counting down.
GCTTGGGCAAGCCACTCAGGTTCTCCTGCGTTAAAGACTAAACTATAATTGACAAGCATCATCCCTAATATGGCTAGGGACCTTGCAAAATCTAAACCTTCTAATCTTTTCATTCTTAATCTCCTTTACATTAATATTTTTAAAAAAGTTACTTAACGATAGGTAAATAAAATATAACATTTACATATTATTTTGGCAATATGTTTTTGTAATTTTTTAGTTGATAAGGAATTAAAATGTTTTACAAACATTAATTAATGACTTATAAAACTGAAACTTTATATTGGGATATCATCAATTTTTTGAAACTATTAGCGAGATCCAGTATCTATAGGCAAATTTGTCTATAAACACGCTTTTTTTTATATCTTGAGCTTTATGGAGAAGAAAAAGTACGTGATGAATTTTAGCGAAAAAATATATTTATTATTAATATTTAATCTATTGACAGCTATCTTTCTCTATGATAATATTTGATTAATCAATCAAATATTTGACTAGTTAATCAGAAAATGCTTAGAACCAGTAAAAAGAATAATTAAATAAAGTGTTATAAATTTTAAAATTATATTAATCGATGAAGTATTCTCTATGGTGTGAGGATTTCATTGCTGTTTAAGTTTTTAATCTAAAGAGGTGATATATTAATGAAACATGAAAATAAAACTGAAAATAAACAATCATTTATAGCAGAAGCGAGACGTGCACAAATTACTGAGGCAGCTATAAAAACTCTTGATGAAATTGGATATGTAAAAGCTAGTCTCTCTCAAATTGCTGAAAGGGCAAGAATCAGTACAGCGTTGATTTCTTACCACTTTTCAGACAAAAATGATTTGATGAATCATTTACTAGTACAGCTTATTGAAAGAGCAAATTCATATATTTCAGAGCGAGTAGAGAAAAAGAGTACGTCGCAAGAGAAATTAAAGGAATTTATAGAGGCCAGCTTAACTTATCAGTATACAAATCCGACACATACTATTGCGTTGATAGAAATTATTTTTAATGCAAGAACACTCAACGATGTTCCTTATTATAAATTTGCTGGTGATTATGAAGAAGAGCCAGCTGTAAATTTACTTCGAGAGATACTGCGAAAAGGTCAGGAAAACGGAGAATTTGGAACATTTAATATAGACGTCATAGCGAACATGATTCAAGGAGCAATTGAACAATATATGGTAGGCAATACTATAACAAAAAAAGTTGACCTGCAAACATACAGTAATGAACTTGTAAGTATTGTTAGTAAAGCCGTAAAAGGTAATGTATAAGTGCTTACTGAAATGAAATACAAACAATAAGCTTCTGAAGCTTACGTTACAAATTTACCTGACAGATTTTATTTTATATTTTATTAATTTTGAGGTACTCATCGCTTAAGAAAAAAGCAGTAATTACTTCAAATTTTTAGAAAAGATATTTTCCAGAGTATATTTTAAATTTTCATATTGGATGTCCATAGTTAACATAGCACATTCTAAGTTCAAGGGTGAGCTCATAGGTGAATGGAGGATAGATTCAAAACTAAATTTGACTATTTTATCTATTATAAGGTTAATAAATAATTTATGTAAGCTTAGGGGGATTGTTTGATGTTATATATAAATGAAAGCTTTTGCAAGGGGTGTGGTCTTTGTGTAGACTTTTGTCCTAAAAAAGTTTTAATAAAATCTTTAGGAAAGGCAGAAATCGCACAGGAAGAGCATTGTATAAAATGTGGTATTTGCGAAAATATTTGCCCTGACTTTGCCATTCATTTAAGGAGGGATAAGGATGAGTAATTTTGTATTGATGCAGGGTAGTGAGGCCTGTGTAAAGGGAGCAATAAAGGCAGGTATGAAGTTCTATGCAGGATATCCTATAAGCCCTGCTAGTGAGATATCAGAACTTTCATCCTTAAAGCTTCCTCAGGTTCAAGGAAAGTTTATACAGATGGAGGATGAAATAGCAAGCATGGCTGCTGTGGTAGGAGCCTCTCTTACAGGAGTAAAAGCTATGACTGCTACCAGCGGACCAGGATTTTCACTTAAGCAGGAGGTTATAGGCTATGCTTCTATGGCAGAAATTCCTTGTGTGATAGTAAATGTTATGAGAGGAGGTCCAAGTACAGGATTGCCTACCTCTGTTTCTCAAGGAGATGTTATGCAAAGCAGATGGGGGACTCATGGAGATCACCCTGTTATAGTCATAGCACCTACCAGTGTTTCTAATATATACACTCTAACCATTAAAGCTTTCAATTACTCAGAAAAATATAGGGTGCCTGTAATACTTTTATTAGATGAGATTATAGCTCATATGAGAGAAAGCGTTCAGCTAGAGGATATAGTAGAAATAGTTAGTAGAAAGAAACCATCTAAAAAGGAAACTTTTAAGGCTTATGAGAATACGGAAGATTTGGTTCCTTCTATGGCAGACTTAGGGGAAGGATATAGATTTCATGTAACTGGACTTAATCATGATGAATATGGATATCCATCAAACTCTACAGAAGTGGCGGAGCAACTATTAACTAGAATATTGTCTAAAATAGATAAGAATAGAGATGATATTGTACTGTTTGATAGAGTAAACACTGAAAACTGTAAAAATCTTATAGTTTCCTTTGGATCTGTATCAAGATTATGTATAGATTTAGTCCAAAGTAACAGGATAAAAAATACAGGACTCTTTATACCTTATACTTTAGGGCCTTTCCCAGATAAAGAACTTTTAGATATAGTAAATAAAAATGCTATTGAAAAAATTTATGTTCCTGAACTGAATGCAGGACAATTGATTTATGAGATACAACGAATAGTAGGTAGAAGATGTGAGGTTATAGGAATAAATAAATATTGTGGTGAGATATTTGAGCCAGAAGAAATAATTAATAGCATAAGGGAAGTGGATGTGTAATGAAGGAACAGTTAATGAATGAATATTTAAGAAAACACCGTCTTCCTCATATTTGGTGTGCTGGCTGTGGTAATGGAATAGTTTTAAGTGCCATGATAGAAGCTATAGATTATTTAAATATAGAGAGGGATAAGCTATGCATTGTTTCAGGTATAGGTTGTTCTTCCAGAGCGGCACAATATATGAATTTTGACACCATTCATACTTTACATGGAAGAGCTATACCATATGCTACAGGTATAAAGCTAGCTAACCCAGAGCTTAAAGTAATAGTAATAACAGGAGATGGTGATTGTGCCGCTATAGGGGGTAATCATCTTATACATGCTTGCAGAAGAAATATAGATTTAAACGTAATAGTATTTAATAACAATATATACGGAATGACTGGGGGACAATGTTCTCCTACCACTCCTATTGATGCAAGAACCACCACTACAGAAGAGGGAAATATATCAAGAAGTTTTGATCTTTGCAAGCTTTGCGATGCAGCAGGAGGAAGTTATATTGCAAGAAGCACTGTAGCACACTATAAACATTTAGTAAATATTATAAAGCAAGCTTTTGATAATAAGGGATTTTCTCTAGTTGAAGCTTTAACTCCTTGTCCAGTGCAATATGGTAGAAGAAATAAAATAGGAAAGCCTTCAGACATGGTTAAGCTTCTAAAGCAAAAAGCCTCCGAAAGGGAAGACAGTAAATTTAAAATAGGCATTTTAAAGAATGTAAGAGAACCAGAATATGTAGAAGAATACTTAAAAAGTTTTAAAGAGGTGTTTTAGCATGGACAGAAAAGAGATAATTCTTACAGGCTTAGGAGGTCAAGGCATAGTAAAGTTTGCGGTTATATTAGCAGAGGCAGCGGTGCTGGAGAGAAAACATGTTGTGCAAATCCAAAATTATGGACCAGAATCTAGAGGAGGATACTGTAGATCTGATGTGATAATATCTAATGAGGAGATTTATTATCCAAGAGTAAGCAATGCAGATATATTATTTGCTTTAAGTCAAAATGGTTTGGATAAATTTTTGCAATGCTCTAAAGAAGATGCTATTATCATCGTTGATGAAAATCTTCAATTAGAAGGAAATAAAAAGTATAGAAAATATGATATAGTAAAATATTCTGAAGAAATTTTAAAAAATTCTCAATCTATAAATATGTTATGCTTAGGTATTTTAGCTGAAACTACTAAAATTGTAAGCTATGAAGCAGTTAGGCAAGCTATTTGTGAAAATGTACCTAAAAGTAGCATAGATAAAAATTTACTTGCTTTTCAAGCAGGCATAAATATGGTAAGTGCTTAGATTTATTGAATATTATTGCTAGGTTTAAATAATAGAATTTAAAAAATATATATTTATTATTGAAAGAATAAATTTAATATAAGATTTATTTATAAAATATATTAGAATAAATAAACTTTCCCATAGCGTATATATCGCTATGGGAAGATTTATTATTCTGTTTTGCCAGTAAAATGAAAATTTTTTATTTTCATTGCTGGAATTATTATAGGACCAAGGAAGAAGTTTATTTTTTCTCTATCTGAGCTTATTTCTTCTACATTATTGAAGGCATTTAATATGGACTCAGTAAACCTCATATCTTTAACAGCACACTTAATCTCACCATCTTCAACTAAAAATACTCCATCACGAGTTAAACCAGTAAGTAAAGATTCTCTAGGATTTACTATATTCATATAGTGGAATCTAGTTATTAAAAGAGCTCTTTTAGTAGATTTAATAATTTCTGCTAGAGTTTTATCTCCACCATCCATAACTAGATGTAGAGGAACTGAGCCAGAACCATAACCTAAAGAGTGACCTGTATTTTCTTCATTTAATAGATTAGCATTTTTGCTATCGCTAATTATATTTTTAAATACTCCATTTTCAAATATAGTTATACATTTTCTTTCATAGCCTTCGAAATCAAAAGGAAGGTGAAAGCTATCTTTGTTTTTCCAGTCATCTTTTATAGTTATTTTAGGATCAAAAACTTTTTCTCCTTTTTTACCTTCTAAAAAAGATACTCCATCTTTAATACTATCTGCTGTTACTCCAATATAAGATGACATTGATACATATTCAGAAACCGCTAGTGGCTCAAGAATAACATCATAGGTACCAGGTTCTAAGGATACAGGATTAAGTCCAAGAACAGCCTTCTCATAAGCCTTTTTGAAGGTTCCCTCAACTAAAAAATCCTTAGGGTTATTAGCAGTAATTTCTCCATAACCAGAAGCTCCATCTTTATGCATTACTACTACATTGAAATCTTGGGAGTTTCTTGAGGTGAATCTTTTAATTTTATTAGAGTTTCCAAAAGCTAAAATAGTAACAGTTCTTGAAAGTGCACCTGCAGCTAAATAATCTACAGGGAGAGAGTTAAGACATTTTTCTAATATAGTAGCTCTATCTTCAATATCTAGATTACTTGAGCTATGGATATATGGGTCTTCATACTCTAAAAATTTAGGGCTATCAACATGGGTATATTTATAATCTCCTTGTGGAAGAAATTCTAGATTTTCTTCTGCTTCTTTTAAAGTTTTTAGGAGTGAAGTTTCATCTAAAACATTAGTAGAGAGTTTAGACATCTTTTTGTCGCGAAATACGGATATGTCTATTTCACAATCCTTAGAATATACATTTTGATGAATTTCAGAATTAGCAAAGCGAGTTAGGGCATTCTCCATATATTTCAGAGAAACAGAAGTAAAATATTTTCCTTCTGATAAGACCTTATCTATTAGATTATAGATTTCTAATTTATTTAACATCTTTCACACCTACCTTTACATTTCTAAATCTAGCAGGAGATGAACCATGACCTACATGGGCAACTTGACCTGGTTGGCCTTTTCCGCAATTAGGTACACCATAAAGTTTCCAATACTTCTCATTACATACTCCATCACAACTGCCCCAGAATTCAGGAGTAATACCTGTATATATAGGATTTTTAAATATTTTTCCTGTTAATTTACCATTTTTAATTTCATAAGCTATTTCAGTTCCAAATTGAAAATTAATTCTTTTATCATCTATACTCCAACTGCTATTAGTGGATAAATAAAATCCATAATCTATTCCAGATAAAAGTTCATCAAATTCATATTCTCCAGGCATAAGGCTTATATTAGTCATTCTAACAATAGGTAGGTTATTCCATCCATCAGCTCTATTAGTTCCATTAGAATTTTCGCTAATTTTATATGCGGTATCTCTTGAAGTAAGGAAATTTTTTAATATTCCTTTATCTATTAATACTGTTTTTTGTGCTTTTACACCATCATCATCATAACCAAAAGTGCCAAGGCCTTGTTCTAATGTACCATCAGCTACTATGGTTACATGCTCTGAGCCATACTTAAAAGAATTTTCTCTTTTGTCAGTAGTAACAAAACTCATTCCGGCATAGGCTGCTTCAGAACCAAAAATTCTATCAAGCTCTAAAGGATGTCCAACACTTTCATGAATTTGTAGTACCATTTGAGAGCTGTCTATTATCAAATCATAAACTCCGCTAGGGCATTCTTCAGCATCAAGCAGCATTAGAGCTTCTTTACCTATAAGGTCTCCATTTTCAACAAGATTTAAGGAAGTTACAAACTCGTATCCAGCTGTGCCATGATTTCCACCAAAAGAAGTAGGATAACTTCGAATTTGTCTATCATGGTCGTTAGCAGCTATCGCTTCTATACCAGCACCAGATTCATAAAGAGTTTGGGTTATATAGCTGCCTTCAGTATCAGCAAATATTTTCTCTTCTTTTTGAAATTGCATATAGCCGTTGGTCTTAAATAGATTTCCGCTGCTTCTCATAGCTTCTTCTGCTTTAGTCAATAAATCTATTTTTTCTTTTTTTGATATTGTGAAAGGGTCAATTTTTATAGGGGTAGAGTAGTGGTCTACAACAACATCTTTAGAACTGAGATTTATCTTTTCTTTTTGAATAGTTCTACTAGCTTTAGCAATCCTTAAAGCTTTTTCTGCCACTTCCTTTATATCATCTATATTTTGAGAACTAGCAAATCCAAGAGAACCATCATATATAACCCGAATTCCTATTCCCTTACTTCTAGAGTTTTCTAAGTTATTAACTTTAAGATTTTCAGTTGAAATATATTCCTTAGTTCTATCCACAATACGTATGTCTGAGTAACTAGCACCATTAGATTTTAGAAAATCCAATACTTTTTTAATCAGTTCTTTCAAAAATATCCCTCCTAAATTAACAAATTCCAAATAAATATATGTATGTATATTCCATAAAATACTTAAATATCCTTTTAACTATTTTTAGAGGAGTGAAGTAGGATATAAGAATGGAGAAGTGAAAAAGTTATGAACTAACTGTTGTAGTTGTTTAAATCTTTTCATTTGGGTATAATTAATAGTACATAAGAGATGTTGATTTTAGTAGCTTCATCTATAATTAAATTATTTTATTAAAAGAGTTAATTAAATTTTAATGAGGTTAAAGAGGTGAATTTTTATGTTTTTAAAAAATGAAGATGTGAATAAAATTGTAGAGTTTTTAGTTGAAAAACTACAGCCTAATTTTATTTATTTATTTGGCTCTTTTGCTAAAGGTGAAGGAAGAGAAGATAGTGATATAGATGTAGCAATACATGTAGATGGTAAGATTGATGAATATGAACTATTTACATTGGCTAATGAACTTAGCTTTATTGTAAAAAGAGATGTTCAACTAATTAATTTAAAAAATATAAGTACGGTTTTTAGTGCTCAAATAGTTGGGACTAGAGAAATAATTTATTCAATAGAAGAAAATAAAAGGATTGAATATGAAATTAGAGCTTTTAAGGATTATGCAAAGCTTAATGAGGAAAGACAAGTAGTATTAGATGCTATAAAGAAGGATGGGAAAATTTATGGTTAATGATGTGCTATATAATAAAATTAGTATAATTGAAAGATGTCTAATAAGAATTAAAGAAGTATATGATAATAATCCAGAAAATTTAAAAGACTATACAAAACAAGACTCAATAATACTAAATATTCAAAGAGCTGTAGAAGCATGTATTGATATATCTATGCATATAGTATCTAAGAAAAAATTGGGTATTCCTCAAAATAGCAGAGATGCTTTTGAGGTTTTAAATGTTAATGGAATTATCAATGATAGCCTATTAAATAAAATTAAAGGTATGATTGGATTTAGAAATATTGCTGTTCATAATTATCAGAAATTAAATTTAGAAGTTCTAGAAAAAGTTATAGAAAATCACTTAGGGGATTTTGAAGAGTTTGTTGCAGCTGTAAATAAATTTATATAATGAAGGATAATGTTCCGTCTAGGTAATATAGAAATCTTATATTTTAGAAGAGTAAAGAATAAAGAGTTTAAAGTATGAAACAATTATTTTATATGGAACAATTAAGAAATAATAAATTTTCATAAGTTCCTAAATTCATTAATGGAGGTATTTAAGGTGATTTATAAATGGAAAAGTTATTTGTTTATTATAGTCCTTATAGTGTCTACCATTTTTAGTAGTATTATATTAGTAGGTTGTAAAGATAATAGAGAAATTAACTCAAAACCTAACACAGCTAATTCATCATCACCTTTTGAAATCCTTGGAAAAGATGCACCAGAGGATACAATTTTATTGATTGTTAATAATCCTAGCAGTAATCAATTAAAGTCGATTACCATTAGTGAAAATTTTAAATTAGACCATTTTAATATGGTCTCTTGAATTTAAAGATAATAACCTTGTTCCTAATAAAAAGATATATGAATGTGAAAAAACTCCTGAGAATTTTGTGTTAAGTACTAAACTTATTCGTCCAGAAGGAATACCACAATATAAGGTTGAGATTACTTCAGAAGATTTAACTAGTGAATATATTTTTAGTTATAGTGGGAAAAATGGAACACCTAATATTGAGTATATTAGTGTAAATACAAAATAATTTAATAAAATACTTAAAAGTGAAAATAATCTGCGTAAACTCTGTAAGAAGAATATAATTATTCTTATATAAATTGAGGAAGCGCAGATTATGTGCTTTTAAGAAAATATTAGACAATTAATAAAAAAAGCAATAGAACTTCTGATGATTCTGTAAGTAATATTAGGAAAAGCAGAATGTAATTTATAGTATACATTTAAAGGAGATATTAAAAAATAAAAAAGAAGAAAAAGTTAATGAATACAGAGGGTTATGATGTAGATTATCAAGAAAGTAATGAATAGTGGATGAACATAAATAATTTTAAAAATCATATAAATCAAGATTATGGTTTTGGAACAATTATTGTTAAAAACATTGTAGAAACTTATAATGGAAAATTTATCGTTGAAAGTGGAAAAGATAAGGAAGTAGTTTCAACTATAAAAATTCCTAAAGTTAGATAGCTATTAATTATATAGGAAATTAATGAAATGTATAAAATGTAATAAATTACATAAATTGTTTAAAAAATATTGAATATATGTTAATATTTAATTGAGGTATGACAAAAAACATATGAAGCAATATTAATAGAGAAGCACATTATAGATATTATTGTAAATTATATACTATGGATAATGTAGAAATACAGTTTTAGGTCTTTAAATTTTAAGAATTGTGAGGGAGAGAATATGTTTTTATTCGAAAATATACCATGGTATTCTGCATTAGTAGGACTTGTAGTATTAGCAGGTCTAATATTTATTAATGAAATAACAAGAAGAAGTAAATGGCTTGCTATATTAATGTATTTTGTATTACCTATTGTAATGACTATTGCTGTGTGGCCTAAAACAGCAGGCAAAGGAACAACAGTAGGTTATTGGTTTCCATGGGTGAAAACCTATTCTGCATTAGCAGGAGTACTTGGTTTTATGGCACTAAGATATATTAAAAATTTAGATACTAAGAAATGGATGTTGGCATTTCCACCGCTTATCCTTTCAATTAATATTTTAGAAGCAGTTTTTCGTGAATTTCAATGTTATAATTTTAATGGTATTGTAGATAATATATTTATCTCTGGCGGACCTTGGAATATTATGAATGGAATAGCAGGTATTTTAAATATTATTACTATTTCAGGCTGGGTTGGAATTTATGTGTCAAAGGATAAGAGTAAAGATATGATTTGGCCAGATCAACTTTGGTTTTGGATAATTGCTTATGATCTTTGGAATTTTGCTTATGTTTATAACTGTATTGCTGATCATTCCTTTTATGCAGGTGCAATATTATTATTATCATGTACAATTCCAGCATTCTTTATAAAGAAAGGTGCTTGGTTACAGCATCGTGCTCAAACCTTAGCACTTTGGACAATGTTCTCTTTAACCTTCCCAACATTTGCAGATACCTCTAAATTTGCTGTGTATTCATCACATAATGAGGCTGCATTATGGGTAGTTAGTGGATTAGCTCTTGCAGCTAATATTGGAGTATTTATATATCATTTTGGAAGGATAATAAAATATAAGAGAAATCCCTTTAAAGATGAAATATATACAGATTTAAAAGAATACAAAGTAGTTATGGCTAAAGATATAGTGGAATAATTTTAATAATTAATATATAAAAATTTTAATAAATTTAAATAATTTAGAGGGTGCAAAATTAGCACCCTCTTTATAAATTTTTTTAAAACTAAAGGATGATAATACCCATAAAATCTATTTTGAAGCTATCTCTATTTATTAACATTGAATAGTTTGTTAAAATTAGGATGTGAATTGAAATATTTAAGATTACAACTAATATAACTACACCTTGGGGACTTCAATTCACAATCCACATCTTATTAATTAAGAATTAATAATGAAGGATGAAGAATTGTGGACATTTCTTAGCAGAGACTGAGAAATTTAGAATTTACTAATTGTAGGGGAGAACAGTGTTCTCCAGAAAAACTAAATAATATTCATAAATTGTACATTGTTCATTCTCAATTCTTTATAGATTAAACTGTTCCCTAGAGGTGGAAAACTAACAATTGTATTGCTAATAAAAAAATATTTAAAGAAATTAGTTTGATTAAAACTAATTTTCACTACAAATAGATTTTTTGATAAAAGTGTTTCTATCATTTTTAAAATAAATAAATTTAAAATTTCTCTCTTATGAGAGAAATATCAATAATTGTCCATTATCAATAGTCAATTCGTATTGTATAAGTGTAAGCTTAAATAACTAATAGTACAATTTTATGAATGGATAGATTAAATTTAAAAGAGATACATCTATACATAGGGGGAAGGGGTGGTAATATGAATGATTATATGGAATTTGTTGAAAAAGCTTGGAATGAATTTGTAAAACATAATAAGGTTAATAAAGAAATTAAAAAAGACATAAGAGATTCATGGATAAGGTGCAAAAAATATAATGTAGACTATATGGATGGAAGAGGTATTGAGGAATATAAAGTTCCTGTAGAAATTAAAATAAGAGAGAATATGGAGTTAGTTTCAGTGGCACATTCTATAATGGAGAATTTATATAACACAATATCGGGTTCAGGTTTTGCACTGTTTCTTTCAGACAAAGATGGATATATATTAGATGTTATTGGCGATGAGAATATTTTAGAGAAAGCTGAAGAATTAAGATTTATAAAGGGAGCATTATGGTCGGAAAAAGCAGTAGGAACTAATGCTATAGGGACCTGTTTATATTTAAATAAACCAATACAAACTATAGGTGCTGAACATTATGGAATAGAACAACATTCTTGGACATGTTCTTCAGCACCTATTCATGATAGCGACGGCAAAATATTAGGATGTATTAATATGTCTGGTATATGTAAAGATGCTCATCTGCATACTTTAGGAATAGTTATTGCAGCAGCTGAATCTATAAAGAAACAATTAGAACTTATATTATCCTATAACCTATTAAATATAACTTTTGATTCTATTGTAGAAGGTATGATAGTTATAGATGAAAATTTTAATATTAAGAAAGTAAATCATAGAGCAGAAAATATCTTAGGTATAAATAGAAATGAAATATTTAAAATAGATATAAAGAAAGCCTTAGGAAATTTAAATTTTAATTACATTATAGAAAACTATGAGGAGTCCTATAATAATATAGAATGTGATTTTCATATTAAAAATAGAAGAATAAAGTGTATATTGAATGTGGTACCAATGAGTGTTAATAACAAGTTTATGGGAGTAGTTATAACTTTTAGGGAAAGTAAATTTGTACATAAGTTTGTAAATAAAGTAGTAGGTTATAATGCAACTTATACATTTAAAGATATTGTAACTAGTAACGAGAAAATGATAAACATGATAAATTTTGCAAAGAAAGCTTCAAAAAGTGATTGTAATATATTAATAGAAGGAGCTAGCGGTACTGGAAAAGAGTTGATAGCTCAAGCTATACATAATTATAGTGAAAGAAGTAATGGTCCTTTTGTAGCTGTAAATTGTGCTTCAATTCCTAGAGAATTAATGGAAAGTGAACTTTTTGGATATGATAGAGGTGCTTTTACTGGAGCTGCTAAAGAAGGGCATCCAGGAAAGTTTGAATTAGCTGATGGGGGAACTATTTTTTTAGATGAATTAGGAGAGCTTCCACTAGATATGCAATCTAAACTATTAAGAGTTTTAGACAACAATACCATTGTTAGAGTTGGCGGAAATTATGAAAAGAAATTAGATGTGAGAATAATAGGGGCGACTAATAAAGAATTAAGAGAAGAAATAAATAGAAAAACTTTTAGAGAAGATTTATATTATAGGCTAAATGTAATGAACATAAAAACAATCCCCTTAAAAGAAAGAAAAGAAGATATAGAAATACTAGCAAAATATTTTGTTAATAATCTTAATATAAAAAATATGGATAAATGTAAGCTTATAAAAAAAGATTATATAAATCAATTAAAAAAGCATGATTGGCCTGGTAATATAAGAGAACTTAGGAATGTAATAGAGAGGGATTATTACTCTAGTGAAAATGATTCAATAATAGAAAGTAATTTTAATAATGAAGAATCAAAGGAGTTAGATAAGATACTTCCTATAGATGTTTTAGAAAAAGAAAGTATAATAAAAGCTATTAACCTTTGTGGAGGTAATATAGTAAAATCTGCAGAAATGTTAGGAATAAGTAGAGCTACTATTTATAGAAAGATAAAGAAATATAATATAAAAAATATATAGGTTTGTTTGTTTTTTAACTATCAATAAATGTCATCATACATGTATCAAAATGAGAATAAAATAAAGAAAATCTCAAAATAAAACAGTGAAATATGTATCATTTTGAGATTATTTATTTTAATAATTATTTTTTATATTAAATTAAGTTTTAATTATATAGATTTAAATTATAGAAAAATAGCTTGATATAACTATTTGTAACAAAGTGAATAAGAGAAATTAAATAATATCTAAAAAAGTATCACAATTTGATGCCTTGGTATAACAATTGCTTTATAGGTATGTGAGAATATTAACAATATGCGATGATTATCTTTAGGAGGTATTTTATTATGAAGGCAGCGTTATGGTACAATAAAAAAGATATTAGGGTTGAAGAAATAAAGGAACCAAAGGTTACTAAAGGAAATGTAAAAATTAAAGTTAAATGGTGTGGAATATGTGGTTCAGATTTACATGAATATTTAGGAGGACCTATTTTTATACCAGTTGGACAACCACATCCTTTAAGTGGTAATGTGGCACCAGTAGTTCTAGGTCATGAATTTTCAGGAGAGGTTGTAGAAGTTGGAGAAGGTGTAACTAAGTTTAAAGCTGGAGATAGAGTTACTGTAGAACCTATAGTAGCTTGTGGAGAATGCCCAGCTTGTAGAGAAAGTAAATATAATCTATGCTCTTCACTAGGATTCCATGGACTTTGTGGCAGTGGTGGAGGACTTGCAGAATATACTGTATTTCCAGAAGAATTTATACATAAAATACCAGATAGCATGTCTTATGAGCAGGCAGCATTAATAGAACCAATGGCTGTAGCGCTTCATTCTATTAGAATTTCTAATTTTAAAACAGGAGATACTGCTATTGTACTTGGTTCAGGACCAATAGGGCTTGCAACCATTGAGTGCTTAAAAGCGGCAGGAGCAAAATTAGTAGTAGTATTACAAAGAAAATCAATTAGACAAGAATATGCAAAGAGAGCAGGAGCAGATGTGGTACTTGATCCAAATGAAGTTGATATAGCTGAGGAAGTTAAAAAACTTACTAATGAAATAGGTGTAGATGCAGCATTTGAAACTACAGGAGCAAAGATAGGATTTGATGTAGGATTAAATAGCTTAAAGTGTGAAGGAACTCTTGTAGTGACAAGTATTTGGGAAGAGGATGTAAGTTTTAATCCTAATACATTAGTGTTTTCTGAAAAGAAAATAGTGGGGACCTTAGCTTATAGACATGAATTTCCAGCAACAATTGCACAAATGAACGATGGAAGGATTAAAGCAGAAGGATATATAACTAAGAAGATAGCTCTTGATGATATAGTAGAAGAAGGCTTTGGAGCTCTAACAGGTCCTGAAAAGAAAAAGCATGTAAAGATTCTTGTAACTCCAGATAAATCGCTTTTAAATGAATAAAAAATAACCTAATCATTTTTTATAAAGAAATTTAAGCATATAACTAATATATGCAACAAAAATGAAATAATTAAATAGAAAAATACCATAGTAACTTTTTTAAAAAAAGATTACTATGGTATTAAAATTTTTATTTATTAATGACTAATACTAGTATATGGATATAATGTAGTTCCCCAAATTGAAACTTTTATTTCATTTGTTAATGGAACATTATATTCATTAATAATTGTTCTCCACCATTCCCATGCAAGGCCTGTACACTCTCTTGCCAAAATTCTTATATTTTTTGAGTTAGCTGGAAGTGGTATTACAGTAGAGTAATGTGCTGTTTTATCTCTATAGTTTCCGTCCCATGTTTTATGATTTAATATTTCGTTCCCATTTTCATCATATGAAAATTCATCCCAAGATACTTCAAATTGAGCAACATATGCACCGCTATGGTCAAGAATTATTTTACCTTTAGAATATTCTGTAGATGTAGTTTCAATATAATCTGTTTTATTATGAACAGCAGCAACTGAATTATCTTTTAAGAAAACACTTGTATATGAAATAGGATATGCAGGATTTTTAGTGCTGAATTCAGCATTGTTTTTAATTACATTCCTTATTTCATCAAAATCTTTTGTGATAATTTTGTTATGCTCTTGTGCATCTCCACCTAATACTACAACAGTAAATGAACTGTCCTCAAAAATATCTTTATATTGCTGATTGCTTTCTACATTAACACCATTAAGTAGTGCCTTAAAGGCAGCTTGTACATCTTTATTCTTAGATGATGTTTCTAATTTTACATAAATTGTTCTACCGTAGGCTACATTTGATACCATAACTGGTGGAGCTTCATTACTTACTCCTTTACGAGTTAATTCTTCAAAAGTAACACTATTATCGAAAAGATCAGATGGATTATTAGGAAGTTCTGCACTTACAGTGTAAAATATTTGTTTATATGCAGCAATCATTACCTTTTTTTCTCCACTAGATATAGCATTAAAATCTACTCCAAGTGAATTATCAAGAACTTTATAATTAACATTTAAAGCACTTGATATTTGATTTTTACTATAAACCATAGATTCTGAATACTGTGTTCTTGCAGGCAAAGTATGTGTTGTTGAGTATTTTTCATTCCAAGTAGATACTAATTCATCTATTGCCCCCGATACATTACCATATGTTGGATTTTGAACTGTTATTGTGTTTTCATTTTTCATACCTGGTAAATCTATAGAGATGTTTAAAGGCTTCCTTTTGCACATTAATATATTAGGTCGATTTTCAACAAAAGCATCGTTTGCAAGTTGCAATGCACCTGGAAATGTGCGATCATTTACGGAATCAATAATTGAAATATCAACTGGTGATGTTGTAAGTGATTTTTTATTACGTTCAACTACTATAAATTTTCCTTTTGATTCAAAACCTTCTTTTGGAACGAAGCTTTCTATATTATCACCATTTACTGCTAGAATTGCATTTCGATCATAATTTAAGTTTGATATACCGGAATCGATATCGCTTGAATTATTTGTTGCGACTGATGAATTAACTGTAAGTGTTTTACCAAAGGCAACGAATGGATAGGAAATAACACATAAATTAAGAAATAAGCATACTAATAATTTTTGTGTTTTAAAGTGTTTTTTTAGCCTCATAATATTTATCCCCCTCTTGTATATGATGTTAATTGAGTTTATCAATTTAAACTATTTTGATAGTTTAACTAATAAATTCACTTTAACATGAATACTAATATAACAATTAAAGTAAAGATTTAAAGATTTTAATTGTAAGGGCTACTATAACTTATAATATTTACCAGGAAATGATATGGATTCAAATTAAAAAATGTAAAATTATCATTATTTTTTATAATGATTGATATTTAAATAATTGTTAATACTATTGTAGATGAATTTATTGTTATATATTTTGAAAAGGTCAGTAGAATTTTTAGAAAAAATTAAGAAATTTATTTTCTAAATTTTACAATAAAATTTCTTAGTCAATAGTATGCACGGATTTTTTTATAAAATGTCTAATATATCGACTTCTTATAAATAATGTATATTTATAATCTTTAGAGAAGCTCAATATATTTTATGCTTTAGTAGAGTACCCTTTATGCTTGTTAATACGAAAAAAATTAAAATATTGCCTCATAAACTTTGTTATCTTATTGATTAAATAATATCAATATCTTTTCATGGTATTTTAACCCTAAAATACTTTATTGTTGTTATAAATGAATTCATACATTGTGTAAGATTATGGCATGAATTGTTATATAAATAATATTATTTATAAAATTATAATTTGCATAAATGTTCTTAAATTCATATTTAATTGTTATAACATTAATATGGAGAAGAAAATGTAATAAATTGATAATATTTGAACAATACATTAAATGATTTAAATTTAAAAATGTTTTTTGTATTAGAGTTAAATTGTAATGATAACTAATTGGATGTTAATGGGAAAACATTTTGTTTAAGGGATGGTTCATAATTATGTGTTAAGTAAAGTTACATTATTTTATAAAAATTAAAATTTTAAAGAAAGAGAATACTTATTACCTCAGTAAAGTAACTTTAATGCAAAGAATATTTTTGCTATAATTATAAAAAGCTTATATTAGATTAATATTAGAAATATTTATATACTTTAATTTTTAATGACTTTATAAAACCATGGAGGTATTCTATGAAAAATTTTTTTACTATTAGTGAAATTTCAAAAATCTTTCATATTCCTGCCCCAACATTACGTTATTGGCAACAAGAAAATTTAATTCATGTTGATAAAAATACTGAAAATGGCTACCGTCAATATGCCTTTCCAGAAATGCTTCAAATATCTGATATAATATTTTATAGAAGCCTTAATGTACCAATAAAAAAGTTAAAAGACTTAAGTAAGTTAAATCTTTCTATGATAGATTCAATCCTTAACGAAACACAAGTGGATCTTGAAGAAGAGATAGATAAACTAATTAATATAAATGAAAAATTAAAATCAAGAAGAAGAAAAATTGATGAATTGCTTGAAATTAAGAATAATGAATATAAACTTGATTTCCCGGATGAATAAGATAGTCTCTTTTAATTTTACGGAGGAAGATAAATTAAAACTATATTTAGAAGATCAATATCATTACACAATTTTTTTTGATAAACATAAAAATGAATTTCTATGTAATTGCATTTCTGTACCCTATGATTTTTATAATTCTGAGATACTTTGGGATAAAAATACAACTAGAAATAAATTTGCTCTATGTATAGTTAGGTCTGCATTTAATGATTGGTTAGATAATGATTTAGATGAACACTTATCATTTATTAAAAATCAAGGCTATTCAACTGGAACTGTAATTTGTAGATATTTACTATCTGCTTATGATAATAAACAATATGACTATTTTAAAACTTGGATTGAATTATTAGATTAAATTTAATTAACAAAAGGACTTTTAACTTATAATAAAAGTCCTTTTAATTATGCAATTATAATTAAACTTTACTTGCCTTTGGTATGTTTCTAGTATTGCAATGAATTCTACCTCCATATAAATTTAATGGTAATGTATTTATTGCATCTTTGATTTTTATCATAACAACTTATAATAACATCTACATATTCCACTAAAATTTTAACAATTTTTATGCTTACCGCATCTCTATCATATTCATCAGTTTTTGTAGCATATTTAGTTAATGGCCACATTAAGGTTACTGAGTCTTGCTCTTCAAACTCTCCAACTGTTCTAAATGTATTTTTTATCATAAATGTATCCACCGTTAACTGGTAAATATCAGGTGACACAACTATTGTACTGATCCTTGGTAACTACAGTCAAAATGTAATTAATTACAAATTGTATATACTAATATTTTATATTGCTTATATATTATTCTATATGATAGATGGGGATTTTAAAATTATGATAACCTTTAATTATTGTCCATATTCATAATGATTTCTCAGATGCGCGCTATTTAAGATTTTAGAGGATGAATGTTTCAAAACATTTTTAACAAAAATTGAATTTTTAAATGTACTATAATTTGATATATATTTAATAAAGTTGGTGATGGGAATGATATTTTAGAAATATGAGCACGAAAAATCAAGGAGAGCTTGTTTCATGTGCAAATGTATTTGAGATTTTCATCAAAATAATGAAAAAACAAAGCAAAGTTAATTAAGGACAAGCAAGGTACTTAATAACAAAAATCTTTATGTTATTATTTTAGTTTTAGCGTAAGCAATCTGTACACGGTATCTGGAATTATTTATTTTAATAATCCTGTATCAAAATTTAAAAGTGAAATTATAAATAATAAACAGACAGAAGCGGTTAAACTTTACCATAATAAAATTAAAGGAGATTCAGACAAAAGAAGAAGTAATTTCATTTTTAAAGGATGAAATTATTGAAATTGAAAAATCATTTGTGGATGAAAAATAGATTATGATAAAGCCAAAAGTAGGCGAGCAATAAAAAAATATACGATTAGTGCCAACTGATGTTACTAATTCAATTATTAAAATTAATAATCTTAATGATTCAAGAATTGCATTTAAGAAAGCAGAGGAGTTTTTTAAAAACAATGATTTAAAAAATGCTATAGAAGAATATAAATATAATATCTGATGATAAGAACTATGAAAAGGCTAAAGAACAGATTAAAAATAATGAAAAAAGTATAAAGATCAAATATTAAAAAGTGCTGAAGAATTTGCAAATAAAAAAGACTATGATAAAGCAATAACAACATTGTCTGAAGCAATAGCAGTTTTTTCAGATGATGTGGATTTAACTGCAAAAAATGAAGCATATAAAAAATTACAACAAGAAAAATTAGAAGCTGAAAGGAAACAAAAAATTGAAGAATTAAAAGGAAAGCAAGAGTTAGTTGTAGTTAATAGTAGTGTAGTTTCAGGCTATTTTAATATTGACGATGAAGCTCAAGTTATAGTGAAAAATAATACAAATAAAGTTGTTAAGAATTTTACAGTAGGTATTCTTATGTATGATGGTAATGGATATCCTCTTAAGTCAGGAATACTTGCTGGAGAAAATCAATTATTTAAAGGTAAAGCTGAGTCCGTAAATATACAAGCAGGTGAAACATTTGGTTATAATAGATCATGGAATTTATATACAGATTATGGAACTGTAAAAGAAGTAATTGCTTGTGTTAGAGATGTTGAATATTATGATGGAAGCAAATGGACAAATGATTACTATAATTATTGGCAAGATGAACATTTAGGTAAACCATATAAATAATTATAACTTAAACCTGTACTAAATATAAAAGTACAGGTTTTTTGTACTTTTGAAAAGTGAAGCTAATATGTAAATAATGAATATGTTTAATTATTGAAATAAAAGAAAAATCAAATTTTATGTAATTAGTGATTTAGACTATTAATAAAAAGAGACTTGATTATTTAATGGTAAAGGTTAATAGGTTAAGATAAAGAGGAAAAGAAGGGAGATAGTTTGTAAAACTATCTTCTTTATTTTGCCCTGAATAAAGTAAATATATCATTTAAAATACTTTACTGTGTAAAAGCTAAGAAGTACATTTGGATTTTAGAAATAAATCTACTATAGACAAACTACCAAAAATTAATATATATTCCAATATGACCACTTAAGTGCATTTCAATTCACGATTCATAATACCAATGCAATTAAAGATTGAATTTATTTTTTAATCAAAATAATTTCTTTAATGAATTTTTAACTAATTACAATTGCTAGTGTTTTTAAATGGTAAGACAGTGTTCGCCACTACGATGAAAATCAATTCTAAATTTCTTAGTTATCATTGAGGAAATAATAGAAATTGCAATTGTGAACTGTGAATTTGTAAAAGTTGGTAGTTTTAATAACAATATTAATGTTAATTGCTTTCAGAAATAGATTAGATTTAGGAGTAATATATCTATACTTTAATAATGTCTTATAAAATACCAATGAATTAAAATTCTCAAAAATTCTTTTAAAAGATTTTTTATTTAAGGTTCATTAAAGGTATAACATTTATAATTAAGTCATAAGGTAGCTACTTATAAACAATTTAATGGAGGTATAGATAGTATGAAAAACATTATGAATATAACAAAAAAGAAAGCAGGTGCTTCTATCCTTTGTGGTGCACTTGTTCTAACATTAGGAACAGGAAAAGCTTTTGCTAGTAATGCTGATGATTCTATTCAAGTAAAAAATGAAAATGGAGTTATAACGTATTCTATAGATGGAGGACAAACATGGAGTGAAGATGCTCCTGAAGGTTTCACAGGATTTGAGAGTGAAGATGGGAAAATAAAAATTAAAAACACTAAGATGTCAGAAGGTGGTATTGGCATTGGTGTACAAGTAAAGTTAGAAGATGGTGTTAAGCTATATTCTACAGATGGAGGTCAAACATGGAGTGAAGATGCTCCTGAAGGTTTGACAGAATTTGAGGACGAAGATGGGAAAATAAAAATTAAAAACGCTAATATATCAGAAGACGGTATTGGCATTAGTGTACAAGTAAAGTTAGAAGATGGTGTTAAATTATATTCTACAGATGGAGGTCAAACGTGGAGTGAAAATGCTCCAGAAGGCATTGACGTATTCGATGAAGAAGACGGAAAAATAGGAATTAAAAATTCTGGCCAAATAGAAGGAGAGCTTTTTATAGGTAGACAGGTAAAGTCTGAAGATGGCATTTTATCTAAGGGCGGTAATAGTTTTATGGTGAAAAATGAAAATGGAACAAGATTTTATTCTGAGGATGGCGGTCAGACTTGGAGTGAAGATCTTCCAGAAGGTATGTCTATAGAAATTAAATAAGAATTTAATAAAGAAGGAGTCAAAGAGTATCCGCAACAAATTGGTATAGCAGCCTTTTTGGTGCGGATGCTATTATGATATAATATTTAAAGAATAAATATTAGTAATTTCAATATAACTTCTTAGGATAAAGTTACAGATTACCTATTATATCAATAATTTATGCTTTTGACGTAGTAAAAAGGAGAGATGTATGTGCGAGTTTTAATGGTAGAAGATGAAAAATATATGGCGGAAGCTATAGAACAGGTTCTAAAAAAAAATAATTATAGTGTTGATTTAGCTTTTGATGGTGAATATGGATTAGACTGTGGGCTTTCCGGTATATACGACATTATTATTCTCGACATCATGCTTCCTAAAATAGACGGAATAGGCGTATTAAAAGAGTTGCGCAAAAATGATATTGAGGCACCTGTTATCCTGTTGACAGCAAAAGGTGAAACTGAGGATAAGGTTATAGGTCTTGATAGTGGAGCTGACGACTATTTGGCAAAGCCCTTCAAAACAGAAGAATTAATGGCACGTTTACGTGCTTTAAGTCGGAGAAAAAATGAGCTGATAAAAGACAACATTTTACAATATGCAGATATTGAATTGAATCCGCTTACTTTAAACCTTAGCTGTGGCAGAAAAGAATTTAAATTGACTTTAAAGGAATGTCAACTATTAGAGCTTTTAATCAAGCGAAAAGATATTATTATTTCAAAGGACTCTATCATTGAGAAGTTATGGGGATATGAAACCTGTGCAGAGGATAATAATGTGGAAGTGTACATATCTTTCTTACGTAAAAAATTAAATCGTATAAAATCTCAAGTTATCATTCAAACAGTGCGAGGCGCTGGATATGTCTTAAAAACTACAAAGGATGGAGATTGATATGTTTAAAAAGTTACGTAATAGATTCATTATACTAAATATGTCAATTATATCTGTGGTTATGATTAGTGCCTTTGTAGTTATTTATTTTACAACGTATAATAACACACAAACAGAGAATAGGGATAAGCTTGAAATGTTATCTTCAAGAGCAAACACAGGGGCTCTTAGTTTACCAGACGGTACAAAAAAAGATAACATAATTATTAGTATGATTCCTTCCGACTCTTCTTCTTCTTTTCGTATACTTGTAAATTCAGATGGTAACATTGCTAAGATAATCTCACATATTGACATGTCTGAGGAAATATATTTTAAGGCAGCGGAACTTGCTTGGAATGAGAAAAAAGATTATAGCATCATTTCCCTTGAAAACAAGCGATGGCAATATAAAGTATCTCCTATTGGAAGAAATTTTATAACTCGTGAAAATGGGAGCAAAACTATAATAAACTTTAATGATGGCAATTATCAGATTACATTTTTAGATGTTACAGATTCTCACAAAACATTGATGGAGCTCTTTACTACATTATTTTTTGTAGGGATTATTATGCTTTTTGTTATATTTGCAATCAGTCTTTTCTTTGCAAACAGATCTATTAAACCTATTTCAGAGGCATGGGAGAAGCAAAAACAATTTATTGCTGATGCTTCTCATGAATTAAAAACACCTCTTGCTATTATAAATGCCAATTCTGATGCCCTTCTTGCAAATCAGGAGGAAACCATTAAAAGTCAAAAGAAGTGGCTTGATTATATAAAGAACCAAATTGATAGAATGAGTAAACTTGTAAATGATCTTTTATACTTGGCTAAGACGGAAGATACAAACAGTAGAATACTTTATATACCTTTTAATATTAGTGAGGTAGTAAGTGATGTTATATTATCAATGGAGGCTGTAGCTTTTGAGAAAGACATTAGACTTTTACAAGATATAGAAGCAAATATCATTATTAAAAGTGACTGTGAAAAGATTAAACAGGTAGTTACTATACTAGTTGATAACGCAATAAAATATACGGATGAAAAAGGTCGTATTGATATTATGTTGAGAAAAACAAGACATCAATTAGTGTTTTCTATTAAAAACAGTGGCAAGGGTATACCAAAAGAAAATATAACAAAACTGTTTGATCGTTTCTATAGGGCTGACTCTGCAAGAACACAAGAAAATGGTGGTTATGGTTTAGGATTGTCTATTGCTAAAGCAATTATAGATAGGCTAGATGGCAAAATTTATGCTGACAGTGTGAAAGATGAAGGTACGACCTTTACTTTTATACTTGGATTATAGATAAACTACTTTAAAAATTAATATATAACTAAATATAGTTACAGCCTTGAATATTTTAATTTACAACTTTAAATAATGTACAATTGCAAATTCACAATTAAGGTTGAAATTAGTTTTAATCAAACTAATTTCTTTAATAGATTTTTATAGCGGCGAACATTGTTCGCCATTTTTATATGTTCAATATCTGACAATGGGAATAGATTTGAGTTTTATGGAGAATGCTGTTCTCCGCTACAATAAATGGAGAATTCACAAGTCATAATTCACAATTGTTGATAAAATTTGTCATAACCCTTTGGTAGTGCTTCACTATTGAAGGGCATTTTTTAGTGTTTGAGAATAAAGTTTCCATTTAAGGTTCGTTAAAGGTTGAGAAATTATAATGTTAAATATGGAGTGGTTATTCACAAAATATAAGACGTTAAAGGAGAGAAAATCAATATGTATATTTTTCAAAATGCATTAAAAAATATAGTGCGAAATCGTGGAAGAAATATTTTAATGGGTATTATAATTTTTGCCATTATTGTTACAACAGTAGTTGCACTGATTATCAACAATACTGCAAGTGGAATTATTGACGATTATAAAGCTCGTTTTGGCTCGGAGGTTACCATTACTCCAAATATGGAAAAAATGAAACAGCAGGCCCAAACACAAATAGATAGTGGTAAAACCACTGTTAGAATGCAGCGTCCACCTATATCACCTGACCAATATATTACCTTTGGTGATTCAGAATATATTTTAAACAGCACTTATACGGCGGCTGTGGGTGTTAAGAGTGAAAATATTACCTCAATGGATGCAGATGCCGCAGAAGGTGGACCTACAATGATGGGACGGGAAGGAGCAAATGGCTTTCAGCCAGAAATGCGCCTTTACGGAAATCTTTGGGAGGATTTTGAAGCTGGAGATCGTGAAATTGCAGAGGGCAGGATGGTAGAAAATAAAGATGAATGTGTTATAAGCACAGATCTTGCTGAGCTTAACAATATTTCAGTTGGAGATATCATTACTCTAGATGGAATGCTTACTGATGAAGAAGGTAATACCCATAATATTACATATGCATTAACTGTTGTTGGTACTTTTTATGATACAACAGAAGAATATTCTAACTCAATGTTTAAAAGTCCTTATATGAATAGACGTAATGAGATTCTAGCTGATTTTGACACAGTTTTAGCTCCTATGGATTCAGGACAAAGAGGTATCGAGATTACTGCTACCTATTATTTAAAAAATCCAGATATGCTGGAAGATTTCAGAAATGAGGTATATGAAAAAGGTTTAAACGAAATATATGACGTTGCAACAGATGAAGCAAGCTATCATAAAATTGTGGGCCCAGTTGAAGGGCTAAAAAGTATTTCTGTTACCTTTATGATTATAGTTTTGATTCTTGGTGGAATCATCCTTGCACTTCTTTCTTCAATTTCTATTCGTGAAAGGAAATATGAGGTTGGTGTTCTAAGAGCTATGGGTATGAAAAAAGGAAAAGTAGCCTTAGGACTTTGGGTAGAGATGCTCATCATAACTTGTATCTGCTTAGTGGTTGGAATAAGTTCAGGAACAGTTGCAGCGCAACCTGTAGCAAATATTTTACTTGATAATCAAATTGTAGCAGCAGAGTTAGCAGAAACTAAGGCAAGTGAAGGAGGCCCTAAGATGGTAATAGTAGGTGGAAAACCAGCAAAAACTACAAATGCAGAGCCACTAGATAATATGGACGTTTCTCTTGGACTTGATACAATAGGAGAAATTATTGCCATTTCATTACTTCTTGCTTCAGTTTCAGGAGTTGTTTCCATAGGTAAAATCACAAAATATGAACCTATTAAAATACTGATGGAAAGGAATTAGGTGAGATATATGAGTGTATTGTCATTAAAAGATGTAAGCTATAAATATGAAGGTGGAAAAAAGATAGTTTTAAATGGAGTAAGTGCAGAATTTGAAGCAGGAAAAGTTTACACCATTGTAGGAAAATCCGGCTCTGGCAAATCTACACTACTTTCCCTTATTTCAGGTCTTGACGTTTGTACAGACGGCGAGATATTGTATAGACAGGGAAATCTTAAAAATATTGATCGTGACAAATACAGGTCAAAGGACATCGGAGTAGTATTCCAAGGTTTTAATCTTTTAACAAATGCAACTGCGGTGGAGAATATTGTACTATCCATGAATATCAGTGGTAGTGATGAAAAAGATAAAAAAACTTTTGCATATATGCTTTTGAAAAATGTAGGTATTGACAGAGAAACTGCAGATCGTAAGATACTAAGGCTTTCAGGTGGAGAGCAGCAGCGTGTGGGTATTGCAAGAGCCTTATCTCATAGCCCAGGTGTTATAATTGCAGATGAACCTACAGGAAATTTGGATAAAGATACCGAAATGGAAATCCTCAAAATTTTCACTGCTCTTGCTCATGAGGAGAATAAATGTGTTATTATTGTTACTCACTCCAAAAAGGTTACTTCTGTTGCTGATGTAGTTTTAGGAATTAATGAGGGTAGGTTAATAAAGATTAGTCAATAGTAAAGAAATTTAAAATAATAACATCAGATAAAAAGATGCAATAGCAAATTTGATTTTTATAAGGTAATGTTTAATAAATCTGTTTTAAAATTTGTGGTAAAATTATGGACAAGCAGGTCGTATTTAATGTTGAAGCATTAAAGCTAATGATTTAAAGATTAAATAAATGAAGAGATAGACAGATAGGATTTCATTTTCAACATTACACACATATATAGTATTTACAATAGCATTTAATGATTATTATTGTAAAACTATCTGTCTATATATTTTGTATTATATAATCTTAGTAAAAATAGAAATTAATCTTTAGTTCTTCTTCATTTTATTTTTGTATATTTTTATGTATAGAGCACAAAACAAAGGAGAAAAATTAAAATGAAAAATCAAAAATTGCACTATAAAGTAGCATTTATTAGAATAGTAAGCTTTTTATTATTAATTGTTGCATTAATTACTCTTTTGAGGGTAATCAACAATCAATACATTGCTAAAGCCACTGGGAAAAAAGAAAGTAAAGCAATTATTAATTATGAAAGCAATATTTCTAAAAAGAGCCAAGGTCTAGAAGTTCCACTAATTATGCAAGAACCAGAGCTGGCGCGAGGATGTGAAGTAACTAGTCTTGCAATGCTTCTACAGTATATGAATATAAATGTAGATAAAATGGAGCTTTCTAAAATGATAAAATATGTTCCATTTATAGATGAAGATGAGCAACGTGGAAATATGCATGAAGGATTTGTTGGCGATATGGAAACTTTTGATAATAATGGTTTAGGCGTTTATGTGGAACCAATCATTGATTTAGCAGAAAAATATGTTTCGTCTGAAAGAATTATAAATCTCACAGGAAAAAGTATGAAAGATTTATATGATCAAATTGATCAAGGGCATCCAGTTTGGGTGATAAGTAACTCAAGTTTTCAAGTATTGTCTTCGGACGAATTTGAGACTTGGAATACAAAAGCAGGTGAGATGCAAGTTACATATGATCAACATAGTGTGATTATTACAGGTTATGATGATAATTTCATCTATATTAATGATCCACTTTATCCAGAAGCTAATCAAAAAATAAATCGTGTAAATTTTGAAGAGGCATGGAAACAAATGGGTTCCCAAGCAATGACCATTAAAGAATAATCTTTTAGTATATTAAAGAAAGAGTATATAGGATATTATAACTACTCAAAAATATAAAAGACTAGTTTTGTAGATGAGCTAAATAAAATTAAATAAAGACTAAAATGAGAGAAGTCAATTGGACTTCTCTTTTAAATTTTTAACGATAAATAAATTAAAGATTTATAGATCCATATTAAGAGTATTGAGATGTTTATTTTTATATATGATAATACTATAGAGAAATCTATAGTAAATATAATTAAAGGTTTAAATTTTTACGAAATTCATTTGGAAGTAAGCCTGTATTTTTATAAAATAATTTAGAAAATCGACTTGCATTTTTATAACCTACAATTTGGGCTACTTGATTAATATTTAAATCTGTATTTAAAAGTATATGTTCTGCTTCGTGCATTCTTTTATTTTGTATATATTGAGTAATTGTGCATTTGTAAACACTTTTAAATGTATATTTGAACTTAGTTGTACCCATGCAGGCAATTTTGGCGAGTTGTTCCAGATAAATATCAAAGGCGTAATGATCATCAATATATGCAGCTACAGTTCTTATACTTTCCATATCCTGATTGGATATTTTTTTAGCTGGTGTTGTAGAAGCCAGAGTTTTTGATTTATCAACTATTAGAGAGATGGCTTCAGCTACTTTACTTTCATAAAATAGTTTTGCTGACATACCAGTTCCGCGATAGTTCTTGATCTGTTTCAATAAATGGACTAATTCAGGAAAATTAGTAGCACCATCTATACTTAAAAAAGCAGAGCATGGATTTTTATATTCTCCAGGGTACTTTGTTTTTAAATAATCGTTGTAGTATTCTGGCATAATTTCAATACCAATAGAACGAATAGGAATATTTTTATGAAATAGAGCTTGATATAAATTGTGATTTCCAATAAAACCTCTGATACAGCCACAGTTTATTCGTTTATATGGTTTAAATTCTTCTCCTGATCCTGATTCAAAGTAACTAATACTTAAATATTCTGGTATTTTATATTCAAGAAATATGTCTTCAGAAAATACAAAATCATGAATAGAAATAGAAAATAAGTTTTTATGAGTATAAACCCAATAATGACCAGAACTTTTTTCAGAGAGAATAGAATATGTTATACCTTCACTGTTAAAACCTTTATATTCCTTATCTAAATAAAAACCATATTTCATTAGACAGGGATCGTGTATTTCTTTTAGAATATCCTCCATCTCATTACCTCCTTATATCATAATTAGACGAATAAACACCTCAAATAGATATATATTAAAATTAAATTGATTACTTATGAATAAACCACCTAAAAAGTTAATGTATAACTAATAACTACACTATTAAATATTTCAATTCACAACTTAAAATAATGCACAATTCAAAATTCAAAATTCACAATTAAGGTTGAAATTAGTTTTAATCAAATTAATTTCTTTAATAAAATTTTTACTAGCAATACAATTGCTAGTTTTTCCACCTCTGGGGAACAGTCTAATCAATGGGGAATTGAGAATGGACAATGCACAATTATGGTTGAAATTAATTTTATAAATTAATTTCTTTAAATAGATTTTTTAAGTGACTTTGTCACTTAAAAAATAAATCAATCTAAAACTTCTTCCATTAAAGAAGAAATATCAATAATTCTCCATCCTCAATAGTCAATTTTCAATTGTATAAGGGTTTCCCTGAGGTGCAGTATAGTTCGGAACGACATCAATAAATTTAACTAATACTGTTGAGAGACTACAATTGCTAGTTTTTTTATTAAAAAGTTACTACAGCACTTTAAAAGCAAATCAACTCTAAATTTTTCAGCTTCTGCTAAGAATTTACCATAATTGTCCATTATCAATCGTCAATTCTCAATTTCATATCAAGGTTAGTTAAAACTAACTTTAAAACATTATATCGTCTAATCAGTAAATAGACAAGAAGATGAGAATAGAAATTGAAAATAAGCTGTCATTTGAAGCATTTAAAGAAAAACTTTTAAAAGAAAAATGGAGAGTACTTCCTAGCAATAATCTATTGGAATAGGATAAATATAAAAATTTATAACTAGAAGATATGCATCATCTTCTAACTTTTTTATAGTTATAGATAAAAATATTTGTTATGCCACGATTAGACGAAAATCTACCATGATTAGACGAAGGTTATAAAAATAATTGAAAAGTGAAAAAAGCTAATGTATCATCATATTTGGTTAGTATGGACTAACTCCTAAAACCTAGGAGGTGAGAATGTTGAATAATAAAGTAGAGTTTAAAGCATCGAAACCTGATCCTAGAGTGTTGATATTTCAAGTGATTGTTGTATCAAGTCTCAATTTTGTAATAAATCGTCCTATGGAGCTATTATTTTTATTTATTGTAATGGATATTTTAATGATATTTCAAGGTATGACTTCCACGGTAATTAGGTTTGCAATTACTTATATATTGTTATATGTAGGTAATGCTTTGCTTATATATCTACAAGTACCGCTTATTACAATGATGTTTACAACATTAATATTCTTGTGCCTTCGTTTATTTCCAGTTTACATGGCATGTATTATACTACTTGAGAAAGTCTATATGGATGAGCTTTTGTATGCATTGGAAAAGATGCATATTCCGAAAGTAGTGATTCTTCCATTAGCCGTAGTTTATCGTTATATTCCAACCATCAAGGATGAAATAACACAAGTAAGAGAAAGTTTAAAGATGAGAGGAATAAATACTTCTTTTATTGGAATGTTAACACATCCTATAAGGGCTGTAGAAAATTTTATGATACCACTGCTAATACGAAGTGGAAAAATATCTGAGGAGCTATCAGCTGCATCATTATGTAAAGGGCTTGATACAGAACATAAAAGAACATCATGTACTGAAGTGAAATTTCAAATAAGAGATGTTATTTATTGCCTTGGATGTATAGTTGTTTCTGCCTTATTTATAGTGATTCATAACAGTAATATTTTCATTTAATTAATGGAAAGAAATGAGGAGATTGATTTGTATGAAAATCAAAGGAAAGAAAAAAAGAATAACATTAATGAAAATGTAATTGAATTTAATAATGTTAATTTTACATATAAAGACAGCAAAGAAAAAAGTCTACTAGATTTTAGCTTAAGAATAAAGCAGGGAGAATTTATCGTACTGACAGGAGAAAGCGGCTGTGGGAAGACAACAGTAAATCGATGTATTAATGGTTTGATACCAGAATTTTATGATGGTGAGCTAGAGGGACAAGCTATTATTTATGGTATGGATATAAGTATCACTCCACTTAGAGAAATTTCAAGAGAGGTAGGTTCTGTATTTCAAGATCCACGGTCACAGTTTTTTACATTACATGTGAAAACCGAAATTCCATTTTCAAGTGAAAATTATGGGATTAGCAGAGAAGAAATACAAAGTAATGTAAGAAAGTCCATAGAGGATTTGAAATTAGATTCTTTAATGGACAGACAAATTTTAAATTTATCAAGTGGTGAAAAGCAAAAGGTTGCTGTTGCTTCCGTTTATGCGCTAAAACCTAAAATATATGTTTTAGATGAACCATCAGCAAATATGGATGTGGAAGGAACTAAACAGCTTTCTGAGATTTTAAAAGTATTAAAGGCTAAAGGACATACAATTATAGTTTCTGAACACAAACTATATTATTTAAAGAATTTAGTAGATAGAGTAGTTATAATGAAGAAAGGAAAAATAGAAAAAATTCTTGAAGGAAAAGTTTTTAAACAAAAATCAAATCAATGGTTTGATGATATGGGACTTCGTCATATTGCATTAGATACACTTTCATCTCCAAAGGTTAAAAAATTTTCAGTAAAAGAAGAAAGTTATCCATTACTTCAAGTAAATAACCTTGGCTTTGGCTATAAGATGAGAAAAACACTATGGTCTAATATATCTTTTAATGCAAATGAAGGAGAGATTATAGGAATTATGGGGAGAAATGGTGCTGGAAAAAGTACCTTAGCAAGAGTACTTATGGGGCTTACAAGACAAAAGTATGGAAAGATATACATAAATGGAAAGCCTGCAGGAAAGAAATGTCGTATTAAAAATTCTTTCTATGTTATGCAGGATGTAGATTATCAATTATTTGCTCCAAGTGTATGGGATGAAATGCTTGTTGGTAAAAAAACTACTAAAGATATAGTGGAAAAAGCAGAAAAATATCTTAAGTTATTTAACTTAGAAAACTATAAGGATGTTCATCCTGCCTCACTTTCTGGTGGGCAAAAACAACGTCTGGTAATTGCTCTTGCATGCATGCAAGATAGTAAGTTTTTATTTTTGGACGAGCCTACTAGTGGATTAGATGCAAGAAATATGAAAATAGTTAGTGATGTTTTAAAAGATATGGCAAAAGAGGAAAAGTGTATTTTTATAATTACCCATGATTATGAGTTTGCATTGAATACTTTTAATCGTTTATTGTATTTTGATAATAATGGAGAATTCAGTAGTTTACCCTTTCATGAATATTCAAGTGAATTAATTTATTCAAGAACTATGAAATAACTTTATAATAAAGGAGATGTTATTATGGCTAAAAAGAAAGACGATAGTAATGTTGTAAGAAAGCTAATAACAATTGGAATATTTAATGCTTTAATAATTGCAATATTTTTTCTTTTAGGATTTACTATAGGTCTGTTTCCACCAATTTTAGTAGTGCTGCCAATTATTTTGGCACTTGTTGGGGGGATTATCTTTATGCTTATGATTGCAAAAGCTGATATGACTGGAATATTTATTATAAGTGGCGCACTTCTTGGAGTATGTTTTTTAACTATGGCACCTGGTGGTGTTATGGGGATTTGTACTTTCTTTGGAGGAGTACTTGGAGAAGTTATATTTAGCGTTATGGGCAGAAAAAAATTCTTAGCAGCAGCTACAGGTTTTGCTACATACATGCTTGGATTTGCTCTAGGAGAATATATTCCCTTTGTTTTTATGAAGGAGGCATATATTACTCAAGAATCTGCAAAGGGTTCACAATCTATAGAAATACTAAAAAGATGTTTAAATATAGTAAATGTTCGAACTATGATTATCTTAAGCATTATAACAATTATTGCTGCATATCTAGGAAGCTTATGGGGCAAAAAACTTCTTCATAAGCATTTTGAAAGAGCAGGAATTGTATAAGAAATAATTGAAGAAACTTATATTTAATATGGATTCTAGATAAGTTAATATGGATTCTAGATAAGAAAAAAATATTAGATAATTCTGTAATACATCTATATATAAACTTAACGTTTATATATAATAATTGTTTAGGCATTTTCTTAGTTTTTAGTTACTATAAAGAATACAAGAGAAATAACTGAATTTATTGAAAAAACTACCTAAGTATTATATCATAGTGAATACAATCATTAATTAGTAGAAAATTATGTTTACTAGCAATATAATATTATATTTTATATTATGGAGGGTAGCAATGTATGAATCAGGAGAAAATTATCTAGAAACAATTTTGATATTAGAAAACAACAACGGTAACGTAAGATCCATTGACATTGCAAAGGCGCTTAGTTTTAGCAAACCAAGTGTAAGCCATGCAGTGGGATTGTTAAAAAAATCAAAATATATTAATGTAGATAGTAAAGGATATATAACTTTGACTAAGATGGGCCGTGAGAAAGCAGAAAGTATATATGAACGTCATAAAATATTGACTGAATTTTTTGTTCAAACAGCAAATGTATGTGAAGAAATAGCTGAGAAAGATGCCTGTAGAGTTGAACATATAATCAGTGATGAAACTTTTCAAGGAATTAAGAAGTTTTTAAACAAATAGCATGGAAAAACAAATTGTGAATGCAGTTTGTTTTTTCTATTACATTATGTTTTCGTGAACTTAATGTATAAAATAAAGAAGTAACGTTAAGGCTATATCTTCATTAAATGTGTTTATAATATATATATTATAGGATATAATGTAATTATATGTTTGAGGTAAAGAAGGTGGTATATTTGGATAAACTACAGTTTCAAGAAGAGTTAAAAAAGATAAATGGAATAGTAGCATTAAGTAAATTTGGCAGTCATGGAACAGAGTATTGGATTGATGGTAGAAGCGATATAGATATAGCGGTAGTAGTTAAGCCCAATATATCTTTTAAGGATACATTAGATATAGAAGATGATTTAGAAAAGATTATAAAAGAATATTATGGTTATGATAATATTCATTTAACATTTATTATGTTTAAAGATTTCACAACTAAATATGCTAGAATTGCTGTAGATAGTAAAGAAGTGTATATAATTGATTATGATTTTTGGCATGACTTTCATCATTACGTACTAAAATATGCAAGAAATAATAGAGATTTTGAAAAGAAACTTAAAATTGATGAACAGTATACTTACTTTGGAGGTATTATCGATGAGTCCATATTATAAATAAAAAAGAAAAATTTTTAGAAAAATATAAATGTGCTACATCTACCTTAGAAGATTTAAAAGCTTCTTTAAGTGAATATAGACAAAATAATAGCAGAATCATAAGAAGAGCTATATTTGCCTTTTTTCAAGATTTTTCTGAATATATCGTTGATATGTGTGAAAGTTATATAGTAATAAATAATGGGAAAATAGATAGTTCTACCTCTGCACTACAATTAATAGAGGTTTCCTATGAAATGGGATTCTTCGATGAAACCCTTAAAGATTATTTATATAAATGTGTAAAACTTAGAAATAGATATACTCATGATTATTATAAAAGAGAAATAGTTGAAAAGCAGATAGAGGAATTTTGCTATTCTCAAATTATTTATTTAGATATATTTTTAGAAAATAGTAAGGATGATGTTATATTAAAATATAGAAAAAAATAATTAATCGTTGAGATTATAAAGAAGTTATAAGTGCAACACCTTATACTATTATATTCCAAATTTCTTGAATACTGTATTTTTCAGAAATGAATTTTATAGTATTTTTATTTTTCTTCAAAAAATTTGAGCTAGTTTTAATTAAGAAAAGAACTTAGCTAAATAATTAAGCTCTTTTGCTGTTAAAGTAAAATCTTGTTATTCAATAAAATCTAAAAGGGAAGTTTGGTAACTTTATAATCAATTCCAAGTTCTGCGTACCAATCATTTAGGCCAAGCCATAGACCTTCACAGAGCTTATAAATATATTCTTTATGATTCAACGTACCCTCCATTACACAAAAAACCAATTCTTCGTATCCAGAAGGTTTACTGTTCATTTTTAGAGATTCCTCGAAAGTTCGTGCTCTTGTACTATAATACTGCTTATTAGCAAGTCCAATAAGTTTTGCTGTTTGCCAAGTTAGATCTTTAGCACCAAGAGGTAGGTAATTAAAATTTTTGCAATTGTAATTATTTCTTATTTTAGCCATTGTTTCATAAGGCTCCCAAATCATAAATTCTCTCATTGTTTCTCTAATAGCTGCGTCTGGAACGTGAAAAGGAAGTTTTCTTACGTCATTGAAAAAATTATTTGGGTCATAAATGGATAAAATGTTTATGAACATACCTACTCGTATTGCCCAAGAGTCATCAACCATCATGGCTTCATTTAAAAATTCATTTTTTTGCTTTGTATTAATCTCAATCTTGAATTTTTTATAAATAAATTCGTAACTTTTTATTTTAATTCCATCTTTAGTTACAACGTGCATTTCAATATCTGAAAATGGTCCATCATTTCCTAAGGCTAAGGAACCATAAACTCCAATAGCGATTATATCGGCTTTATAAATAGATAGTAATTTATTTTTTATAAGATTAATAATTTCTAATTTCTCATCCCTAGAAGTTGAAGCAGGATATGAAAGCATTGACTTCTACCTCCTTAAATATATTAACAATTTTACTTAATTTTATCATTTTAAATTCAATAGGAAAAGAAAGATTTCATATATTGTTGTACTTCTGACAAAATAATATAGTACATGGAATTTAGCTAAATGCTGCAAAATAATGTAATATTTATAAAATAAATGGTATAATTATTGAAAGTTTATATAAAATAAATTTAACGTACTATTTGGGAGGGAATTATGTCAAGTATCTTTATAGATTTACTTAAAGAATTCGATGGAGAAGAACTCTTTGAATTTGAATGTGAAAATAGAGAGTTTTTTGAAACTATGGTGCTACCTAGAGGAGATAGTTATTATAACTATAATAATTTTAAAAGCATATTAAAGGATATTATGGATGAACAAGAAAAGGGGCTTCTATACATGTACTTGATAAAGGATGATTGTAATAGGATTGTTGGAAGAATAAATCTAGTATCCGTAGTGAGAGGAAGCTTTAATAAAGCTGAATTGGGGTATAGAATAGGTAAAAAGCATATTGGTAAGGGATATGCAACTAAGGCTATAAGTCTTGTTTTAAATGAAGCAATTAATAAGTACAAGCTTCACAGAATAGAAGCAGGAACATCACTTGACAATATAGGTTCACAAATTGTTTTAATTAAAAATGGCTTTCAATTCACAGGGCGAAACAATAAGTATATTTATCAAAATAGAAAGTGGTGTGATAGTGTAAACTTTGAAAAAATATTAGATTAAAAGGTTGAATATTAGAAATTTCTGAGATGCTTAAATAGGTGTAATCTTATTAAGGTATATAATAATAATTTAAATAATTAAGGAGATAGAAATGGTAAATTCAAAAGGATGGGAATGGGAAAAAGCAAATCAATCACCTTGGTTAAAGCCGACTCAAGATAGTTATTATCTGTCTAGCAAATGGTTAGAATTAGATTTTAAAAATATTTTAGATTTAGGTGCTGGATTAGGACGACATTCTATATTTTTTGCAAAACAAGGTTTTAGTGTATCAGCTATAGATTTATCAGATTACGGGATGAATAACTTAAAAGAATGGGCTAAAAAAGAAAACTTAAATATTGATATCAGAGTTGGAGATATGAATGCTTTACCTTATATGGATAATTCTTTTGATTGTGTATTTGCATATCATGTTATTTCACATACAGACACATTAGGTGCAAAAAAGGTTATAAGTGAAATAGAGCGAGTGCTAAAACAAGGTGGAGAAATATATACATCAATGTGTTCTAAGGAAGCTTGGAAGTTTGAGAAAGCTGGATTTCCTAAAATAGATGAAAATACAGTAATAAATAAAGAAGATGGTGCAGAAAAAGATATACCGCACTTTTATGCAAATCGCGAAGATATTTTAAATTTATTTCACAACTTTGATATAGAAAAAATACGCCATATAGACTATTGTTATTTAAATGGTAAAAAATACGATTCTAAATATTATTATATAAATGCACGTAAGAAATAGATAATATTTAAATAAATATTTGAGAATACCGATAGGAGAGATATTGTATGGATATTAAATTAAGAAATTTATAGCCATCTGATAAAGAATATTTCTTTTCTTGGATAAAGGATAAGGAGGTAATAAGATATTCTTTATTAACATTTCAAAAAATGAAAAGCAATGATGAGATATCAAATTGGTTTGATAAACTTTTATTGGATAAATCATCTTATAATCAGGCTATTGTAGATAACTGTAATGAAAAGCTAATTGGATATGATGGTATAGTTCAAATCAGTGAAATAAATTTATCTGGTGAATATTTTATATTTATTGGAGATAAATCTTATCATGGAAAAGGTGTTGGTACATTTGTAACAAAAGAAATTGTTAAATATGGATTTGAAAGTTTAGGTCTTAATAGAATAATGCTTACTGCTTCCGAAAAAAATGTAGGAGCACTTAAAGCTTATACTAAGGCTAATTTCAAAACAGAAGGTATTATGAGACAAGCATTTTATAGAGATGGTAACTTTCATGACAAAATTATTATGGGGATTTTAAAAGAGGAATGGGTTAAGTCATAATTTTTATAGAGATATAATTATTTAAGATAAACTTTAGAAGACACAAGATTTTATATTTTCAAGTTTTCTATTTAGTAGGATTCTTATTAAGATAAAAGAGGAGATGGTCAAATTGGAGAGATTATCGGAAGAGAAGGCTTTTTATGGTAATAATATTACTGTAATAAAAAGAGATGAAAATTGTACTGTATATAAAATGGAAGATATCACTGGAGAAGGTACCATGACCTGCTATAATGTATTTCCTGGCATTGATTTGATGTATAATGATTTTCATATGCAAAATTGTTTCTCAGAGTTTTTACCAAAAGTTAAGATGATAGGAATTGATCATTGTCGAGAGGGCCGTATAGAATGGGAACTTGATGGTGGGTTATATATGTATTTACAGGAGGGAGATTTACAGATTAATTCAAGAAATCATCACGCCATAGGATTTGGACTTCCTCTAAAACATTATCATGGAATTACAGTAGCAATATATATTGAAGAAGCATCGAAAACATTATCAAATATTTTTGGCAGTCTTTCTATTGATTTACAAGAATTATATAGTAAATTTTGTTTAGGAAAATTACCTTTTATTATGCGTGCAAAGGACTCCATTCAACATATCTTTTCCGAACTCTATACTGTGCCTGATAAAATTCGTATAAATTATTTTAAGATTAAGGTTTTAGAACTACTACTGTTTTTAACAGTAGTAGATGTATTGGAAAAAGCTGAAGAACGACCATATTTTTCTAAAAAGCAAGTTGAAAAAGTAAAATTAATTATGAAATATATGACTGATAATATAGAAAAGAATATTACCTTAGAGAAATTGTCCACCCAATTTGATATACCACTTACTTCTATGAAGAATTGCTTTAAAGGCGTTTATGGCACATCAATGTCTGCATATATGCGATCTTATCGCATGCAAGTAGCGGCGTTAATGCTCCGTGAAACCAATGAAAGTATTACTACTATTGCAGGGAAGGTTGGTTACGAGAATTCAAGTAAATTTGCCTCTGCATTTAAAAAACTTATGAATATTTCACCTTCTGAATATAGAAAAACTTTTGTATAAATGGAGTGGTCTTCTACTTTAGGTTGTTATAATATTATCATATATGTGTTTATAAGTGCTGAAAGGCGCTTTTATTGGACATTAGAGTTAGGGTATCCTAACTCTAATGTCCAATTGGAGCATATTTAACCCTTGCGGAGTGGCAGGCATATTTATGAATGATTAAAATAGGGATTAGTTAGTTATGACTAATCCCTATAATTGTTTTAAAAGACTAATTATATAGACATAGCACTTTTAGATTTAATCTATGCATTCATAGAATTGTGTTATTAAGCTATTTAAGCTTACACTTATACAATACGAATGGACGATTGACAATGGACAATTATTGAGACTTCTCTTTTACAAGAGAAGTTTTGAATTCATTTCTTTTAAAAGTGACACAGTCACTTTTATTAAAAAATCTATTAAAGAAATTAATTCACAAAGAATTAATTTCAACCACAATTGTCAATTGTCCATTCTTAATTATCCATTGATTAAAGTTGTGAATTATCTTAGTAGTTTATCTATATATAATAATTTTTCTCTTCTGCAATAGAAAGACAAGAAAAAGGTATAGTCTTTAAAACTAAAAAATCTGTGAGAGGTGAGAGTGTAAAATGAAAGAAAAAAATTGGTTAGAAACAGTTTTGGCTTTTGCATCAGAGTGTAGGTTGAAAATGATCCTTTCAGTAATATGTGCCATAATCAGTGTTGCAGGTGGAATTGTACCTTATGTAGGAGTTTATCAAATCATAATTTCATTTTTCGATGGAAGTCAAACAATAAAGAGTATATTATTTTGGTCGGCCATATGTCTTGCAGGATATGTTGTGAAGCTTAGTTTCTATGCAATATCTACTATGTTAGCTCATTTTTCTGCATATACCATATTAGAAAATATGCGGCTTAAGATTGCTGATAGATTAATGAAAGCCCCACTTGGTACTGTGTTGAATCAGTCAGTAGGAAAATTGAAAAATGTTATTGTAGATCGTGTGGAAACTATTGAGCTTCCTTTAGCTCATCTGATTCCAGAGGGAATCTCTAATCTACTTTTGCCTATAGGGGTATTTGTCTACATTATTATGATAGACTGGCGTATGGCACTTGCAGCAATGGTTACAGTGCCAATTGCAGTTGTAGCTTATGCATTTATGATGAAGACATTTAATAAACAGTATGCAGATTACATGGAGTCCAGCAACTATGTAAATAGCGTGGTTGTAGAATATGTAGAAGGAATTGAAGTTATTAAGGCATTTAATCGTTCTTCATCCTCTTATGAAAAATTTGAAAAAGCAGTAGAGTCTTTTAAAGCATATACACTAAACTGGTTTGAAAGTACTTGGAAGCTTATGAATTTTGGTGGATCAGTTTTACCATCAACTCTACTTGGTACTATGCCCATTGGTATGTATCTTTATATCAATGGCTCTTTAAGTCCAGCGGACCTTACAATATGTTTAATATTGTCCTTGGGAATTGTAGCACCATTGACTAGTTTTACTGTATTTGTAAATGAGATTAAAGCTATAGAATATGCTGTAAAGGATGCATATGAATTTTTAAATTTGAAAGAACTTGAAAATTCATTAGAACCAGTAAATCTTAATCAATATGATATTGAGCTAAAAAATGTCTCTTTTTCCTATGATACTGATAAAAATGATAATTTAAATAGTGAAGAAAATGATGTACTTAATAATATTAATTTAAAACTTCCACAAGGAAACTTTGCAGCGCTGGTTGGTCCTTCAGGAGGAGGAAAGTCCACTGTCGCAAGATTGATTGCAAGGTTTTGGGATGTGAGTAGTGGAGAAGTGAAAATTGGAGGGATTAATATAAAAAAACTTCCACTGTCACAACTTGCTGATACAGTGAGCTTTGTAACTCAGGATAATTTCTTGTTTAACTGTTCAATTATGGAGAATATACGACTTGGTAATCCTAAGGCATCAGATAAGGAAGTAATTAATGCAGCAAAAGCAGCTTGTTGTGATGAGTTTATTCAAAATCTTGATAAGGGATATGATACCAATGCTGGAGAGGCAGGAGGAAAATTATCTGGGGGAGAAAAACAAAGAATTGCTATAGCAAGAGCTATATTAAAAAATGCACCTATTGTTATCATGGATGAAGCAACAGCTTTTACTGATCCAGAAAATGAAGATAAACTTCAAAAATCTATTGCTGCCCTTACCAAAGGTAAAACATTATTAGTGATTGCTCATAGACTATCTACCATCAAAAATGCAGATAAAATTATCGTTATGGAAAAAGGATGTATTATAAATACAGGTACTCATGACGAACTTCTTAAGGAATGTGAACTTTATAAGGGAATGTGGGAGGCTCATATTGGTGCAAAGAAATGGGCAGCTAACAATGAGAAAGGAGTAGTGAAGTAAGATGTTTAAATCAATAAAAAGAATTATTGAGTGGTCTGGACAGCGAAAAAAGCGTTTATATATAGGGTTTATATACTCCTTCTTTAATACTATGTTTACAGCCATGCCAATTATGGGAGCTGCATATGGATTAAATCTAATTATAGAGGACATGCAGGGTAATAGCAAGCTAACAATACATTGGGTATTCTATATGTTAGGATTTATGATTTTTACTGTAATGGGTAGATTTTTGTTTGCTTATCTTCGTGCATCTACTCAAGAAAGTATTGGACATGAAGTAGCAGCAGAACAAAGAATTAGAATTGGTGATATATTAAAAAGAGTATCTTTAGGTTTTTTTAGCAAAAAGAGTGCTGGAGAAATTGCTTCAGCAGTAACAACAGATTTGTCCTTTATTGAGATGTATGGAATGAAGATGATTGATGTTGTAGTAAACGGATATATCAGTGCATTTACAATGGTGCTTTGTCTGGCATTTTATAATTTGTGGATTGCTCTGATTGCAGTAGTAGGTATATTGTTATCTACACTATTCTTAAAATTACTTGGTAATAAGAGTAGTGAAAATGCACCGATACATCAAAAGGCACAAGATAGCATGGTTACAGCTACTATTGAGTATATAAGAGGAATGCCCGTAGTTAAGGCATTTAAACGTAATGGAGTTTCCATAGAAGGTATTAACAATGCCTACAAGATGAGTAAAGATATAAATATGAAAATTGAAAAGAATTATGTTCCTTATAACTGTCTCCATTTATTTGCTCTTAAGGCAGCATCTGTTGGTATTGTTATTGCATCAGCAATAATGGCTACAAATGGAGCGATGGATATTCCTACCATGCTTATGATGGCTATTTTCTCTTTTGTCATCTTTGGGCATATTGAAGCTATAAATAATGCAGCTCATGTATTGGAGATTATTGATGCCACATTGGATAAACTAGATAGTATAGAAAATGCAGAATTTATTGATAAAAACAGCAAGGACATGGAATTATCCGCATATGATATTCAATTTAAAGATGTTACCTTTGCCTATGAAAAGCGAGAAATATTAAAGAATATATCATTCACTATACCAGAAAATACTACTACAGCAATTGTTGGTCCTTCAGGAAGTGGAAAATCAACTATATGTAATCTAATTGCTAGATTCTATGACGTTGATAAAGGAAGTGTATCAGTAGGAGGTATCAATGTAAGGGAAATGACTTGTGATAGTCTTCTCAAAAATATCAGTATGGTATTTCA
Source organism: Clostridium sp. Marseille-QA1073 (assembly GCF_054863625.1). Classification (NCBI taxonomy): domain Bacteria; kingdom Bacillati; phylum Bacillota; class Clostridia; order Eubacteriales; family Clostridiaceae; genus Clostridium; species Clostridium sp. Marseille-QA1073. The sequence continues at coordinate 220,882 of NZ_JBSVQM010000002.1, read as the reverse complement.
AAAGGTATATTTATTTCATGACACCGTACTTAATAATATTCGATTTGGAAAACCAGAGGCAACCTTTAAAGATGTAGTGGAAACAGCTAAGAAAGCTTGCTGTCATGACTTCATTATGAGTCTTCCTAATGGATATGAAACAGTGATTGGCGACGGTGGTTCCACTCTTTCTGGAGGGGAAAAACAACGGATATCTATAGCTAGAGCAATGTTAAAAAATGCTCCTATTGTTATTCTAGATGAGGCAACTGCCAGCATAGATCCTGAAAATGAACATGCAATACAGAAGGCTATTAGTACTTTAGTACATGGAAAAACCATTATAATAATTGCACATCGTCTTGCTACTATTGAAAACGCAGATCAAATACTTGTAGTGGATGAGGGACAAATTGTACAGAGAGGAACTCATAAAGAATTAATAAATCAGAAAGGTGTTTATAAAAGATTTTTAGACATAAGAAAGACAGCGGAAGGATGGAGTATTTAAAAATATTTGTACTGCATAAATACAAAAATAAGAGGAGCTATTGTAGCTTCTCTTCTAAACTTTTATACATAAATATAATACAAGTTCATAAATGCATACTGAAAATATTGTTACATTATATTAAGAAAGGTATAATTATTTAAGATAAACTTTAGAGTGTACAATAATTAATAGTTGTTACATGAATTAGAGGAATGCGGAAAGGTTAAGAGGGTATTTATCTATAGCAAATTTTAGAAAATGTTAATTGATAAGAATATGAGTAAGGTAGTATTTAGGGATGCTACAGCAATTGATTATTCTACCTATTAAATTTAGCAGAGCTGATATAGAGTATTTCCTAGAATCAATAAAAACTTTAATAAAGAAAAAGGAGAAAAAAAGCAAATTAGGTAAAATCGAAATAAAAAATTAAGAAAAGGTAGGGGGAGAATAAAATGACTAAAGATGAAGTAATGATATATTTAAAAGAGCATGGCAATGAACAAACCAAAAAAATCTATTTAAGCCATGGGGCAAAAGAACCTCTATATGGTGTAAAGCTTGGTGATTTAAAATTGCTAAAAAAGAAAATTAAGACTAATCATAATTTAGCCTTAGAATTGTATAACACTGGCAATAGTGATGCAATGTACCTTGCTGGACTCATAGAAGATCCTAAAGAAGTTTCTATTGAGCAAATGGATGAATGGATAAAAGCTGCTAATTGGGATATGCTTAGTGACCGCTGTGTGGCTGTAGTTGCAGCAAAAACCCCCTTTGGATTTGAAATTGCACGAAAGTGGATCAATAGTAGTGAGGAACTAATAGTATGTGCAGGCTATGCCATTTATTGTACTTTATTTACTATATTAGATGATAGTGAAATAGATTTAAAAGAAGTTAAAAACATTTTAAATAAAATAGCAAATAATATACATAATGAAAAAATCCGATTACAAAATTCTATGAATAATTTTGTAATAATGGCAGGTATTTATATAAAGCCCTTACATGAATTTGCATTAGAAATTGCCGAAAGAATTGGGAAAATTGATCCTATTCTAGCTAAAAATAGCTGTAATACTCAGACAGCAGTGGAATATCTAAAAAAATATGCGGAAAAAGGGAAAATAGGCATCAAGATTAAAAACTTAGGACGTTAGAAAAAATGGAAAGTTATTTCTATTAATGGATTTTGTGGAACTCTTATCTTTAAAGTAGTTTTATTAATTAGATAATATACTCTTATATGTGAACCCTAGTAGGTGAACTACCTACTAGGGTATTTTATATTATAATTTATAGATCTAATTTAACTTAACTTTTAATCCTGTTTTTCATATACAAATTCTCCATCTATCATGGTCTTTTCAACCTTAATATCTTTGATTTCAAATTCATCTATGGTGAATATGTCCCTATCCAATATGATTAAATCAGCAACATAACCTGGTTTTAATCTTCCTTTAAAATCTTCTTTAAACTCATTAAAAGCACTACCAATTGTGTAGGCATCAATAACATCTTCAAGAGCTATCCTTTCATTTGGATAAAAACCTCCCACTGGATTACCATCTAATCTTAGTCTTGTTACTGCACAATAAATATTTGGGAATGGGTTACAGTCTTCTACTGGAGAATCTGTTCCTAAACTTATTGGAGCTCCCAATTTATATAGAGTATTAAAAGCATAAGAAGTACTTGATAATTCCTTTCCAACACGTGCCTCTACAATTTTAATATCGTAGTCTAAGAAAATAGGTTGGTACATAACAGGGATATTCAATTTAGCAATTCTTTTTAATTGTTCCTGACTTGTGATTTGACAATGAACAATGCCGTGACGAAGAGGATTTTTCTCATTCTTCATAGTTTTTTCATAGGCATTAATAACACTTTCTATGGCACCATCACCAATTGCGTGAGTTGCTACAGTAATTCTATGTTCTGTCGCTAAATCGCATAAATCTTGTAACTGTTTATCGCTTAATGCTGTTACACCTTTAGTACCTGGAGCATCCTCATAATCCTTTAACATTAAAGCAGTCCTAGCACCTAGAGAACCGTCTTTAAATAGTTTTAATACACCTTTTGATAAGAATTTTTCATCATATTGTCCTGTCTTATGCTCAGTTTCAAGATAAGCTTTGAAATCATTTATATTTTGAAAATTGTATTGGTGACTATATCTTAATTTTAATTTTTTATTATCATAAATATTATGAATTATATTGAACATTCTTTTAAAATCATTGCCAATGATATCACATGACTGAACAGAGGTTATTCCAACACTTAAAGCATAATTTGCAGCTTTTATAAATTCGTTTTCTTTCTCTTTATCATCTTTTTTGGGAATAACTGATTGAATAACACGGACAGCATTTTCATTGAATATACCGTTTGGCTTTCCGTCGTTTCCAACTTCAATTACACCACCATCTACAATAGTATTTTCATCTACACCTAGTACTTCTAAAGTTTTAGTATTTCCTACTGAAACATGTCCACATACTCTATCAAAGACAATTGGAATTTCTGTAGAAATTTTATCTAAATCAAAGCGATTTAATAGACGCTTTTCACCAGAAGTGAAGTAATCTTGATTCCACCCTCTACCACTTAAAACTGTTATATCTTTATTTTCTTCTATAAATTTTTTACCCAACTGAATAATTTCATCAATTGATTTAGCGGATGTTAAATTACAGGAACTCATAGCATCTCCTATATGTGACATATGAAGATGGCTGTCGTTAAAACCTGGCAAAACAGTTTTTCCCTGAAGGTCTATTATATTATCAGCAATATTTTTTAAGATTTCCTCATTGGTACCAACCTGCTGAATAACACCATTATCAATAAAGATTGCCTCCTGAAAATTATTTTTTTCAACATAAATTTTGCAGTTTTTTAAAATTGTTTTCAAAATATCATCCCCTTATATTTTCTTGTGCAGTTTTATTTTTTCTATCAAAATAGAAGTAGAATAATGTACCAATAGCTGGCACGACTAAACCAATAATTGAGGTTTGAGGATCTTCAATAAAGGTATTTACCATTAACCCTACAAAGATAAAAGTTGTTAAGATTACTGTAATAGGATAGCCAATCACTTTATAAGGTCTTTCTACATTAGGACGTTTTTTCCTGTAAATCATAACTGCGTATACACCTAAAGTATTAAACATCATTCCTGAGAATACAACTAAAGAAGTTAATTGATTTAAGTTTCTAAGTAATACGAGTATCACAGATATTACACATTGTACTATTAAAGGAGCATAAGGAACTTTATGCACCGGATGCAATTTTCTAAAACTTTCAAAGAAATGACCTTGTTCACTCATTGCATAATACATTCTTGGGAAGGCTAGTATACAACCATTTAAAGCTCCAAACATAGCAACTACCATTCCTATTACAACTAAAATACTACCAGTGTTTCCTAGCAATTTTTCTGCTGCATAAGTTCCTAAATAATATTGATTATTAGATATTAAACTTTCAATTTCATCAATAGGTATAACCTTATATATAGAATAATTAAATAATGTATACAGTGCTGTTATGGAAAGGATAGAAATAATGATAGCAAGGGGTAAATTTTTCTTAGGATTTTTTACTTCTTCAGCTACGGTATTTAAATTAGTCCAGCCTTCGTATGCCCACAAGCTTGCTACTACAGCAAAGGCTACCATACTAATAATTGAGCCAAAGCTTGCATCTGCTGTCTTGGGAACTAGGTTTAAATCAGGTGATACTTTTCCAAATAAAAGTCCTAAGATCATTATGATTCCAATAGGAATTAATTTTGCAATCATAGATAGACTTTGTAGTCTAGAACCAAATTTAACACCAAAATAATTGACAATGGTCAATGCTATGATTAAAAAGATAGCAATAATTTTAATCGTCCATTCTTCAAGAGGCATAATAATGGTTAAAGCACTTGGTAGTGCAATTGCTATAGCAGCAATAGAGCCAGGACCACCGATTAACCAACTATTAAAACCACCTAAAAAACCAACCATAGGTGAATAGGCCTCACTTAAATATACAGTTAGTCCACCAGCACGGGGATCTGAAGCACCTAGCTCAGCATAACAAATACCACCTAATAGAGAAACTAAGCCTCCCAAAATCCAGCTTAATAAAGCCAAGCCAGGACTCATTCCAGTTCTCATTAATACATATGAGCCTAGATAAAAAATACCTGATCCTACCATTATACCTCCTAAAATACTGACCCCACCAAACAGACTAATTTCTTTTTAAAACCTGAATCCTTTACTTGAGTTAAATCATTTGAATTATTAGTCATATATTCATCCTCCTTTTTAAGCAATTAATCACAATGCCCGTTCATTAAATTTACAATATTGTAAAAAATTAAAATTAATAGTAAAAATAAAAACACCTAACAGGTCTGTCAGGTGCTTATATGCGTATAGCAAAGCTAAAGACATTCCTCTCCTTTCTGGCTCAATGTGAGATAGCGCAACATCAAAGTATCGAGCAAATACGATGATGACAGTCCTGTACCTATTAAATACAGACCCAGCATCAGATTTTGGTATCTGAAACTTCGGCGACGGCTCCTTTCACTATATGTCATAGGTTTCCGACCTCGATATAGTTAATATTAGCAATCGCGCCTCTACCCCACCCTTAAGGATGAGGATTTTTATGAAATTTTAATTTTTGATATCATAACATGATATTTACGTCTTGTCAACTTTATATAATTATATATATTTAAGGGACGGTTCATAATAATATTTATAAATTATTATTGACATATGCATGAATGTGCATATATAATCTTAATTAGGTGATAGATATGAATGAAAATGATTTAATTTTAGACTGTGCCAAAGAAATAGAAGAAAATATTGATTTTGAATTTTTTAAGACTTTGTTTGACCCAGTACGATGTGATATTATGAAATATCTTGCTGTTAACGGCACTAAGAATATCAAAGATATTTCTGAAAATTTTACACAGGACCGTTCAGTTATTTCAAGACATTTAGAGTTAATGCATAGATATGGGATAGTCAATAAAACAAAAGAGAATAGAAGTGTTTTTTATGAATTGAACGATAGATATATTCTTGAAAAATTCGAATTAACAGCAACCAATTTAAAAAAATTAATACAGCAATAAAATTTAAAAAGGCAGATATGCCTTTTTAAAAACGTTATAATGTGCATGTGTGCGCATAAAAGTATTTATTCACTGGATTAACTGAAAGGAAGTAATAAATATGAATATACTATCTGTTTTAGCAAGTCCCCGAAAGCAGGGAAACACAGCTATTTTATTAAGAGAGTATTTAAAAGGTGTAGAGGATTTAACATCATCAGCCCAAATAGAAACAATTTATCTCCAGTCAAAAAATATACAATGCTGTACAGGCTGCAACACCTGTCAAAAAAGTAGTCAAAGTCAATGTGTATTAAAGGATGATATGCAGGATATTTATAAAGATGTGGAAAAAGCAGATGTTTTGGTTCTTGCCACTCCTGTCTATGTTTTTAATATGAGTGGACAGTTAAAAACTTTTTTAGACCGGTTATATGCAGTAGATCATAATATTTTATTAAATAAAAAAATTGTATTATTAACTACCTATGGCGATATCAACGAGGCTAATGCAGGAGTTGAAAACATCGTTAAATCCATCAACATGCTTTCCAATTATCTTGGTATGGAGTTTATACAAAACCTTAATGTAAGCACATATGAATTGCAGGTTTATAAAAATGATCAATATAAAAAGGCTTCCTATGCATTAGGAGCAGACATTTTAAAATATTTATAATATTTATTGAGAGGTGATTCAAGATGGTAACAATTATATTTTCTCATCCATGGCACGGAAGTTTTAATAAGGCTATACTGGATACAATAACAACTGCTTTAGAAAAAAAGAAAAAGGAATACCAGGTAATTGACTTAAATAAAGATAACTTTAACCCTGTTATGACCGAAGGGGAATTGGCTTTGTATTCAAAAGGACAACATAAGGACCCTTTGGTAACAAAATATCAAAATATGCTAAAAAAAACAGATGAAATTATTTTTCTATTTCCCCTTTGGTGGTACAATACCCCTGCTATCCTTAAAGGTTTCATTGATAAAGTTATGTTGAAAAATTTCTCATATACAGAATCAAGTACAGGTTTAAAGGGTAAATTAACCCATATTAAATCTGCCAAAGTGATAACAACAGGTCAAGCTCAACGTTGGTATGTAAAATATTTTGCTGGTAATATGATTCAGAAAACATTTATTAATGCTACACTAAAAGGTATTGGAATTAAAAATGCCAAGTGGATTCATTGTGGGGATGTTTCTAAAGGCGCTCAAGTGAAAAGAGAGAAATTTTTACAAAAGCTGGCGATTGAAATTTAAGTATTGTATATATTCATGATGAAATAATAAGTAAAAACCTTGCAAATACGTAGTTGTTTTGCAAGATTTTTATTTTATAGTTCTTTTACTTTTACATGGAAAGGAACTATAGATAAAAGAATATATTAAAAAACTTAAGATATTTGCTGGAAGAGTGAAATGGAAATTTAGGAGTGTAATATAGACGTATATTTTAAGATGATTGTAAGTTTTTTAAATGGAAATGGAGTTGAATATAGAATTGAATAATAAGTTAAATATATAAGTCAGTAGAGATCTCAACTTGAAATCTTTACTGGCTTTTTTAACTAAATATCTAAAGAAATTAATTTTCTTAAATTAATTTTATTATTTTTAATTTAAGTGTAACTTCTTCAAGTTTTTTTCGTGTAAGCTTATGAAGGAAGAGTTAGGAATTAACTTTTTTACTGAATGGTGGTGATTTATATTTGTGATGACAACATGTTAATGGAGCAAACTAAAAATGGTGATACGAAAGCTTTTGAACAACTTGTTTTAAGACATAGGGAAAAAGCAATTGGTTTTGCATTTAGCTTTTTAACAGATGTATATATAGCAGAAGATATTGTACAAGAAAGTTTTGCAGCTATATACATAAATCGTCATAGATACAAGGCTAAAAATACATTTAAAACATTTCTGTTTGCAGTGATAAGAAACAAGTGTATAGACTTTATACGAAAAAATAAAGATTCTAATATTGTAAGTCTAGAAGATGTGAACTTAGTAAGTACAGAACCAACCTTATATGAGTTAATGGAGCAGCAAGAAATGCTAAAATATTCAACAAAGCTACTTAATAGCCTAAAGGCTGATTACCGTACTGCATTTTGTCTTTATGAGATTTATGGATTTAGCTACAAGGAAATTGCAGAAATTATGGACAAGTCATTACCACAAATAAAAATTATCCTTTATAGGGCAAGAAACAAACTTCAAAAATATGTTAAGGAGGATATGCAAAATGAAAAGTGAACGAGAGTTTTTAAATGGTATGTGGTGCAAAGTCAATATTTTAGAGTATGAAGAACTTGAAAAAGCCCGTGTAAAAGCTCTTAATCGTAGGCTTACTATAAAAGCCATAGGCATTGTGATTTTCACTATAATAGCTTTTTTACTTGTTATATTGTGCTCACAATTTGTTTTTGATTCAATATATCCTGTAACCATTGGGGCATTGTCTATTGCATTTATTTTTGAATATTTATCAACTAACACATTGGAGGATAAAACCTATGGAAATTATGATATCTAATCTTACTAAAAAATTTGGCAATAAAACAGTACTTAATAATATAAATCTTGAAATACCAGGTGGTATGTTTGGACTACTTGGTAGAAATGGTGCAGGAAAAACTACATTAATGCGTATACTTACCACACTTCTAATTAAAAGTGAAGGAAGTATAACGATATGCGGTATTCCTATTGAAAATACAAAAGATATTCGTAAAATGGTAGGATATTTACCACAGGATTTCTCTATGTATCCTAATATGACAGTATATGAAGCTATGGATTATTTAGGTGTACTTTCTGAAATACCAAAACAACAACGGAAAAAAATTATTTTAAAACTACTTGATAAGGTTAATTTATATGACTGTCAAAAGGTACGAGTAAAGGCACTATCAGGAGGTATGAAACGTCGACTGGGAATTGCTCAAGCCATTATGCATGCACCAAAGATTTTAATTGTTGACGAGCCAACAGCAGGGCTTGATCCTGAGGAACGAATACGTTTTAGAAATTTACTTTGTGAAATTGCAAAGGATCGAATTGTTATACTCTCTACTCATATTGTAGGAGATATTGAAGCAACTTGCGAAAATATTGCAGTTTTAAATAATGGAAAAGTTATTTACAAAGGTACAACTGAGAAACTTGCTGAGTTTGCAAGTGGTAAAATTTATACAATTACTGTATCGCAAAATGATTTAAGTAACATTAAAGATAAATATATAGTAACCTCGATGCTTTCACAAGGTAGCAATGTTACTCTTAGAATTTTATCAGATAATAAACCTTTTGATAATGCTATACCATGTGACTCTACCATTGAAGATGGGTATATGCTACTGATGGGAGGACAAGCAAAATGAGCTTATTTTTAAAGGAATGTAGAAATATATTGAAAACATATATATATTATATTTTTATTGCAGTTACAATATTATTTTATATTTCCCAAATGGGTATTACTACTTCTGAAGATATAAAAACATTACTTTCACCACCATCTAAAATAGATATGGAAACACAGTATGCTCCTTATGGTGAAAAAGAGTCTGCAATGTCAGAAGAAATGATGCCAAAGGTAGTAGGTAACTTATATCGTGAATATAAAGAAAATTCATATGGTACTTATCCTCTAGGATTTTATAAAGTTGTTAAGTTAGATAATGATGAAGAAAAAAAAATAGAACTTTTTTTGGAGGAGATAACTGGAGAACCTATAGAAGTATTAAATTTATTATGGGAAAAGAGTAGTTCCGGATCTTTGTCAGTTAGCAAAGATATAACCCTTGATAAGTTTAATGAGTTAATGGCAAGTGTTGATAAGCTTTTAGGGGGAGGCTCTGCCTATGGAGAAGATTTTATTGGTAGATTTACTCGTATACCTATTACTTATGAAGAGGCGGTTGAAGAATATGAGTATATGATGCAAAAAGATAAACTAACCAATGGATATGCACGATTGTTCTGTGACTATATGGGGATTGTTGCTGGAATATTTCCTATATTTGTAGTGGTATTTACATCAATTAAGGATAGACGTAGTAAAATGGAGGAGCTTATTTATTTTAGGGAAACCTCATCCTTAAAGCTTGTTTTATCAAGATATTTTTCACTTGTCTTTATGATGATATTGCCAATTATAATATTAGGTATTAAAGAAACTATAACTTTTATATCCTTTGCAAACAGTGAGAATTTGAGTATTGATTTATTTGCCTTTATAAAATATATACTATGGTGGATATTACCTACACTTATGATTGTTACAGCTATAGGAATGTTTCTAACTACATTGACAGATACGCCAGTAGCTATTGCAGTAGAGTTATTTATATGGTTCTTCAATATAAATAATATACAACTTACAGGCGATTATCCGCTTTTAGGATTGTTTATTCGTCATAATAATCGTGGCAAGGGTATGTTGATTGCGGAAAATTTTAGTGAAATTATGACAAATCGACTTGTAATTGCAGGGCTTGCAATTTTAATAGTTATAGTGACTGTATTTATATATGAACAGAAAAGGAGGGGGAAGCTTGACATTGGGAGAAAAATGGGAAAATGGTTTAACTTTAATAAAAATAAATCTAAAGTTAAGTATATTAGCTAACTTAGTATTTTCAGTTGCATTTTTATTTGTTTTACCATTCATCCAAGGAATATCAAATCTTGATACAGTGTCCAGCGCAATTTGTCTTGAAAATTATGTGGCTGTCATTGGAATCATACTCCTTGTGCCAATATTTGCTCCTGAGGAAGCAAGAGAAATTGATGAAATAGTGGTATCGAAACCAATGGCGCAATTTATACCTTACCTAGTTAGAATAATTCTAAACCTAGTAATTATTTTTGTTTTAGTAAGTTCTTTTACATTGATACTAAAGCATAAGGGCTGCGATTTTCCACTTATAAAATACATGTTAGGTACTTTTTTATCTGCTGTATTTTTAGGAAGTGTAGGGCTTTGCTCATCGTCTATATCAGGCAGTACTATACTTGGTTATATGGCTTCTATTAGCTATTTAATATTAAATATGGCCACAAAAAATAAGTATGTAGGCAATTTTTATATATTGTCTATGAAGAATGGCAGTTTTGATGAAAAATATTGGCTGTTTGGTGGTAGTATTATTTTGATTTTAATAGCGGTTGTTGCTAAATGGTTAAAAAGAAAGCTAAGTTAAATAATATTAATAATAAAAATATACCCCTTTGAACTAAGGGGTATATTTTTATTATTAATATTATAGATATTAGATATGAGAATTTAAAATATACTCTGGAAAATAATTTTTCGAAAAAATAGCTTAAATCCTTAGAAATTAAGGATGAAGAATTAGGGGAAAAATTTATTAAAAAAACTCTAAAGGCTCTAGCAATGGAGTTTTAACCAGAATTCGTATCTTTAACTTTTAATTTTTAATTCATAGAAAAGAATTTTTATTAGGAAAATTAAAATCATGCATAAGTTAAATCTTCATTGTGAAATCATATAACTTTCATACATTGAAAGTATATGTAATATTATATACAATAAGTATTGGATAATATAAGTATATTATATATATTTATCCAGTAATATTACATATAACAATAACTTATTTATAGTTTGATAACATAAAAATGGAGGAAAAATGGAATGAAAAAGAGAAGTAGGTCAATAAATATTTGTGTAACATTTATAATATTAATCTTACTAATAGGGAGTATGTTATATAAAAATAGCTCACTTTATATTAGTTCAGATAGCTATCTATCAAGTGAAGAAGCAAAAAAAAGTGTTTACTCTATGAAAAATGAAAAAGACACTGAAAATGGAAAAAGCTTTGATTTTAATAAATTTACAGGTAAATGGTCAATGATAGAGTTTACTTCAGACAAAGATAATAAAATAACTATAAATGATAATACAAAAATTAGTAAAGGTAAGTTTTATATTGTGGTGTTAGATTCAGATTATAATATAATAGCTAAAAAAGATGAATCAAATGAAAGTGGAGAGATAAATTTTACTACACCTAAAAGTGGGAAATACATTATTAGAATTGCTGGAAAAAATGCAAGTGGCAATTTTAATATAAAAATAAATGCAAATAATGATATAAAGATTACTCATAAAGGATTTTTTGAGTAATTAATTTAATAATTCTTTAGTATAAGGATTACTTACTTTAATGAGTGAGAGGAAAGTTGCCTTTCAGAAAATTAAGAAAAGTACTGTACAAATTATTTTTTTAATGTTATATTAAATAATGTAAAAGTTAATAAAAAATAAGTTCTTCAGGGCAGGGTGAAATTCCCTACCGGCGGTAAAGCCCGCGAGTGGTTCATGTACATGGACTGCAGATTTGGTGAAGCTGATAATTAATTATTTAGCAATTCCAAAGCCGACAGTAAAGTCTGGATGGGAGAAGAAGCAGAGAGAATATCTCTACTTATTTTAATACAGTCGTTATATTTATTTTGCGGATGTTTTATTATGCAATCTAAATTTAATAACTATGGTATTTTATGCCCTGGATATTTTTATATTCAGGGCTTTTTGTGCTTTAAAAAAAGAAAAATTCTCCTAACTATTGCCTGAAGTAAAAAGGAGAGGATTGCTTGGATGAAAATTATATGGCAAGAGCTTTAGAGCTTGCAAAACTGGGAACTGGATATACATCTCCAAACCCAATGGTAGGATGCGTCATTGTAAAGGATGGATGCATCATAGGTGAAGGATGGCATATGAAATATGGTGGTCTCCATGCAGAGAGAGATGCATTTTTAAGCTGCATAGAAGATATGAAAGGAGCAGAACTGTATGTGACTTTGGAACCATGTTGCCACTATGGGAAGACACCACCCTGTACTGAAGCCATTGTGGAACATGGGATAAAGAGAGTTATTGTAGGGTGCACTGATCCTAATCCTCTAGTTGGTGGAAAGGGAATTAAATTTTTAAGAGAACATGGTGTTGAAGTAACTATTGGAGTATTGGAAGAAGAATGTAGGAGATTAAATGAAGTATTTTTTCATTACATTTCCACAAAAAAACCTTTTGTTGTATTAAAGTACGCAATGACCCTAGATGGAAAGATTGCATCTCATACAGGGGATTCCAAATGGGTAACAGGAGAAGATGCTAGAGAACATGTGCATTATCTACGAAAAAAATACACAGGAATTATGGTAGGAATAGGAACAATACTAGCAGATGAGCCTATGCTAAATTGCAGGATAGAGCATGGAGTAAATCCTATTCGAATCATATGTGATTCAAACTTAAGAATTCCACTAGAGAGCAAAATTGTAAAATCATCTCATGAAATTGAGACAATCATTGCTTTCTGCAAAGGAGATAGGGAGAAGAAGTATAAGCTTAGCAAGGCAGGGGTAACTCTTATGGAATTCCAAGATAGTGAAAGAATTGATTTAAAGAAGCTTATGGAAAGTCTTGGCGAAAAAGGCATTGATAGCATTTTGCTTGAAGGGGGAGGAACCTTAAACGAGGCAGCTCTAGAGGCAGGAATTATAAAAAAGGCGTATGTTTACATAGCACCTAAGATAATTGGAGGAAAGGAAGCACTTACGCCTATTGAAGGTAAAGGACGGGAACAGATGAGTGATGCCTTTCAACTAGAAGATACCACAATAATAAAGTTTGAGAATGATTTCTGTATAGAAGGATATTTGAGGAGTTGAAATTATGTTTACTGGAATCATTGAGGAGATAGGAACTATAAAATCAGTTGAAAGGGGAAGCAAATCCTCTATTTTAACTATTGAATGTAAGGAGGTTCTAGAGGAAACAAAAATTGGAGACAGCATTGCAGTCAATGGCGTATGTCTTACAGTAACTGATATGGGAAAGGATGGATTTACTGTAGATGTCATGTCTGAAACAATGAACAGAAGCACCCTTGGGAACGTTGCAAGAGGTTCAAAAGTAAATCTAGAAAGGGCTATGCCTGCCAATGGAAGATTTGGAGGACATATGGTATCTGGACATATTGATGGGATAGGATATATATCACACATAAGAAACGATGACAATGCTGTTTGGTACACCATTATTACAGATAAAAAACAGCTTTGCTATATTGTCGAAAAAGGATCTATTGCAATAGATGGAATCAGTCTAACCATTGCTTGTGTAGATGAAGAGGGATTTAAAGTATCAATTATCCCTCATACGCAAAAAGAAACTATTTTATCTTATAAGAAAATTGGTGATAAGGTAAATTTGGAATGTGATATGGTAGGAAAATATATTGAAAAGCTTTTAAAATCAAAGGCATCAAGAAATAATAGCAAGATTACAGAACAGTTTTTAATCGAACATGGTTTTTAGGAGGATAATATTATGAAAAAAATAAACACAATAGAAGAAGCAATAGAAGATATCAGAAGTGGAAAAATCGTTCTAATTATCGATGACCCTGACAGAGAGAATGAAGGAGATTTAGTATGTGCAGCAGAATTTGCAACACAGGAAAATGTAAATTTTATGGCGTGTTATGGAAAAGGGTTAATATGTATGCCTATGAGTGCCAAATTGACTAAGAAGCTTGGATTAGAGCAGATGGTAAACAATAATACGGATAATCATTCTACAGCTTTTACTGTTTCTATCGACCATGTAGATACCACTACAGGAATTTCTGCTTATGAAAGATCAATTACTGCTATAAAGGCGGTAGAAGATGATGCTAAGGCAGAAGATTTTAGACGTCCTGGTCATATGTTTCCTTTAGAGTCAAAAGAAGGCGGCGTAATTGAAAGAAGGGGGCATACGGAGGCAACTGTTGATTTGGTAAAACTTGCAGGACTTAAAGAATGTGGATTATGCTGTGAAATTATGAGAGAAGATGGGATGATGATGCGTACTACAGAGCTTTTGGAATTTGCAAAAGTACATAAATTAACGGTGATAACTATTGCAGATTTAGTATCTTATCGATTAAAGGAAGAAAGTTTTATAAAGAAGAGTGCAAAAGCAAAGCTGCCTACGAAGTACGGGGAATTTACTATTTATGGTTATGAAAACACATTAAACGGAGAGGAGCATATAGCTTTAGTAATGGGAGATGTGGCTGATGGAGAACCTGTTTTATGTCGTCTACATTCTGAATGTTTAACTGGTGACATATTAGGCTCACGCCGCTGTGACTGCGGTGAACAACTTGATGCTGCTATAAAAGCTATTGCAAAAGAAAGAAGAGGGATTATTCTGTATATGCGTCAAGAGGGGAGAGGAATAGGACTTATCAATAAGTTAAAGGCTTATGAACTTCAAGAACAAGGATATGATACGGTTGAAGCTAATATCAAGCTTGGTTTTCCAGAAGATTTAAGGGATTATGGAATTAGTGCTCAAATATTATATGATTTAGGAGCAACAGAACTTTTGCTTTTAACAAATAATCCTAAAAAGATAAAAGGATTAGCTGATTACGGTATTACTATAAAAAAACGTGTTCCTATTCAAATTAATCCTAACAAAGATGATAGATTTTACCTTATGACTAAACAGATAAAGATGGAACATATGACAACTTATTAGTGTGATATTGTGAAAGTATCCATGATTAAAGGAAGAAAATTATAAAGAATAATTGGAGGAAAAGAAATGAGAAAATTGGAAGGAAATGTAGTAGCAAGCAATATAAAAGTAGGAGTTGTAGCAGCAAGATTTAATGAATTTATTGTATCAAAGTTAATATCGGGAACTCAGGATGCATTAATACGTCATGGAGTTAATGATGATGACATTACTCTTGCATGGGTTCCAGGAGCTTTTGAAATTCCATTAGTGGCACAAAAAATGGCGTCATCTGGAAAATATGATGCAGTTATTTGTCTTGGAGCAGTTATTAAAGGCTCTACTACCCATTATGATTATGTATGTGCAGAGGTATCAAAAGGAGTTGCTTCTATAGGCTTATCAACAGGAGTTCCTACGATTTTTGGAGTGCTTACAACAGATAATATTGAACAAGCTATTGAAAGAGCAGGTACAAAAGCTGGAAATAAAGGATATGATGCTGCTTGCACAGCCATTGAAATGGTTAATTTGATTAAAAATATTTAGTTTAAGTAGTAGTTAATTTATTCATTTGATTAGATTTCTATGAAAAGTGCAGCTAAATAGAGAAAAAACCATACAATTTAGATTGTTGAGAATTTAAATTGTATGGTTTTTATAGTAGAATATTAAAAAGTATTTGCTAAATGTAACCATAATATGCTAAAATGATTTTGGAAAATTGAATATATTGAAAATAGGTTTAATAGATATTGTAATATCTATTAATTAAAAGGGAAGTGGGTTTGAATCCCACGCGGTCCCGCCACTGTAATAGATGAGTTCCTGCAATTATGCCACTGGGAAACTGGGAAGGCTGTAGGAATGTTGATGCTTAAGCCAGAAGACCTGCCTATTTTAGTATACTAATAACTCTACGAGCGATGGGGGGGTATAAATGTTTGAAAAATATTTTTTCGATAAATAGCCCTTTAACTGTTGTTAAAGGGCTATTATTTATGAAAAAATAATTTATTTTATAGGAGGTAAAAGATTTTCTTAGAGAAAAAGGTTCATATAATGCAAATAATATGCGTTATCAATTAATGACATTAGCTTTAAAATTATATAAGAATGATAAAAATTTGAGAAATAGTTTTAATCACATTGCAATTATCGAAAAATTTGAAATTAGCGAACTATTTTAGGAGGAATACTTATGAAAAAAATATTTAATATTATATTAATTTTAGTAATGGTTATAAGTTTAGTGGGATGCTCACAAGGAGATGGGGAAGGTGATTCTGCAGAAAGTAAGGTTATTGAGGTAGAAGATATTAACGGAGATAAAATTGTTTTAGAAAAACCAGCAGAAAAAATATTTTTAGGGTTTTATATAGAAAATTATCTTGCTGTATCTGGAGATTTTAAGTTAGATAGAATCGTTGCCATGTCAAAAGGAGAAACAAAGGATCTAATGAATGCAATGTGGACTAAATATGCAGAAGTAATTCCAAACTTAGAAGGCTGTATAGATACAGGTTCAATTTATTTAGATAGTTTCAGTATGGAAAAGCTAATTGATGCTAAACCAGATTTAGTAATTCTTGCACCTTATCAAGCAAAAAAATTAGGAGATGGTATTAACACAATTAAAAATCTTGGAATTCCTATAGCAGTGGTTGATTACAATTCATTTACTTTAGAAAAGCATATAAAGAGTACAGAAATACTTGGTAAGCTTCTTGGAACAGAAGAAAGAGCAAAAGAACTTATAGAAAACTATAAAAAGCAGACAGAAGATGTTGAAAATAAATTAAAAGAAATACCAGAAAGTGAATTTAAATCTGTTTATTTTGAACTTGCAAGCCAAGGGCCAGAAACCTATGGAAATTCTTATGGAGATTCTCTATGGGGAAATATACTTAAAACTGCAAAATGTAACAACATAGCACAGGGAAAAGTTACAGACTATGGACCATTAAATCCTGAGTATGTTATTTCTAGCAATCCACAGCTTATAATTTTTTCTGGACAAACCAATTCTAAAGATCAAGGCAAACAAAGATTTGAAATGGGTTTTGATGTTAAAAGTGAAAGAGCTTTGGAAACAATGAATATGTATTTGAAAAGACCAGGTTGGGAGAATTTAAATGCAGTAAAAAATAAAGAAATATATGGTGTTGATCACAGTGGACTTAGAACACTTTATGATTACGTATATCTTCAATATATTGCAAAAGCTATTTATCCAGAGAAGTTTGCAGATGTAGATCCACTAGCAAACCTAAATGAGTTCTATACAAAGTATTTACCTGTAAAACCAGAGGGTACTTTCA
Source organism: Clostridium sp. Marseille-QA1073 (assembly GCF_054863625.1). Taxonomy (NCBI): domain Bacteria; kingdom Bacillati; phylum Bacillota; class Clostridia; order Eubacteriales; family Clostridiaceae; genus Clostridium; species Clostridium sp. Marseille-QA1073. The sequence continues at coordinate 203,378 of NZ_JBSVQM010000002.1, read as the reverse complement.
TGATAAAGGAGGAATAGATAATGACAAATAAAAAAGAAGCATTGGAAGATTTAAATAATGGAGAGCACATATACAAAAATATCAATCAAAAAAGACTTCTTTTATTTGTTATTGTAATTTCATTATTAGCTGTATTTTGCATCATAGATTTAGCTGTGGGTCCATCTGGCATGTCTTTATCTGATGTAATAAGTACATTGTTACAAGGACCAAAGAATAAAAGTGTACATTCAGCTGTGATGTGGTCCATAAGACTACCAATGACTCTTACATGTGTATTTGTTGGAGCTTCATTAGGTCTTGCAGGGTCTCATATGCAGACAATACTTAATAATCCTTTAGCAAGTCCATATACTCTTGGTATTTCTTCAGCAGCAGGGTTTGGAGCTTCACTTGCTATCTTAACAGGGTTTACTATTGGAAATATAGGTTGGCTTTCTATACCGCTGATGGCATTTTTATTTTCATTTATATCTAGCATGTGTATTTATTTTATAGGAAAAAATAAAGGGATGAAATCTATAATAATGATATTAACAGGGATTGTTATTCACTTTTTATTTCAGGCACTGCAATCCTTAGTTCAATATATGTCTGCACCAGAAGTATCTCAACAAATTGTATTTTGGATGTTTGGAAGCTTACTAAAATCTACTTGGGTTGGTGTTTTTGTTACAATGTCAATTTTTATTATATGCCTTTTATTGACCACAACAGTAGTGTGGAAAATAACAGCATTATCTGCTGGTGAAGAAAGAGCAAGAAGTCTTGGGATAGATGTAGACAAGCTAAAACTAAAAGTATTTACAATTGCAACCTTGCTAACAACTGGAGCAGTTTCTTTTATAGGGCCTATTGGATTTATAGGATTGATTTCTCCCCACTTTGCTAGGTTATCAGTTGGAGAAGAACAAAGATATTTATCTCCTGTTTCTGCCATGTTTGGAGCTCTTATTATGGTTGTTGCGTCTATAATATCTAAAATAATAAAACCAGGTGCATTAATACCAATAGGAATTGTTACATCTATTGTTGGAGTACCATTCTTATTATTTTTATTACTATCGAAAGGAGCAGAATAATGAGTTTTATTACAGCAGAAAAAGTTTCAGTTAAGTTTAAGAATAAAGAAGTGTTAAAAGATATTACCGCTACCTTTCATGAGGGAGAAATAACCTCTATTATCGGTCCAAATGGTACAGGAAAGACTACATTTATAAAAGCTATGTCAAAAATGATCAATTATGAAGGAAACATACATATGGACAGAAATCCAAAGGAAAAAATTCCTATAGAGAAAATGGCCTATGTTCCACAAATGAGTAATAGTAACTCTAACTTAACTGTATTTGAAATGGTACTGCTTGGACATATGAAGGATTTAAGATGGAAAATTTCTAAAGATAAGTTAGAAGAAACAAATAAAATATTAAAGAAAATAAATTTGAGTCATCTAAGCTATAATAAGTTTTCTAGTTTAAGTGGTGGAGAAAAACAACTTGTTATTATGGCACAAGCTTTGGTTTCAAAACCAAAGATATTACTACTGGATGAACCAACCAGTGCGTTAGATATAAGGCATCAATTACAGGTTTTAGATTTAGCAAGAGAATACACCACAGAAAACAATGCTATTACTATTATAGTAATTCATGATTTAGCATTATCTACGAGATACAGTGATAAATTCATACTACTTAGTGAAGGATACGTAGCAAAAGAAGGAAAGCCAGAAGAAGTATTAGATCCATTACTATTAAAAGAGGTATATAAAGTAGAAGTAGAGGTTTGTTGTACAAAGAAAGGTTATCTTAGTGTTACACCAATTAATTGTAGTTAGTATTAATATAACATTATTTTATTAATGTTTAAATATTAAAATTATAAAAGGTTGAGAGGTTAATGTATATGGAAAAACATAAATTTTTATTAGATTTAAAATTAATAAATGTGGATATTAATGAAATTATGAACTTATGTAAGGAGCATAGTGAATGTTTTGTAGTTTTGAAAGATAAGCTTGACTACGTATGCGACTTTATATTAGATAGCTCTAATGATTTAAAATGGAACAAATATGTATCAAAAGAAGAGTATGATACTTTGGTAAAAGAAGTGAGAGAGTCTAATTCGAAGGCTTTAGGGTGGGTTGAAAAATGTCAAGCACGCAGTATATTAAATAATAACTTAGATTCATTTAAATATTCTGATGAATTAAGGCTTGCAGTAGAAAATGAGATATTAGAATTTGATATAAATAATAAATCAAAAATTTTATTTATAGGTTCTGGGGCTATGCCTATAACAGCATTCACTATAAATGATGAAGTTAACTCTGAAGTAGTTTGCTTAGATGTTGATAATGAAGCACTTGAGCTATCAGAGAAGTTATCTGATAAGTATGGCATTAAAAATATATCATTTTCATCAGAAGATATAAGCAATTTTGATTTAAATAGTTTTAGTCATATTATAATAGCTTCTTTAGTTGAACCTAAATTAGATATGGTGAAATATTTATTGGAAAATATTAATGGTGATACAAAGGTTATTTTGAGATATGGAAATAAATTAAAAAGTATATTTAATTATCCTTTAGATATAAAAGAAATAAAGAATTGCCAAAAAACAATAATAAAAGATAATAAGTATATTTATGAAAGTGTAGTTTTGGAGAAAACTTTATGATAAATAAAAATATGCATAACAGCTTAAAAAACACACTAATAATAGGTTCTGGGCCAGTGGCAATTAACATGATAATTAATTTATCTAAGGGATTTTCAGATGAAATTGGAATAGTTATTAGAAATAGTAATAAGTCTATATTTTTTGTAGAACAATTAAAAAACAATGATTTCGTATTAAAAGGAAATGTAGCTAAAAAAGAATTAGCTATGATGGAAGGAAGTTATAAACTACAAAGCTTATATATAGATTATTCTGACATAGAAGATGTTTGGGAAACTATTATATTATGTGTTCCTTGTGACTGTTATATAGAAGTGTTAAAAAAAATAGATTTTAACAAACTAAAAAAAATCAAAACTATCATTTTAGTGTCACCAGAATTTGGGTCAAGCATCTTGGTTTCTAATTATTTAAAGTTATATGAAAGAGATATTGAAATAATTAGTTTATCAAATTATTTTGGAGCTACAAAATATACTTCTAAAGAATCTTTATTAGAAATAACAACAAAAGCTTTAAAGAAAAAGATATATATAGGTTCAACTTTTAAAAAGAGTTCTAAAACAATAGTTCTTAAAAACTTTTTAAAAGAAATCGGGGTTATTTGTGAAATATTAGATGAACCATTGGAAGTAGAAAGTAAGAACATAACTGTATTTGTACATCCAGCTTTCTTGATTAATGATATTAGTTTAAATCAAATATTTGATTATGATAAAACAAATAAATATGTGTACAAGCTATATCCAGAGGGTCCAATAACAATGAAAACTATTGCCACCATGTGTTTTCTATGGAAAGAAATATCTAATGTATATAGTCATCTAAAAATTAAACCTATGAATCTTCTTAAGTTTTTAAATGATGATAATTATCCTGTGTTGGAAGAATCTATATCTAGAGAGGATATAAATAACTTTACTCAATACAGTAAAATTAAACAGGAGTATTTACTCTACGTTAGATATTCTTCAATATTAATAGATCCCTTTTCTATCCCTGATAAGGAGGGGAGATATTTTGAGTTTTCAAAGGTTCCCTATCCTAAAGTTTACAAAGATAACTTAGGTAAATGGAATATACCTAGAATGCCTTTCGAAGATTATAGAAAGATTAAACTTTTATATAATATTGGAGCTATGTTAGGTATAGAGATGAAAAATACAAAAGGCCTAATAGATGTGTTTGATATGCATTTGAATAGATTTATTAATGATAAAGGCAAAGAAAATATGAATAATCATATATTTAAAGACAATATCTTAAATAATGCAAAGATTATAGTTAAGGAGCGATTTAATGAAAATAAATAAAGGTGTTATATTAGCAATACTGTCTTCTTTTACATTTAGTATAATGAATGTTTTGGTGAAGTCTGTAAGTTCTAGAATACCATCTAATGAAATAGCATTTTTTAGAGGTATAATTGGAACAATATTAATATTAATTTTAATGAAAATTTCTAATGTAAAGTTTTCTAAAGAGCAAAAACCATTATTGTTACTTAGAGGTATGCTTGGAGGACTTTATATGGTAACTTATTTCTTTGCTATTTCCACAATGAAGTTAGGAGACGCAGCAATACTTGCACACTTATCTGGATTTTTTGTAATGATATTTGCATCTATTTTTCTAAAAGAAAAATTGCCGAAAAATGCATGGATATTTATAATTATTATTCTATTTGGTGCGGCACTTATTATAAATCCTTTTAGATATTCTACTTATTCTTTTTATGCTATCTTTGGATTATTAAGTGCAGTTTTATCAGCAAGTGCTTCAATTACTATAAGAAAATTGGCAAAATCTAAAAAACATCATCATTATGAAATTGTGTTTTATTTCTTAGCAGCATCTACTATAGTGGCTGCTATACTAATGAGAAATAATTTTGTAGTACCAACAGTAAGAGAATTTATATTGTTATTCATTTTAGGTGCTGTGTCATTATTAGCACAAATATTCTTAACAGGCGCATTTGGAAATGCCAATGCTGTAATTGTAGAAGTAGTAAGATATATAGGAATATTTTTCAATACAGCTTGGGGATTTATTTTATTTGGAGAATCTCTATCTATGTATTCTATTATAGGTGGAATACTCATTGTTGGAGCATCTATTGTTTTATCTAGGCAAACAGCAGCATAAAAAATTAATATTAAAGTGATATTATAGAATTTATTTCACGTAGCTGAAAAGTTAGATAATTAATATCAATTTAAACATTATAATTTTTATAAAATTAAGTAATTTTAGAAAGTGGCTATATTAAAATTTTATTTTGAGGTGGTTACTTTTATTTTTAAAGCTAAAAAATATATTTTAATTTTTTGGACAAAATAATTATACATAGGTTTTATAACTTTAAGAATTTTAAAATATTTTTATAAGATATCTGCTTGAAGTCTTATAATAAGTTTGACCTTTGTAATAAAATATTAAATTCATGTGAAAGTATAGGTGATATAATATGAAGCATAAGAAAATAATAGAGTGTATTTTAATGGCAACTATAGCAGCGTCAACTATTGGAACAAAGGCTTTAGGAATAGTAAATGAACAGGATACAAGTATATCTACATTATACTCAATATCCAATGAAAGCGCAGAAACTACAAATTATGAGGAGAGTTTAATAGGGTTAAAAGAAGGAAACGTAATAGAAACATTGCCTTCAAAAGGTAGTAGATTTGTAACTACTGAGGGTATTAGTAGAACCATAGTAATACCTACGTCTAAGAATGGAGAACTTCAATCTTCTATAGAAGTTAAAGTTGTAGAGAAAACAGATTATACAATAGATAATCCTTATAAGAATATAGATTGGCGTACAGCAAATCAATTAAAAGCTAATTTCCATGCTCATACAAACAAAAGTGATGGAAGAGATACAATACAAGAAGTATTAGATAAACACTCAGAGCTTGGATATAATGTATTAGCAATAACTGACCATGATCGTCTAACATATCCTTGGAATGATCCTGAAAAAGGTGATAAAGATGTAATTATACCAAAAGGATTAAATGGTATACCAGGTGCTGAGTTTTCATCTAGGCATCATCACATAAATGGATTTTTCTTAAAGGAATTTGAGAAGTTATCAACTGAAGAAGAAGTACTAAAGTATATAGAAAGGCAAGGTGCAATATCACATTTTAATCATCCAGGAAGGTATGATAATTCACATATGTGGTATGTGAATTTATATAAACAATTTCCAAGTTTAGTTGGATTAGAAGTTATAAATAGAGATGATAGATATCCCAATGATAGGAAGTTATGGGATAATATATTAACAGATATAATAGGGGAGAGAAATGTATGGGGATTCGCAAATGCTGATTCACATCGTCTTAATCAGATTAACACAAGTTATAATAAAATGTTAATAGATGGAGAGTATACTGCGGAAAAACTTAAAAGAGCTATGGAAAATGGAGAATTTTATTTTACAGCTAATATAAGTGCAGAGAATAATAGAAAAAATAATCCTAACATTCCAGCCCCAACTATTACTAATATTATAGTTGATAATGATAAGGATACCATAACAATAGAAGGGGAGAATGTCCAATATATTGAATGGATAGGTTCAAATAGCAGACAGTTAGGAAGAGGAAATTCTCTGAATTTAAAGGAAGTTGCATCACCTACTCCATATGTTCGTGCGGTAATAGTAGGAGAGGGTGGAGTAAGCTTTACTCAACCATTTAAAGTTACTGCATAAGAGGGAAAATAGATTGAATACATTAGAAAAGGTGAGCCTTATAAGAAGTTTCTATTTTTTATGAAAAGAACAAATAAATTTTTAAAGCCTTGATTAATCAAGGCTTTTTTGTGTGAACAAAATATTATAAAATTACATATAATATATTATTTATAATAGTGTATGTCATACAGTATAATTATAATAGGAGGTGATATTGTGGATAAGGTTACAGAAGATGAGTTAATAGAAGGTTTAACTCTAGAGCTTAGAAGGGGGACGTTGGTCTTGAGTGTATTAAGCCAATTAAAGACACCACAATATGGCTATTCTCTTGTTACAAGCCTTCAAGATAAAGGAATGACTATAGATGCAAGTACGCTTTATCCTTTACTTAGAAGATTAGAAAGGCAAGGAATTTTAGAAAGTTCATGGGATACTGATGGAACAAAGCCTAGAAAATATTATGTGATGAGCAAAATAGGGGAAATTGTTTTTAAAAGACTTTGTGATGTGTGGAAAGATATTGTGAAAACAACCGATGGTTTTATTGAATAGTAGGAGGGGTTTTATGAATGTTATTGATAGATATGTATATGCTGTAGTTTGCAAACTACCAGAAAAGGAAAGAAAAGAAGTAGAGGAAGAAATTAGAGGGCTTATCGATGATATAATCAACAGTTATGACGAAAATTTAACCTATGAAGAAAAGGCATATAAAGCCCTTAAAGAATTAGGAGATCCTGAAACACTTGCAGATAATTATAGAGGAGAGAAACGATATTTAATTGGACCAAAATATTTTGATAGATATATGTATGTTTTAAAAATAGTACTTTTAGCAGTATTTTTAGGAATAACAGTAGCAACCATAGTTGGTCAAATATTTAATGGACCTGCAAATGTATCTCAAATAACTAAAGTAATTACAGTGTATAATAGCTCACTTTTCTCTGGAGCTATTCAAGGTTCAGTTTGGGTAACAGGAATTTTTGCAATTATTGAATATAAAGGTGTAAATATAGATGGGAATGGTAAAGGGAAAAGCACATGGGATCCTTCAAATTTACCAGAAGTACCAAACAAGAAAATTACAATTAAGCCCTCAGAATCTATAATTGGTATCGTCATAACAACTATATTTTTTATTATAGTTTATTTTATGCCTAAATATTTAAGTGCATATATAGCTATTAATGATGAGATAAGAATAATTCCTATTTTTAATTTAGATGCGATAAAAAGTTTAGGTTTTATTATAATTATCCTATTTATTTTAGGAATCTCCAAGGAGTTAGTAAAACTTATTGCTGGTAAATGGACCATAAAATCAGCTGTAATTTATTCAATTCTAAGTGGAGTATCTACAGCACTATTAATTATATTCTTATTAAATCCAAAGATTTGGAACGCAAATTTTATAACTGAAATATCAAGATTATCAGTTATACAAAATTTCCCTATAATAAACTGGGGTAATATGTTAAATGCATGTATTATTATTATATTAATAATAGCTATATTAGATATCCTTTGGGTTTTCTTTAAGTCTATAAAATATTCAAATTATAAATAAATATTATATTAAATCTCAATATTATTATTTTATATCTATTTTCACTATTTATGTAATTATTTTAAATGGATGTAAACAAATATTATATGAATTTTAAGGAAATAAAGGAATAAATAAAATACTTCTATCATATAAATTAATGAAATATTATTGTATATAGAGGTATTTTATGGAATATAAGTCATTATCAGCAGCACAAAAATGGATTCTAAAAGGTATCCCCATTCTTTTCTTAATTGGTAGCTTTATGCACTTTTTTTATGATTTTAGTGGGAAAAATATAATAATTGGCCTCATCTCTCCTATAAATGAAAGTATTTGGGAACACTTAAAAATGATACTTTTACCTGTAATCTGTTGGTGGGGAATTTATTATCTAATAAAGTGTAAAAAAGATAATATTGATAAAAATAAATGGTTTACTGCCGCTTTGATAGCATTAGTAACATCCATTATAACAACTCCAATGCTATATTATTTTTACACTCAGGCATTTGGAGTTGAGGTATTAATTGTGGATATTATTATATTATTTGTAAGTATTTTATTTGGTCAATTACTAGCATTTCATTTTTATAAATATTCTAAAGGTATAAATTCACATATTTCTATGTATATTTTTATATTTTTAATTTTAATTTTTATGGTATTTACATTTTATCCACCTCATTTACCGATTTTTAGAGATGGTATAACAGGCCAATATGGAATAATTAAATAAAGTAAGTTTATTATTTGATAAAAATAGCAAATATATTTAAATCATAATATAACTAAGGGAAACTCTTAGTTTTTTTATTTTTAAAGTAAAAGTATACAAAAGATATTATAAAAAAATAATTTAGAAAATATGAAAAAAGTACTTTATCTGTCGTAGTAATTATGGTATAGTATAATTACTACGACAGATGAAGTACGTTAGACGGAGTAATAGCATAAAGCATATGAAGAAAATATATGACCTATACTAGTTGGTTATTTTATTGAATGTGCCTTAATATAGTAGGAATAATAGCTATCTAATAAAACAAATTAGCATAGTTATTGAATAGAAGGGAGAATAACATTTGATAAGTAGTGATGTCATCAGAGGTTATAATGATACAATTATTCTTTTTACACTCTTAGATAAAGAATCCTATGGATATGAGATATCTAAAACAATAAAAAAGCTTTCAGAAGAAAAATATATCATCAAGGAGACAACATTATACTCTGCATTTACTAGATTAGAAAACAATGGATATATAGAGTCTTTTTATGGAGATGAGACTTTTGGAAAGAGGAGAACTTATTACAGAATCACTTCAAAAGGTCGTGAGTATTATAAGGATAAATGTGAAGAGTGGAAAGTTATAAAAGAAGTAATGAGTAAATTTATTAAGGAGATGAATGAAAGTGGAGACAATTAAAAATTATTTAGATAATATCTTTGCAAGTTTGCCGAAGAATGCTGAAACTATGAAGCTAAAAAAAGAGCTGTTATACAATATGGAAGATAAATATAATGAGCTCAAAAAAAGTGGAAAGACAGAAAATGAAGCCATTGGTATTGTTATCTCAGAATTCGGTAATATTGATGAACTGATTGAGGAATTTGGCATTGATACTACAAAGGAAGCAAATAATATTAGAACAATTTCTATGGAAGAAGCAGAAAGATATATGGTTGACAAAGAGAAGTATGGAAATATGATTGCTATTGGAGTATTTTTATGTATTTTAGCACCAGCAGCATTAATATTTATTGAACAGCTTGTAGCAAATAATATATCTGGAATAAGCATTTATGAGGGAATTTTCAATGCAATTAGTATTATACCACTACTTCTTTTAATTGCCATTGCTGTTGGTTTGTTTATCTATTCTGGTACTAAGCTTGAAAAGTACAAGTATTTAGAAGGGGATTTTAGTATTCCATACCATGTAAAAAATAGAGTTCAACAGAAAAAAGAAGAATTCTCATCGACTTTCACTACGAATATCATTGCTGGTGTTATTCTTTGCGTGTTATCGCCTGTGTCATTAATTATTTTATCTTCAATAACAGGAAATGAAGATAAATTATCCAGTTATGGAGTAGTTATATTATTAGTAATGGTAGCAATTGCTGTATTTATGTTTGTAAGGGTTGGGAATATAAACGGTAGTTATAGCATACTTTTACAAATTGAAGAATATTCTAAGAAAAGTAAGGAGAATAATAGAGTAATTGGTGCTGTTGCAGCAGTTGTATGGCCACTTGCTACTGCAATATTCCTTATCTGGGGGTTGGCGTTTGGTGCATGGAGAATTTGCTGGATTGTATTTCCTATTACCGGTGTGCTTTTCGGAGCATTTAGTGGTGCATACACCATAATGAAGGGAGAGAATGAAAAATAACTCTACTATAGTTTTGATTTTATATAAACATTTTTATGTTAAATGAGTAATGGAAAATATGATTATTTTTATATAAATTCCAAAGAAAGCAGGAGAATTGATTAACGTTATAGTAGATATAAGGCACATGAAAAAATAAATAAGTCAGTGTACTAGTTTATTTTGCATCTTTGACTTATTATTTAGTTTCATATACCTAAAATTATTTTATATACTTTCAATGTAACGGCAAAGAAGAAATATGAAATTAGAAAAATTAGAGGTTTTTAATGCTTACTTATGTCAAATAGGAAGGAATGAATGTAGGTTGTGATTGATATAAAGCTTGAAACATTTATAACTGTGGCTAATACAAAAAACTTTACAAGGGCTGCTAATATATTAAATATGACCCAGCCTGCAATTTCTCACCATATAAAGCTTTTAGAGGAATATTATAATGTAAAGTTAATAGAAAAAAAGCATAAGACTATGGAACTTACTAGGGCAGGGAATATATTGTATAAATATGCCTTAGAGGTAGATAAAATAAGTAAGCTGGTTAAGAATCAAATAACTAATGAGGCTTGTACTATAAAAAGATATAATGTAGGGGCTACTCTTACCATTGGAGGATACGTACTACCTCCTATTATAGGCAATTATAAAATGAATAATAAAAATATAGATATAATACTTCAAGTGGAAAATACGGAAACTATAATTCAAAAGCTTTTTAGTGGAGAGATTATTTTAGGAGTTATCGAAGGACCTTTTGATAAGAATAAAGTTATTTATGAAAAGCTCAAAGATGATGAACTTGTATTTGCAATTTCAAGAAAACATCAATTGGCTAAAAGAAGAAGTATAACTATTGAAGAGGTTCTTACGGAAAAGCTTATATTGAGAGAAAGAGGATCTGGTACAAGAAAGGTTTTCGAAGATTATATAGCTGAGCAGGGATATGATCCTAAGAAAATTATTCCATACATGGAAATTGGGGATATAACTGCAATCATATCTCTTGTGGAATCGGGATTAGGGGCCACGGTAGTATCTTGTGAAGCCTTAAAGTCTTCAGTGATAAGTAGAAAAATTAAGATATTGCCAATTAAAAATTTAACAATAAAAAGAGAATTTAATTTTATATATTTAAAGAATTCAAATATGGAATTCATAAAGAATTTTATTGATTTTTGCAAAAAGGAATGTAATAAGGCTGAACTAGGGAAAGAAACCCTCTAGTTCAGCCTTTTCTTATAGAGATTTTATGCTGCTTTAATTAATTTTAATATAAAGAATTTTTATTCTACTATAACTATTCTTAAGTTCAGTTTATACCATAGCAGCGATATAATAAATATGATGATGTTACAAAAATTTCAATTTAACCTATTATGTTTATAAATTAACAAATTAAGTTAAAGGTGGGGGTAATGTGAAAATACTTGTTATAGGAGGGGTTGCCGCAGGAACCAAGACTGCTGCAAAGCTTAAGAGAGAAGATGAAAATTACGATATAACTTTAATAACAAGAGACAAGCATATATCCTATGCAGGATGTGGACTTCCTTATTATATTGGTGGAGTCATTGAAGATAAAAAAGATCTTATAGTTAAAACGCCTGAAGAATTTGAGAAATTTACTGGTGTTCAGGTATTTACACAATTGGAAGCAAAGGAAATATTAAAGAATTCAAAAGAGGTAGAAGTACAGGATTTAAGTAGTGGAGAAATAAAAAAATTAAACTATGATAAATTAGTTATTGCTACTGGAGCATCTCCCTTCGTGCCAGCAATGGAAGGAAAAGATTTAGAGGGAGTTTTTACTATTAGGACTCCTGAAGATGCAGTAGAGATAAGGGAAGCTATAGAACAAGGTGATGTGAAAAGAGTAGTTGTAATAGGTGGAGGCTTTATTGGAATAGAGATAGCAGAAAATCTTATAGAACAAGGAGTAAAAGTTACATTAATAGAAATGGCACCACAAATATTACCAGGATTTGATATGGAGATATCTCATATAGCACAAGAACATCTTTTAGATAAAGGAATAATGCCTCTTATGGAAGAACAAGTAATTTCTATTGAAGGTACAAATAGAGTAGAGAAAGTAATAACAGATAAAAGAAAGATAAAGGCAGATATGGTAGTTATGGCAATAGGAGTAAGGGCTAATACAGAGATTGCAGAAAGAGCAGGAATAACCCTTGGAGAAAGAAATACCATAAGGGTCAATGAATATATGGAAACCAGTGAGAAGGATATATATGCAGTAGGGGACTGTGCAGAGAATATAAATATTATTACAGAAAGCAAAGCATGGTATCCAATGGGTTCAACCTCAAATAAGATGGGACGTATTGCAGCACTTAATATATCAGGAGAGAGAATAGCTTTAGATGGAGTTTTAGGTACTACTGTAGTAAAAATTTTTGATCTAAATACAGGTAAAACTGGATTATCAGAACAAGATGCAAAATCTTCAGGGTTTAATCCCATAAGCATATTAGTTCCAACTAATGATAGAGCTCATTATTATCCAGGAGCTAAAAATATTATTACAAAGCTTATTGCAGATAAAGATTCTAGAAGAATATTAGGAGCACAAATTATAGGTCCAGGAGTGATAGATAAACCTATTGACATATTGGCTACTGCAATAACTTTTAGAGCAAAAGTTGAAGATATAGAAAATTTAGACCTTGCATATGCACCACCATTTTCCATGGCAATGGCATCAACTATAGTGGCTGCAAATGTACTTTTAAACAAAATGAATGGAAAGGTTGATACAGTAACTCCTATAGAATTTTGGCGAGATAAAAATAAGTATAGGGTAATTGATTTAAGAAGTGAAGATGAGTTTGAAGAAAAGCATATTGAAGGTGCAATCAATATTCCTTTTGATAATATTAATGATCACATAAATGATATTGGAAAGAATGAAAATTTAGTTTTAGTTTGTAGAGTTGGTAAAATAGCGTATGTAGCTTATAAAAAGCTTAAAGCTTTAGGATATAAAGATGTAAAAATATTAGAAGGTGGAATGACAATACCACAAATATAGGGAAGGGTAGTGAAGAGAATGACAATAAAAGTTTCAGCAGAAGAAAAATCAAAATTAAAGGGACAAGGATTTATTCCTCAAAGAGATGGAAAACATTTTGCTTGTAGAGTAATCACGGAAGATGGGAATTTAAATTCTAATGAAACGAGGGTTCTTTCTGATATAGCTGAGAAATATGGAAGAGGATATATGAGCTACACTACAAGACTTACAGTGGAGATACCATGGTTAAACTATGAAGATATTCCAAAGATAAAGGGTGAATTGAAAGATGCTGGGCTTGAAGCGGGAGGAACAGGACCAAGAGTTAGACCGGTAGTTTCTTGTAAAGGGACAGTATGTGTATTTGGACTTTTAGATACGCAAGAGTTAGCAAGAAAAATACATGAGAGATTTTACAAAGGATATTATGATGTACTTTTACCACATAAGTTTAAAATAGGTATAGGAGGATGTCCAAATAATTGTATAAAACCTGACTTAAATGACTTTGGTATAATGGGACAAAGAGTTCCAGCATATGATGAAGAGTTATGCTCAGGGTGCAAAAAATGTTCAGTGGAAGAAGCCTGTAGAAAAGGTGCAGCTAAAGTTATTGATGGAAAGCTTAATATAGACATGGAAAAATGTAATAACTGTGGATTATGTATAGATAAGTGCCACTTTGATTCAATAGAATGTGGAAAAGAAGGCGTTAAATTATTTATAGGTGGGAAATGGGGAAAAGTTCCGAAAAGAGGACAAATGATTGAAGAAATTTACTCCTATGATGAAGCTATGGACATAATAGAAAAAGCAGTTTTATATTATAGAGAAAAGGGTAAAACTGGAGAAAGATTTGGAGATATGATAGATAGAATTGGATTTGAAGAAGTTTCAAAGGCTATACTAGATAATGAGATTCTTGATAGGAAAGAAGAAATATTAAGTGCAGAACTCCATAATAAAAGAGGATATTCTTGCTAAGCGATAGATAAATAGAAAATAAAAAAAGGCGTGAAATTTAGATTTATATCTTAATTTTATGCCTTTTATTTTCTAAAATTGTGAATTTAAAGTTTCAACTATGCTACTAAAAAATAACAATTATTTTTACTTATATGTTAATATTAGCACTGGTATAGCTATAGTATATTTTTACATATCCTTTACTAGAACAATTTCGCCGTTAGGAGTAACGGTAATAATAATGATGCCATCCGTATCAGTTCGTAAGACAGTTGCATTTAATTTTTTTAGCCTATCTAGAACTTTCGTTGAAGGAGCATTGCCATTATTTTCATCACAGGTAATAACAGCATACTTAGGATGTACCATTTCAAGAAACTTTTTAGATGAAGAACCGGAACGGCCATGATATGCTACTTTTAGTATGTCGGAGGATAAATTTGTTCCTGTATATAATAAATCATTTTCTGCGTCATTTAAAATATCACCGGTAAACAACATTGATTTTCCGGCATAATCTACCTTTACGACAATTGACGTATTGTTTACATCATTATAATCATTTGATAAAGGTGCAAGAAAGGTAACTGTGGCACTACCCAGTAAAAAATGACTTCCTGGTTTAGGATTTTCCACATGAATATTGTAATTTTCTATAGCTGAAAGCATTGCAGAATAGTCATCGGAATTGTTTTTGACTACGTCCGTCTTATATAGAACACCTATATCCATTCCACTGGAAATAATCCCGGGTATCCCGCCGATATGATCTTTATCAGGATGAGTTGTGATAATAGCAGAAAGGCTTACTATATTTTGCTCAGAAAGATAAGAAAGTATATCATCAGCATTTTCGGAATAGCCTGCATCAATTAACATAGCCTCGCCTTCACATTGCAAGAGAATACAGTCACCTTTACCTACTGGATAAAATGTAGCTGACAGGCCTCTTTTGGAAGCTGGATGTTGAGAAGTAGAATGGCAGCTAGTAAATAAAAGAGAAAAAATTAGCAGTAGATAAACTAAAATAAAACGATGTTTTTTCAATATATTCATCACTTCCTGTTATTTTATCATTATTTAACTTTACTATAGTGGTTATATTTTAGCATAAGTTAATTATAATGAGTTTATTTTTATACTTTTTGTTTTAATTTTTTATATTCTTCACAATACCATTTAATAGATGATAATTGTGCTTTATAAGCACAATATTTCTTAAATAAGCATAATATAATTTCAACAGAGCGTTGATTGATACTAAAAATAATATTAAAATTTTTATAATATTTGGGTTGACAAAATTATTATAATGACATATCATGATACTAAATTGTTATTCAGAGTAAAATACTATGATTTAATAAATGCTATGATAAGAAATAGTAGCATAAGGTAAACTAACAGAGAGAAGTCCTCCTAGCTGAAAGGGATTTTAAGTGTAACTTATGTGAATGCATCTTTGAGCACTGTCTCGAAATATAGTAGACGACAGCGTGTACGCCCGTTACAGCGTTGAGGTATGATTGTACCAAAAATGAGATGTCATTGTATATTTTTATTATATACATGATAATTAGAGTGGAACCGCGGAAGATAACTTCTGCCTCTAAGTTTTTAGAGGTAGGAGTTTTTTTATTTTTAAAAAATAATATATAGGAGGATTATTATGAATTCTTTACAGTACTTTGATTCCATAGCTGAAAGTTGGAACGTTATACGAAGCGAATACTTTGAAGAAAGACTAAAGTATAAGATATTATCAATAACAAATGTAAAAGATAAAGTTGTGGCTGACTTAGGTTGCGGCACAGGTTTTGTTTCTCTGGCATTGGCTAATGAAGCAGGCATAATATTTTCCGTTGATAGTTCTAGGAATATGCTTAAGGAATTATCAACTACTGCTTTAAAAAAAGGTTATAAAAATGTCTACCCTATAAAATCTTTACTTGATAATTTAGCGCTATTTGATGAGTCACTAAACACAGTGTTTATAAATATGGCACTTCATCATATAAAAGATGCTAAAAAGGCAATTGAGGAGATGTATAGAGTTCTAAAAAAAGATGGAGTAGTTGTTATTTCAGATGTCATGGAGCATAAAGGAGAATGGGCAAGAGAAGAAATGTTCGATGAATGGCTTGGCTTTTCAAATGAGCAAATAGCAGAATGGCTAGAAGATGCTGGCTTTAAGAATATAAAAATAGAAAATACAGATTTAAGCTGTAAAGGTTATTCAAGCAAAGGAGAATACACTGAAACAGGAATTTTCTTAGCTAGCGCAGTAAAATTATAATTATATTTAATTAGGAGGAATAAAAAATGAAATTTGAATCATTATTAATTCACGGCGGAATAGATGGAGATGAGCATACAGGAGCGGTAAATGTGCCTATTTATCAGACTTCAACTTATAAACAACCTCAATTTGGTGTAAATAAAGGATATGAATATTCAAGAACAGGCAATCCCACAAGAGAAGCATTAGAAAAGCTTGTTGCAGATATTGAAGAAGGCTATGCAGGTTTTGCCTTTGCTTCAGGAATGGCTGCTACAACTGCAGTACTTTCACTATTTAAATCAGGAGATAAGATAGCAATTTCAAGCAATGTATATGGTGGAACATTTAGAGTTCTAGATAAGGTATTTAACAACTTTGATATTGAATATTCTATAATTAATACTTCAGATTTAGATGAAGTAAGAAATGGTATTGATGAAACTGTAAAGGCTATATATATAGAAAGTCCCACAAATCCTCTTATGGATATAACTGATATAGAAGCAGTATCAAAGATAGCTAAGGAAAAGGGTATATATACAATCGTTGATAATACCTTTATGACACCTTATCTACAAAAGCCAATAACTCTTGGAGCAGATATAGTTATTCATAGTGCAACTAAATATCTTGGAGGTCACAGCGATATAGTTTCAGGTGTTGTTGTTGTAAATAGCAAGGAACTATCAGAAAGACTTCATTTTGTTCAGAATTCTACTGGCGGAGTTTTAGCTCCTTTTGATTCTTTTCTTTTAATAAGAGGGATTAAAACCTTAGCAGTAAGAATGGATAGACATAACTTAAATGCAAAGCTTGTTGCTGAATTCCTAAGAAATAGAGAAGAAATAGAAAAGATATATTATCCTGGTTTTGAGGATCATCCAGGTTATGAAATTCAATCAAGACAGGCTAATGGTTATGGTGGAATGTTATCCTTTGTTCTTAAAGAAGGTTATGATTATAAAAAATTCCTTGAAAGTCTTGAAATAATAACCTTTGGAGAAAGTCTAGGAGGAGTTGAGTCTTTAGTTTGCCACCCTGCTTCCATGACTCATGGTTCTATACCTTATGAACTAAGACAAAAGATTGGTATTGTAGATAATTTAATAAGATTATCTATAGGAATAGAAAATCCTGAAGATTTAATAAAAGATTTAGAAAATGCATTAGAGGAGAGTAGATAAAATGGTTAAAGTAGAGAGCTTTTTATTAGATCACACAAAAGTGAAGGCACCTTTCGTAAGAAAATGTGGAACTCAACAAGGACAAAAGGGAGATACAATCTCTAAGTTTGATTTAAGATTTTTGCAACCTAATGAAGAAGAACTGCCAACAGCAGCAGTCCATACCCTAGAGCATCTACTAGCAGGCTATATGAGAGAAAAGATGGATAATATCATTGACATTTCTCCAATGGGATGTAGAACAGGATTTTATATGATAGCTTGGGGAGAAGTTGAAGTTGACACTGTTATTGAGGCATTAAATTACGCATTAAATAAAGTTATAGAAACAGAAGAAGTTCCTGCAACTAATGCAGTTCAATGTGGAAATTATAGAGATCACTCTCTATTCTCAGCAAAGGAATACGCAAAACATGTTTTAAAGAAGGGCATTAGCAGTGAAATATTTAGATAGTGTTAAAGAGCTTATAGGTAATACCCCTATTATAAAGCTTAACAATTTAGATATTAACCCTAGAGTTAATATTTTTGCAAAGCTTGAAAATTATAATCCAGGTGGAAGTGTTAAGGACAGAATAGGAGTGTACATGATTAAGCAGGCTGAAAAAGAAGGAAGGCTAAGACCAGGGTATACAATAGTTGAAGCTACTGCTGGCAACACTGGAATCGGTGTGGCTCTTGCTGCAATAAATAAGGGCTATAATATAATCTTTGTAGTTCCAGAAAAATTTTCAATTGAAAAGCAAGCATTGATGAGAGCACTAGGAGCTACCATAATAAATACACCTAGAGAAGCTGGCATGCTAGGTGCCGTTGAAAAAGCTGAAGAATTATTAAAGACTATAGAAAATTCAATAAGTTTAAGACAATTTGAAAATCAATCGAATCCATTTGCTCACTATGAAACCACTGGTCCAGAAATATATAAAGCTATGGATGGGAAGATAAATTATTTTGTCTCTGGAGCTGGTAGTGGAGGAACTTTTACAGGAGTTACAAAATTTCTTAAAGAAAAAAATTCAAATATTAAAGGAATTTTAGCTGACCCTCAGGGCTCTATTATGGGTGGTGGAAGGGAAGGTTGTTACGATATTGAAGGTATTGGTAATAACTTCATACCTAACACTATGGATATGAGTTTAGTGGATCAGGTTATAAAAGTTACTGATGAGGAAGCTTATGAAATGGTTAAGGTTCTAGCTTTAAAAGAAGGGCTTATTGTTGGAAGTTCTTCTGGGGCTGCTGTTGCTGCCTCCTTAAAGCTGGCTAAACAAATTGATAAAGGTAATATAATTACTGTTCTCCCTGATAGAGGAGATCGGTATTTTAGTAAAAATATTTATTAGTTAATATGAAGTATGATAAAGCTATAATTCATAATTTGAAACTGGTATAGAAATTTTAAAATTAAATGATCCATTTTGGAGATATTTTTAAAACTAACTTTTATGTAAATTACAAATTACAAATGCTATAAAAATATGTGCTTGACGTAAAAAGCTATAATATATTAAAATTAAGTACTACTTAATTTTAATATATGCTTATAAAGGTCAAGCACATATTTTAGTGTTTGATATTTAATATTATATAAAAATATAGGAATTTAGTTTTAAACTATTAAATCTTAAATTTTTCTTCCAAAACTTTGTATAATGAAATAAAAACTTTATACTCCAACACTAACTGTCTCAGGAAGAGTGCTTGCACCATCTATAACTATCTGTGTTCCTGTAATGTAAGAAGATTCATCAGATCCTAAAAATGCAGCAAGTTCTCCTACTTCTTCAGGTTCTGCTAATCTTTTTAATGGAACAGCATCTGCAATTCCATTAATAACAGAATCAGGATCTTCAGAATTAGATTGAACTGCGATACTTTGAGCCATTGGAGTGTTAACATATCCTGGACAAATGGCATTAACGGTTATATTATGCTCTGCTACTTCTCTTGCTAAAGATTTAGTGAATCCAATTAAGGCTGCTTTAGTAGTAGCATAAGCAGTTTCTAAAGGGTCAGCTACTATGTCTCCTGTAACAGAGGACATTATGACTATCTTACCATATTTCTCTTTTACCATTAATGGTAGGACAGCCTTTGTAACATTCCAGACTCCTTTAATATTTATATCTATATGAAAATCTCTGTCTTCATCTGACATATCTAAAAATTTACCTAGTTTACATACACCAGCATTGTTTACAAGTACATCTATTTTTCCAAACTTATCAGTAGCTTTTTTTACTGCATTATTAATGCTGGCCATATCACATACGTCAGCTTTTATGGCTAATGCTTCAAAACCTTCTTTATTTAATGTTTCTGCTAAGGTTTCTACTGAAGAAGACCTTGCAATTAAAACAACTTTTGCACCATGTTTTGCATATACCTTTGCAATTCCTTCACCAATTCCTTTAGAAGCACCAGTTATAAGTGCCACTTTACCTTCTAATTTTCTCATAACTCTCCCCCATAAATAATAAAATATTTTGCTTAGAACACAAGTGATTTATACATATATTTTACATTTTATTAAAAATATTACTTTACGTCAAATTTAACTTTATTTGGGGACGATTTATTTTTATTCTCATTAAATTTAAGTATAATTTGTTAGATAACATTATATGTGTTATAAGATTACGCATTTCCTAAATTGTGAATTGTGAATTTAGTAGTTTTAGTGACAATACCAATAGATGTTAATTATTTTCAGAGATAGATTAAATTTAGGAGTGGTATATCTATAATATATTTTATATTGCATGTAGTCATAATCAAATAATTACGACCATAAAGCATAAAAGACAGAACAATTTGATTTAAAAGATTGTTTAAATTTTAAATCAAATTAATATAGTAAGTTTTGAAGTAATAAGATGTTTTCTTGGAATGCTTAAATAAGGTATATAACAATAGTAGAAAAATTAAAATGCAACTATTGGTTGACAAAATTGTTATGATTACTTGATAATTATTTATCCATGGAATTATAATTCTTCAAAAGGTGAAATGCATAGAGATAAATTTATTTTCAATACTGATTATTACAATAATCTTAACTCCTACGAACCACCAAAAGAGTTTAAGTATAGGTAACTGAGATATATGAAAGAAAATTATAGCAAGATTAAATTTTTAGTAGATAAATTTAGTGATTATTTTAAGTCGCTAATAATGCTTGAACAATTGCTTTAAAATTAGATATAATGAAAAAAGTAATTAGAGATAATTTATAAAAAGTACAAACTATACAAAAGAGTTGAAAGAATAAATACTAAATCAGATGAAAAGTGGACAATAATATGACTAACAGAATGGTAAAAGATATAATGAAAAATTAAATTAACTTTAAGGGAGTGAAAATTATGAATATTCAAGTAGTTAAAAAAGAAGAGATAAGAGTTATTGGTCTTGCATTGAATAGTTCCTATTCTCAAATGAGCAATATTCCTATTTTATTTGATCAGATAGAGGAACGAATAGGAGAAATATTACACAAAACAAAGGAATCTATTTTTATTGCTCCTTTTCATAGTAGAGAAACAGAATTTACTTATTATGTGACAGTACCAGTAGAAAAAATTGAAAATATTCCTAATGGAATGATAGGTTTCGTTATTCCTAGCAAAAAATATATTTTTGCTACTCATAATGGAGGGCCTAGTGAAGTTGAAAATACCTATTTACAAATGTTCTCATGGATGAAGGAACATGGATATGAGCAAGACTATCATGCCTTAAGTTTAGAGATATATAAAAACGAACACAGTACAATAAATTCTTTTAGGGATAAACTGCAATTTGATATCTATTTACCTCTAAAGAAAAGTAAAGATCTAAAATAAATTAGTTTATAAGGAATAAAGATAAAAACCGAGAACTCGTTAGTATTTCTCAGTATTTTTTACTATATAAAAGATATGTAATAGACATTTTTATTTTAACTCAAGTCTATAGAGAAAAGAGCTTAGTAGGATGTTTCCATATGCATATGCTTAAAATGCCATTCATTATTTTAAAGAGCAATAAAAGTATTTGTACTTTAATATAAAAATACATGTAATTAAATATATTAAATTTAAGGGACGATTCATTATTATTCTTATTAAATAATGCAGTTTTATAGATATATAAATATAATTATGAACTGTCCCTTAAACATATGTATTATGTTAGTTATTGAGAAATTTGTTTATTAAAGGTTTATTAGAAGAGTATTAAAGGGTATAGAAATTATAATATTAAGTTAAAGAGCTTTATAATTATCTATAAGTTTTCCTCTCCCCACTTATTCATAATTTCTAAAACAGGGAATAAGGTTTCACCCTTCTTTGTTAAGGAATATTCAACTTTAGGAGGAATTTCATGATACTCTTTACGATTAATTAAACCATCCTTTTCTAAATCTTTTAGTTGCTGACTTAACATTTTATGAGTAATTCTATTAAGTCTTTTTTTTAACTCTCCATATCTCATAACTTTGCCTATACTTATATGATATAGTATAAGTATTTTCCACTTACCTCCAATAGTACTTAAAGTATATTCTATTGGACATATATGATTATTTTTATTCTGAACAGGCATAGATTCTATTTCTCTCCTTTTGTATAGTATCTTACTTAAAAGTGCATACTTTAAAGCTTATATCATATTAATTATAATAAACATATAGTATAACATATATTAAAAATGGAATTAAATAAAAGTATATCAAGTAGGGAGGATTAATTATGAACGAAATTTTAAAAACTATAAGAAATAGAAGAAGTACTAGAAATTTTCTACCAGAACAAATTAAAGAATCAGAACTAAATGCTATATTAGAAGCTGGGATTTATGCACCTAGTGCTACAAATAAACAGCCTTGGCATTTTACAGTAGTTCAGAATAAAGATCTAATAGATAGACTAAATTATAGCTTTAAAGAATTTGCTAAAAAATCTGATAATGATTATATGAGAAAGTTTGGAAGTAATGAAAAGTTTCATGTGTTTTATAACTCGCCAACGGTAATATTAGTTTCTGGAGAAATAGATAATAGATATGCTTCAATTGACTCTGCAGCAGCAGTAGAGAATATGCTAATAGCTGGAGAGTCCTTAGGAATTGGTTCATGTTGGATTGGATTTATTGAATACTTATTAAATAGTGATGAAGGAAAAGATTTTATTAATGAACTTAAAATACCAGAAGGATTTAGACAGATACATGCAGTAGCACTTGGCTATAAGAGAAATACTTTAACTAATGCACCTGCAAGAAGGGAAAATACTATTACCTATATAAAATAGAGTGTAGAAGCTTTTAAGATAAGATTGACTTACGAATATGTAAATCAATCTTATTTTTTAGAATGTATCTTAAATTTTAAGGAACGGTTTTTAAGTTTTCTGATATTTCCATTTGTTTAAGTATTTCTTACTAATTAAAAAAAGAATGGAAATGGTAATAAAGATAATGCAACTATAGAAGCAAATGGAAATCTTCTACGTCTAAATCGTCTGAACATTCTTCTACGACGGCGAGGTCTGAATTGTCGATATTGATCTGGATCTGGATCTGGACTGTCTTCCATCATATCTTCACCAACCAACATAGTAACGCCATCCATATCTACATCGTCAATAATTCCGTCAAACATACTTCCATCTGTCAGTGTTATAATAACGTGAAAGCCTAAATACATGTTACATCTGTCGCGTAAACTTTGCATGTCTCTGTAATAATTATTGTTTTCTGATACCATTTTTTACCAACCCCTTTCTAATACCATAATATACATTTGTAAGAAGGATGGTACAATTTTAATAAATAAATCTTGAAAAAAATTCGACAAATAATTTATCTATTTATTTCATTTAAAGCTATATGATTGCTACCACTTACTTCGTTGAAGTAGTAAATTTAAGGGACGGTTCATTTTTATTTTCATTAAACAATATAATCTTATAAAATATATAAAATATAATTATGAACCGTCCCTTATATATTTTTTAGAATGTACCTTAAAATTTAAGAAACGGTTAATTTTACCATCATTAGAAACTTTATTATTAAACAAGATATTCCACTGAATTATAAAGAATCAACAATACTACTATATCTTATAGCTATTAAGCATCTCTCATTAGTAATCATAATAAGGATAATTAGGATCGTAAGGATACGGTGGATTCCAATGATCCCAATGAGGGAAACGTAATAAGAATAATCTAGCTAAAAGATTAAGCGGAAATCTTCTACGTCTAAATCGTCTGAATCTTCTTCTACGACGACGAGGTCTTTGAAATTGTCGGTATTGATCATATTGATTTTCATCATCTTCCTCTATTACATCCTCGGCAACCCACATGATGATGCCATCCATATCTACATCTTCAATAAATCCATCCAATGTACTTCCATCTGTCATTGTTAAAATAACATGATAGTTCATATATCTTTTACATCTATCCTGTAAATCCTGTAAATCCTGTAAGTCTCTGTAGTAATTATTATTTTCTGAAACCATTTTTTTACCATCTCCTTCCATTACCATAATATTCATTTATAAAGAAGAGGGTACTATTTTAATGGATAAATCTTGAAAAAAATTCGACAAACAATTTATCTATGTAAATTCATTCAAATAAGTTTAAATGAATTTAAGGGACAGTTCATTTTTATTTTCATTAAACAATATAATCTTATAAAATATGATTATGAACCGTCCCTTATAGAAGATATGAAAGAGGTGTAGGTGATGAAAGAATGGTTAAAAAGTGCTATAAGGAAAAATAAAACATGCCAAAGAAGAGGTACTTCTTTTTTACTGCTACTTTGTATATTTTCCATATTATTTTTAATTTCATGTACCTCAAAGCAGTCAGAGAATGATGTTATAGAAGGATATATTACAATTATTCATGCTATTTATCCACCGAAAGATGATGTCTTGAAAGTAATTGCCTTAGATTTGGAACAAGCTACAAATCTCAATGAAGAAGATAAGAAGATATTATTGGAACGACTTTCAAAAGATTATTCAAGTGAAATAAATCTAAAAAATAAAAAACAGCTAAAAGAGGATGGATATATAAATGAAAAAGGATTTAAAGATGGAGTCTTAATTAAAATTGATAAAGTGAGCAATGAACCAAGTGGTAAGGGATTTAAATATTCTATTACTAGATGGTGTGGTCCAAAAGGAGCAATTGGATACAATAATAGTATAATCTTATATGAAAATGATAAATGGAATATTCACAAAGGGTGTTTGTGGGAGGCATAATATAGATAAACTTTATACAATTGAAAATTGATTATTAACAATGGAGAATTATGGATACTTCTCTTTTACAAGAGAAGTTTTAAATTCATTTATTTTAAAAGTGACAGAGTCACTTTCATTGAAAAATCTACTTAAAGAAATTAATTTATAAAAAATTAATTTCAACCATAATTGTCAATTATCCATTCTCAATTCTCAATTGTATAAGATGCTCCTTAAGAATGTGGAGCATCTTATTTTGTACTAAGTAAATTATTGAAGTTTACCGCCTTCAATAATAACTTCTTTAGGATCAATGTCTTTTCCATAGGCAGGAAGTAAAGTTTCGTCATAAGCTTTTTGAATAAAGTTTTCTTTACCAAGCTTTGTTAATTCATCGTTAATCCAATTAAGAAGTTCTGTATTTCCTTTTTTTACAGCAGGTGCAATTGTATCTTGATTTCCAAGACTAGTAATTCCTGTTGTATAGCCTTTGTTTTCTTTTGCCCAAGAAAATAGTAGTGTGTTGTCATGAGCAAGTGCAGCACCACGACCATCTTTTAAAGCTTGAAATGCTTCAGTATTTTGTTCATATTTTAATAATTCAATGTCTGGGTAATTTTTTGTGAAATATGCTTCAGCAGTTGTACCTTTATTTACAATAAGTTTTTTACCCTTTAATTGGTCTACATTAGTTATAGGTGCTCCATCAGGAGAAACAACACCTAGTGATACTTTCATGTAAGGATTAGCAAAATCAACTTTTTCTTTTCTTTCATCAGTTACAGTAAAGTTAGCAAGAAGAATATCAACCTTATTAGATTCAAGATATTCAACTCTGCTTGCAGCTTCAACTAATACAAAATCAACTTTATTTTCATCACCAAGTAAATCTTTTGCAAATTGTTTTGCAATGTACACATCAAAACCTTGATTTTTTCCATTAGAATCTACATAACCAAAGGGTGGTTTGTCACTAAATACACCAATTCTGACTTTGTCATTTTTCTTAATTTGCTCAATTCCAGTTGCAGTATTAGAGTTTGAGCAACCAGCTAATATACCCATTACAAGAATAAGAGTAGATAATATGTATAATATTTTATTAGATTTTTTCATTATAAAGCACCTCTTTCAAAATTAAATATATTTAAGAAACGTTGTGCACGTTCTGTTTTAGGATTAGTAAAAAATTCTTCAGCAGTTGATTCTTCAGCAATTTTTCCTTTATCAATAAATATAATCCGATTAGCTACAGCTTTTGCAAACTCCATTTCATGAGTAACAATAATCATTGTCATACCTTCTTTAGCAAGTTCTAACATAACATCAAGTATTTCGCGTACCATTTCTGGATCTAATGATGCAGTTACCTCATCAAATAGCATGATTTCTGGATTCATACAAAGAGATCTAACAATGGCTACTCTTTGTTTTTGTCCACCTGAGAGCTGTCTTGGATATGCATCTTTTTTATCTAGTAGCCCAACTCTTTCTAATAATTTCAATGCTTGATTAGTTGCCTCTGACTTGTCTCTTTTTTGTACCTTTAAAGGTCCAAGTAGAATGTTTTCCATTATAGTCATATGAGGGAATAGGTCGTAGTTTTGAAAGACCATTCCAATTTTTTGTCTAATTGAATGCCATTCTGTACCGTTCTCATTAATTGCTTGGCCATTTAATTTGATTTGACCTGATTGAATTTCTTCTAATCCGTTAATACATCTTAATAAGGTACTCTTACCACAGCCAGATGGGCCTAAAAGAACAACAACTTCTCCCTTATGAATATTAAAAGAAATATCAGATAACACTTTTGTATCATCATATTGCTTATTTAAATTTTGAATTTCTAATAATTTATTTTGGGATGTCATAACATCACCTCCTTAGTTTTGCCACTTCTTTTCTAATCTTTTTGAGAAAAGAGATATAGGATAGCAGATTATAAAATATAAAAAGAATATAAATCCATAAACCCAAAATGATGCTGACGGATTTTTAATAATTGATGCTTCTATTATTTGCTGACCCACTTTGAGGACTTCAACAACTCCAATAAGTACTACTAAAGATGTTGTTTTTATCATACGGGTAGCAAGATTGATAGCCGCAGGAATTAGACGACGTAATGCTTGTGGAATAATAATATATAAGTAAACCTGATTATCAGTAAGTCCAAGTGCTCTACCGCTTTCTTTTTGATGTTTTGGGAGTGAAGTAATAGCACCCCTCACAATATCAGCCATCTCAGCACTTCCCCATAGAGTGAACACAACTATAGAAACAAATTCACCATCTAAATGAATATTTAATATCTTAGTAAGTCCAAAGTAAAAAATAAACAACCATACTAATATAGGAATAATTCTTACTGCTTCTAGATAAATTCTTAGTATAAATTTTATGAATTTATTATTAGAGGTCATAAGAATACCTAAAATAATACCAAGTATGGAGGAAATGATAATGGAAATAAGTGCAATTCGTGCAGTTACCCATAGCCCTCCAAAAAGTCTAGATAAATTAGTTCCCTGAAAAAAAACATTAATTCCCAAGTTCTGCATAACGTACTCTCCTTTCAATTAGGGTAAGTAGGAGTGATAATGGCAATAAAATAATCAAATAAGCTCCTATAAGCATAACTAGGGCTTCTGTTGTTTTGTAATACATTCCAATTAAATCTTTAGTTACAAACATTAAATCAGCAAGGGCAATAGCACTGACAATTGATGTTTCTTTTAATATAAAGATTGCATTAGCGCCTAGAGCAGGTATGGCAACTGTAAAAGCTTGTGGCAATATTACATATCGAATCAATTGTATCTTAGTAAGTCCAATGCTAAGACCAGATTCAATTTGAATTTTACTTACTGCTTCAAATCCACTACGAAATGCTTCCGCCATGTAGCTTCCACCTAGAAAGACAAGGCTAATGACAGCACAGGTATACGCTTCAAGCTTTATACCCATCTTAGGCAATCCATAATAAAGGAAGAACAGTTGGATTAAAAGAGGAGTATTTCGTGAAAGTTCAATATAACCGCTAACAATATGCCTTAAAACTTTCACTTTGTAATAAATGATTAAACTACAGATAAATCCGATAAATACTGATAATACAACACCAAAAAAAGCTAGAGTAAGGGTTAGTTCTGTAGCTTTTATGTAAAGGGGAATGTTTTTTAAAATAAAATCAATATCCATATAACTCACCTCCTAAAATTAAAGTATATAATGCATATATGTTTAATATGATTAAGATTGTAGCTCTGCAAAGATGAAAAGTCAATAGGTTTTCAAAATTAAGGTATATAATACATATATGATTAGTATGATATTGACTTTGGTATCATTTATATGTAACATATAAATAATATTAAACAACTATGAAATGGGTGAATATAGTGAGAATATCAGCAAAAGGACGTTATGGTTTAGCAGCAGTGATTTATATGGCGCAACTTCATCAAAATGGAGAATACATTACGATTGTAAAAATATCAGAAGCACTTGGTCTATCAAAAATTTATTTAGAGCAGACATTTTCATTATTAAAAAGAGCAGAAATAGTTACTTCTATTAAAGGTGCTCAAGGAGGATATAGATTGACACGAATGCCTAGATATATAACTGTATTTGAGGTTTTGTCAGCCATTGAAACTTCTTTGTTTGAAAAAACAGAAGAAACTGTTGAGAATAAAGTATCAGCATTAGAATCTGCTATGCAGTCATTCGTCTTTGAACCACTTGATAATGCAATTGAAACAAGTTTAAAAAAAATTACATTATATGAATTAGCAAATGAATACGAAAAACAAAGAGAAGATAATGACTTTATGTTTTTCATTTAGTCATGTAAGTTAACACTTCTTAACAAGTAATAGATAAAGAAAATATGTTTATGTTTGTTGCGGTTATTAAAAAGAACTAGAGATAAATGAGGGACAGTTCATTTTTATTTTTAATTAAAATATAGTTATGAACTGTTTCTTAAATACATTGAAAAAACTTAAATATTAAAAAATACTTATATTGAAAAATTTAGAATCCATTTAAAAGGATTCTTTTTTGTATCAATTTTAATATAAAAGAAGAAGTTTCATTAACAAAGAGTTTATTATTTTGCATAAGAGTTGTAAACTCAGCCTTACTTTGTAAAGGAGGTAGACCTCATAAGAAGTACCTAAATATATATTTATTTATAAAAAATAAAACTTTTAAACGGGAATAATTAAGTATTTAAAGGAGTTAGATATTCAAATCTACTTTTAAAAAATAGTATAATACAGAAAAAATATAATGAGTACAATAATTGTTTATAGTATATAAAATAAAAATTGAAGGAGATATCTTAAATGCTGTTGCAGATACAAAGTATGGTAAACTATCTATAAAAGGAACTGCTATAAAATAATAGAGAAAAACTTTTATAGACATTAAAATATCATTAATGAGAACAAATTTAAAAAGCGTCACAAATTAGTGACGCTTTTCTTAATATTGCTGGCCTAGGGCAGAGCTATAACTATTAGTTTAAGATAAATGAATATGTAATATAGAGTTTTAAAACTTAAATAAATAATGATAGGCTAGGTAAATTAGTTTGATACTAGTTATATAGAAAGTATTCATTAGTTTTATAAGTAATATTGACATAACATGTAAAATATGTTATAAAAATAATAGCTGTTAGCACTCAAGGGAAAAGAGTGCTAATAATCATGCTATATGAAAACAGCAAAATGCTTAATAATAGTTAAATTAATTTTTTAAAAAATAATTTAAATGCTATTATAACTTGTTTTCAAAATTTTATAATAATTAGCTGAAAGATCACATTCTTTAAAAACGGGATGAAAGACGTTTATTTGTATATGTTTTTTATTGTGAAGGGAGAGATTAAATTTGGAAACAAAACAATTTAAGGCAGAGTCTAAAAGACTTCTAGATCTTATGATTAACTCAATTTATACTCATAGGGAAATTTTTTTAAGAGAACTTATTTCTAATGCCAGCGATGCAATTGATAAAATTTATTATAAGGCATTAATGGACGAATCTTTGACTTTTGAGAAAGATGATTATTACATTAAGGTAGCTTCTGATAAAACAACTAGAACAGTAAGAATTTCTGATACTGGTATTGGAATGACCAAAGAAGAACTTGATGATAATCTTGGAGTTATAGCAAAAAGTGGATCTTTACAATTTAAAAAAGAAAACGAATTAAAAGATGGATATGACATAATTGGTCAGTTTGGAGTAGGATTCTATTCTGCATTTTTAGTAGCAGATACTGTTACTGTTATAAGTAAGGCTTTTGGTAGTGATGAAGCTTATAAATGGGAATCTAAAGGTATTGATGGATATACCATTGAACCATGGGAAAAAGATTCTATTGGTACAGAAATTATACTTAAAATAAAAGAGAATACAGAAGATGAGAACTTTGATGAGTATTTAGAGGAATATAAACTGCAATCTATAATTAAAAAGTATTCCGATTTTATTAGATATCCAATAAAAATGGACATAACTAGAGAGAAACTTAAAGAAGGCAGCGAAAATGAGTACGAAGAGTATATAGAAGAACAAATTGTAAATAGTATGGTTCCTATATGGAGAAAGAATAAAAACGAACTTACTAAAGAAGATTATGATAACTTTTATTCTGAAAAACATTATGGATTCGATAAACCAATAAAATATATTCATACCAGTGTTGATGGTGCTGTAAGCTATAATGCAATTTTATTTATTCCAGAAAAAACACCATATGATTTCTATACAAAAGAATATGAAAAAGGGTTAGAACTATATTCAAATGGTGTCTTAATCATGAATAAATGTGGAGATTTATTACCTGATTATTTTGGATTTGTTAAAGGTATAGTAGATTCAGAAGATTTATCTCTTAACATATCTAGAGAGATACTACAACATGATAGACAATTAAAACTTATTGCTAAAAATATAAAAACTAAAATAAAAAATGAATTAGAAAACATATTAAAAAATGACAGAGATAAATATGAAGAATTCTATAAATCTTTTGGAACACAATTAAAATATGGTGTTTATAGTGATTTTGGAAGTAATAAAGATGTTTTACAAGATCTATTGATGTTCTATTCTTCAAAAGAGAAAAAGATGGTAACTTTAGCTGAATATGTTTCTAGAATGCCAGAAGATCAGAAATATATTTACTATGCTGCTGGTGAATCAAATGAAAGAATTGAGAAACTACCACAAACAGAAATTGTATTAGATAAAGGATATGAAATATTATACTTTACAGAGGATGTAGATGAGTTTGCTATAAGAATGCTGATGAAATATAATGATAAAGAATTTAAATCTGTATCAAGTGGTGATTTAGGTATAGAAATGGAAGAAAACGAAAAATCAGCTAGTTCAGATGATAAGGACAATAAAGAACTCTTTGAACATATGAAAAATATTTTATCAGGTAAAGTTAAAGATGTTAGGGAATCAAAAAGGTTAAAGAACCATCCAGTATGTTTATCAAACGATGGTGATCTTACAATTGAAATGGAGAAAATTTTAAATGCTATGCCTAACAACGAAAACATAAAAGCAGATAAAGTTTTAGAAATAAATACAAATCATGATGTGTTTAAGTCATTAAAAGAAGCTTATGAGAGTGATAAAGATAAGCTTAAATTATATACAGATTTATTATATAATCAAGCATTACTCATAGAAGGATTAACTATGTTGATCCTGTAGAATTTACAAATAATATATGTAAAATAATGATATAATTATTTATTTAAAATAAAATTTAAAAGAATATATTACAAAACCTGAAAATTCAATGTCAATTTTCAGGGTTTTTTATTTATTTTATTTTTAAATTTTCTATGAAATTGATTAAAAAATATAATATAATTTAATTTAACTCGTTGTGCTAGTTAATCATTAGCAATATTTACAAATAGAAAAACTCTAGCATTTTTGCTAATCTATCATCAAAAGAACCAACAATCAATGATAGGAGGAAAGCAATATGCCAGAGCTTAATAAAAAATCTCTACCATAACAATAAACAACTTAAAAGATTTTATTACTGTCATTTATGTTATAATTGATGATATTTACCAAAAGTAACTCCAGCATACATAAAGTATCACGCAACATTGATAAAGCAATAATGTCAGATAGTGAAATTATAACTCTATCCTTAGTGGGTGAACTTTTAACTATTGATTCTGAAAAAGCACGTTTGATTTTTCGAAAAATCTAAGAGATTTATTTCCTAAATTTTGTACTTCAGGAACAAGATTTCATAGAACTAGAAAATCTCTTTTAAAGTAGTTGAAGTTATTCTGTAAGGAACTAACAAGTTTCCTTAACTATCAACATGTGATCAGGTTAGAATCATAGATAGTATGCCTATACCAGTATGCGCTTTGGTAGGCACACTTTCACAGATCTCTTTAAGCCGGAGGCTGCCTACGGTAAATGTGCTTCCAAGAAACAACCAGCAGGTTTAAATTACATGCTATCATAGCTCTAGATGGATATATATCAGATTTCATCTTAACTCCAGCTGATACAGACGATAGAGTCGCAATATGGGACTTACAATTACTACCGCTCCATTTACAACAGTTATTGATAAAGGTTATATTGGAGAAAGCCTAGCTTTACATTTGAAATCTGAAAATCACATAAACCTAGTAACTATAAAGCGTACTAACTCTAAAGTTAAAGTTTCAAAACAGTTCAGGAGAATGATTTTTAAAGCTCAAGTCGAAGAGTTGAAACTTCTTTTCTCAGCTTTCTGGACAATTAAATATCCAAAGAGTTTTAGCAAAATCTATGTGGGGACTAGTTTCTAGAATAACAAATAAAAATTTCAGCCTATAATCTTTGTTTTTTCATAAAATAAAAAATTTTAAATATAATCCTAATATTGCAAAAATCAAGGATTTAATATTTTGATAAAACTTTTAAAAGAACATTTTTAAAATTCTTGTGATTACTATGCCAATGTACTATGGAATAATAATCCTATTAATGAAAAATTATCTTTTAGCACAACAGGTTAATTTAATATAGAAATAGATGTTATAATTAATATTTGATATAAGATTATATATCCTATTATGACGTTTTATTATTTATACAGTTATAATTAAAAATTTAAATATTCAATAATTAAATTAAACATTTGTCTTCTATAAGATAATTCTATTATACTTATTCCACTAAATTGTATATAATCAGTTAGTGTTAGATATGTTAATAAGGCATCTTCAAAAAAATAATAGACCAGTATGTTATCCTATTTTTCATCATACTGCGTTGTCAGAACCTTCTCATAGCACCACTATGAACAGAACCTGACGCCTTGTCTGATGCAAAATATACTAACATCTTTGGGTTATAATTTTTTTCAGATGCCTAAATATCAGGTTTATTCTTTATATTTAGAAGGGAAGTGCTTTAATTGAGAAAGGAAGAAATGACTCCTAGGGAAAGGATGGATGCTTTTGCTAAGGGCGAAGAGATAGACCGTGTAATTTGTATTCCTGATATGGGAGTTACTATGGTACCTTTTATTGGGGTAACAGCTAGAGAATATTATCATTCAGCAGAACTTATGGCAGGTTTAGAAATAGCTTTATTTAGAAGGCTTGGTCATGATAGTGTGGGAATATCAACTAGCCTTAGAGGGGTTGCTGAGGCTATGGGTTCTAAGGTAGGCTATCCTGATTACGGTATTTCATATTTATTAGAACCAGCTATTAAATCTGCAGATCAAATAGAATCTCTTAAAGTTGTTAATCCATTAAAAGATGGGAAGCTACCAATTTTAATAGAAGCCCTAAGACTTACTAGAGATGCGCTTATAAAGGAAGTAGATGTTGGCGCGGCAATGTCTGGTCCGTTTAGCGTAGCAGCTTCTGTAGTAGGAACAGAAAATCTGTTAAAATGGATGATCCGATGTCCTGAAAAAGTTCATACTTTAATGGAAATAGTATCAGAATCTAACAACAGATATATAGAGGAAGTAGCTAAATTAGGTTTATCTATTGGTTTTGCTGATCCAGTTTCTTCTAATAGTCTTATAAGTCCAAAACAATTTAGAGAATTTTCATTACCTTATCTTCAAAAGAATGTTAATAAGATAAAAGAGAAAACTGGTAGTGCCCCTAGTATACATATATGTGGAAAGAGTAAGGAAATTTGGGAAAATGTTGTTTCCACAGGAATTTCTAATTTCAGTATAGATAATATAGAAGATTTAGAAGAGGCTAAGGAAGTAATGGGAGATAGAGTTATAATCACAGGAAATGTTCCACCGGTTGATGTAATTCATAAAGGGACTAGAGAAGATATTTTTAAATCAGTAAAAGAGTGTATTAAAAAAGGATATGATTCTAAGAGAGGTTATATTTTAAGTACAGGCTGTCAAATTCCTATGAATACTCCAATTGAAAAAATTGAAATGTTCATGGAAGCAGCTAAAACCTATGGTAAATATCCAATAGATTTGGATTTATTGATGAAAGATTAATAAAAAAACAAGGGGGATATTAAAATGAACAATCTCAATGAAAAAAAAGGTAATGGATTAGCTTTATTACCTTTTGGTATTTTTATATTTGTATATTTATTTTCGGGTATTATATTACAATCTCAAGGAGTTGAAATGGCATTTTATCAATTTCCGGCTCCAATAGCAGCACTTATAGGAATAATATTTGCTTTTATTTTAACAAAAGGTTCTTTAGATGATAAATTTAACATATTCATTAAAGGATGTGGTGATGAAAACATAATTACCATGTGTATAATATACCTATTAGCAGGAGCTTTTTCTACAGTTTCTAGCACTATGGGTGGTGTTGAATCCACAGTAAATCTAGGGCTTACTTTAATACCAACTAATTTTATTACCGTGGGAATATTTATAGTAGCTGCATTTATTTCTATTTCAACTGGAACCTCAGTAGGTACTGTTGTAGCTGTAGCTCCTATAGCTGTTGAGTTAGTGGAAAAGGCAGGATTAAGCTTGCCTTTAGCATTAGGTGCATTAGTGGGGGGAGCTATGTTTGGAGATAACCTATCTATAATATCCGATACAACTATAGCTGCCACTAAAACTCAAGGGATATCTATGAAGGATAAATTTAAAGCTAACATAGGCTTTGCATTGCCAGCAGCTTTAGTTACAATAGTATTTTTATTAATATTTGGAAAACCTGTTAATACCCCAGAAATTCAAGAATACTCCTTCAACATAATTAAAATAGTTCCATATGCATTTGTATTGATTACTGCCTTAACAGGAATGAATGTATTGGTAGTACTAACTGGTGGAATTATACTATCAGGATTAATTGGAATCTATTATGGAAGTTTCACATTACTAGGATTATCCCAAGAGATATACTCAGGTTTTACAGGAATGTTTGATATATTCTTACTATCCTTATTAACTGGTGGCTTAGCTAATATGGTATCAAATGCTGGAGGGCTTGATTGGTTATTGTATAAAGTAAAAAGAAAAATAAAAGGTGAAAAATCAGCTCAATTAGGTATAAGTACATTGGTGGCTCTTACAGATGTAGCTACAGCTAATAATACAGTTTCTATAATTGTTAATAGCCAATTAGCAAAGGAAATATCTAAAGAATATAAAGTAGATCCAAGAAAAACAGCATCTCTTTTAGATACTTTTTCATGTATAATGCAAGGATTAATACCTTATGGTGCTCAACTATTGATAGCAGCAAGCTTTACTAATGGATTGGTAAGTCCTGTTCAAATAATGCCTTATATATGGTATTGTATGATATTGGCTGTGTTTGCGATTCTATCAATATTCACTCCTTTTGGAAATAGATATTTAATAAAAAATTCTTGGAATTTTAAAGAAAATACACCAATGGATGAAGTAGCAAGCGAATAAAGTCAATCTGCATAGTAAATTTTTTCGCTAAGAAAAAACAATAAATATAAGCTTAATTAATGGAATTGACCCTGGATATATAATTGATAAGAAGTTTTATGAATGATAATTATGGCTAGTCGAAGTTAGAAGTACTAATTTTGACTAGCTATTTTATTAACAATTGTATGAAATAATCTTTTAAAAAGGTATATCGTTTTTAAAAATAAGCTCTATAATTGGAATTAATAAAGAGTATTATATAAGATATAATTCCTTTTATATAAGTTGAGTATATTGAATTATAAATGCTAAGTGTTGTATTAGTATACTGTAGATATAGAAAGAAGAACAGGTTAGTACCTATGTGAAATAACATATTAAGGATTTGAATAAATTTATATTATCTTTGTATATTTGTTTTAAATAAGAGATAGAATAATAAAAAGAGATTTTTAAAAAAAGTTTCTGATATTCTATTGACAACTCCTCCTGTTGTAACTATAATGGTTACAACAGGAGGAGTTAAGCATGAAAATTAGTAGTAGATTCTCTGTAGCAGTCCATATACTGTCTATGTTATCTATGGAAAAAGATAATTTATGTACCTCAGAATGGATTGCTGGCAGTGTAAATACAAATCCAGTAATTATTAGAAGGGTTACTGGAATGCTAAAAAAAGCTGGTATTGTCAATGTAAATCCAGGTAGTGGAGGAGCTTATCTTTTAAGACCTATAGAAAGTATTACTTTGCTAGATATATATAAGGCAGTAGATGTAGTTGAGGAGGGGCAGCTTTTTCAAATACATGAAAATCCAAATCCAAAATGTCCTATAGGTGCTAATATTCAACTTGTGCTAGAAATTATATTACTTAAAGCTCAAGGGGCAATGGAGGATGTATTAAAAAATGTTACAATGAAGGATATTGTTGAAGGTTTGTTAGAAAAGATTAAGTAGAGTTCAACTAAAGATTTTTAATATCGATGTAACTGCTATAGTTACATCGAATATACTACTATTTTTTTATGCTTGTTGTAACTAATTTGGTTACAACACAACAATTAATAAAATTATATTGAAAGGATGATTATTTATGAAAATAGCATTAATTGGGGCAAACGGCAATGTAGGAAAAGTTATTTTAAAAGAAGCATTATTAAGAGGACATCAAGTTACAGGAATAGTTCATAATATATTAAAAGTTAACAGTGAGCAAGATAATTTAAAGTTTATTGAGGGAGATATATTTGACGAAGAAAGATTATCAAAGGCTATTGAAGGAAACGATATAGTTATTAGTGCTTTTGGCCCAAAACATGGAGAGGAAGAAACTTTAGTAGATGCTACTAAAAATTTAATAAATGCAGTAAAGAAAGCAGGTGTACCGCGTCTTTTATCAATGGGTGGAGCTGGAAGTCTTCTTGTAGAAGGGGGTATTAAATTGGTTGAAACAAAAGATTTCCCTTCAGACTGGAAGCCAATTGCATTAGCTCATGGTGAAGCATTAGAGAAGTATAAACAAGAAAAAAATCTTAATTGGACAAATTTAAGTCCTGCTGCATTTATAGAACCAGGAAAAAGAACAGGAGTTTATCGTACTAGTGAAGATTACTTAGTAGTAGATGAAAAAGGTTATAGTCGTATTTCATTTGAGGATTTTGCTTTTGCTATGCTGAACGAAGTTGAAGAACCTAAGTTCTCACGCAGAAGATTTACAGTAGGATATTAATTTAATTGTGAGGGATAAATATATGAAAACAAAAATATATTACGTTATGGATACTATGTGTGGATGGTGCTATGGTTTTAGCGATGTTATAACTAAGATACATGAAAAGTACAAAGAAGTTTATGATTTTAACATTTTACCTGGAGGAATGTGGATAGGTGATAATGTTAAAACTATGAATCATAACCTAGGTGATTATATAAAGGGCCATAATAGAAGAATAGAAGAATTAACTGGTAGAAAATTTGGAGAAGGGTTTAATAAAAATATATTAGAAAATAATAATATATTTTTAGACAGTTTTCCAGGAGCAAAAGCAGTAGTTTTAATCCAAAGATTAAAAAAGGATATGGCTTTTAACTTTCTTAAAAAGATCCAAGAAGCGCTTTTTATAGAAGGAAAGGATACTAATAGTTTAGAGACGTATACTGAAATAGCTGAGAACTTTGGAATTTCTAAAGAAGAATTTGAAAAAGAATTTCTATCAGAAGATTTAAAAGAAGAGACATTTAAATATTTTAATATGGTTTCCGAAATGGGTGTAGCAAGTTTTCCAACAGTTATTGCAGTAGAGGGAGACAAAGGAAGAATAATCTTACAAGGATATGCTAATTTTGAAGAATTAGATAAAATTTTAAGTTAGTTTGTTTATAGTAAAGAATACAATTAAAATAGAAAAAGACCGTGAATAGCATTTAAACAAATGAATTTCATGGTCTTTTATGTTTTGAAACCTTCAATAATAAGTTGCCTTATGATTGAAGGTTGAGATTATCAGTTTTTTACTAAAAGGGCTAAGGGAGAATTAAAATTGAATAACGAATCCCTTTGGGATTTTTTAGAATCTATGATGGAAGCATATACTTTATATACAGAAGAGTTGAACAGACTTTAAAGGGCATTTAATTATATGGGTTTATAAATACAATAAAACACTAGGTATATTAGTATCTGATGCTTTATTTTGTCAAAATTTAAGAGGAAATATAAGCAATATATAAATCATCACATAATAGTCCAGATTTTTATTATGAAAAGCAACTGGAAGATAGTAATTATAGAGGTGTTATAACTAAATATAAAGGGAATATTAAAGCTGTTGTGATAGCATATCAAGTAAATGATATTAATAGATTTAATAGAAAACACATTCATTGTATAATATGATAAGGATGTTTTTATGTATTATGAGCAATTGCAAGTGGAGTTAGAGAATGATATGGATTATTTTCTTTAGTTATTTAACAATATAAAGAGCTAGAGTAAATTTAGTGGAAAAGATGGTGATACCTTGAATAAGAACTTTATAATTGAACAATGTAGAAGACTTGAGGTTATACATCAAGAAGAAAGTGACAAATTGAAAAAAGAATTAGGTAACAAATGGATACTCATTTATAATGATAGGCATAAAAAAATGATGGATTATTTTGTGAATTTTCTTAAAAGTACAGATGATATAGATAAAAGAGCAGCTAAAAAGTGGCTAAAGAAAACCCCAAAAAAAATCCAATGATATTATTAAAAATTTAGATGAAAAATATAATCACTTTTCCAATGACGAAGTTATGAATCAAGAGGATGAAAGAATTTATTATATAAATGATGGGATTATCTGCATTGCTTATACATTAACTAATATTATTAATAAGAAAAGATACATAAGTAAAATAAAGTAGTTTTGGATTGGGAAATATGTCTTAAAACTTTGTAACAATGAAAAGAGCTAATGTTTCTAATAAGGAAATGTTAACTCTTTTTAGTATGCCTAAAAATATTAAGAAAGCGGGAACAAATAAATACACCTAATTTTAATGGAGTATATTAAAAGTTAGCTGAATTACTAAGATTAGAAGTAACTATAAAGATGCATGAATATTATATGAAAAGTTAGCAAATTTGTTTTTATAGAAAGCACTTCTTGACTCTACTGTTAAAGGAGACTTTATACTTATTAAAAAGGGTTAAATATGAAAGGAGTAAATCTATGAGAAATATCATTTATAGAGATATTAAAGAAACTGATTATCAAAGCATTAAGAAATTAATTAATGAAACATGGAGTGTAGAGAAATTTGTTAAAAATAAAAAATTACTTGATAAAGTTCTAGATATGTTTCTAAGTATATGTCTTATGGATAGTTCATTTGGTAAAATTGCAGTAAAAGATGGAGTTGTTATAGGAGTTATTCTTGGTCATGTTCAAAATGAGAAAAAAGCTTATGGAACGGTAAAGCATATTCTAAAAATCTTGAGATATAGCTTTTCACTTTTATTTTATTCAAAAGACGATAAACTTTATGTTATGGAGTATTTAAAGGTATTTAAAGCTTATAAAGAATTAATGAAAAATAAAAAGCATCTATTCTCAGGCAATATTGAGCTTTTAGCATTATCAGAGCAGTGCCGTGGTTTAGGAATAGGCAAAGCTTTAGTAGATAATTTATTTGAATACGTTAAGAGTAAGTCAGTAAAATCTATTTATCTTTATACGGACACTGCATGTAATTATGGTTTTTACGACCATACAGGATTTAAACGACTAGATTCTAAAGAAATTACAATGAATTTAAAACCAAGGTCTTCAAAGAAAACTATTTTTTTATATCAATATCAATTTTAGGCTCAAGAGCAAAGAAGTACATTTCATTTAATGTGCTTCTTTGCTTATTGGTATTTAGAGCTAAAAAGTATATATTTTTTATTAAGAATATCATGTAATAATGTCAAGGAATTACCTTTTGATAAAATAGCAAAACTATCTCTAAAAATATAGTTATAAAAACTGCTTTTATAGAAAACAATTCTTGACTCTACCTTTAAAGGATACATTATTCTTATATAAGAAGGGTTAAATATGAGAGGAGTAGATTTATAGAAAATATCATTTATAGAGATGTTAAAGAGACTGATTATGAGAACATTAAACAATTACTTAACAAAACGTGGAATATAGAAAAAATCGTTCAAAGTAAAAGGTTGCTTGATAAGGTTCTAGATGTGTTTCTAAGAATATCTCTTATGGATAGTTCGTTTGGTAAAGTTGCAGTAAAAGATGGAACTGTTGTAGGAATTATTCTTGGCCATGCTAAAGGTGATAAAAAATGTTATGGATTTTTAAGGCATATTTTTAAAATAGCATTTCAAAGTTTTTCTATTTTGTTTCATCCTAAAAAGGATAGACAGTGTGTTATAGAATATTTAAAGCTATTTAAAACTTATAAAGAATTAATGAAAAACAGAGAGCATTTGTTCGCAGGCAATATTGTACTTTTAGCATTATCAAAAGAGTGTCGAGGTTTAGGAGTAGAGAAAGCTTTAATGTACAATTTATTTGAATACTTTAAAAGTAAGTCAGAAAAGTCTATTTATGTTTATACTGATACTGCATGTAATTATGGTTTTTATGATCATATAGGATTTAATCCAATAGATTTTAAAGAAGTTACAATAAATTTAAAGCCAGCAACTATAAAAGAAACTGTTTTCTTATATCAGTATCAATTTTAAGTTTAAGAGTAACCAGGCACATTTTATTTAATGTGCTTGGTTATCTATTGGTATTTGTATTTGGCAAGTATATGTTTTTATATTAAAAATATCATGTAATATATCTACTTCTATCATTCTATTTATTGTTATATTATTTTGCAGTGCATATGATAATAATTTACTTTTCTGTTGCTCTTCATTATATCTATTGTAAGTTAATGTTAAGTAATTACCCTTTGATAAAATGGCAAAATTATCGTCAGATTTGTCAAAGTAATTTTTATCTATAACTTTAAATGTATATTGAGGTATGGTATTTAGTTCTGAATCCATATTTACATCGTACAAAATACCACTTTCAAAAGTAGCTTTTATTCCTTTTTCTTCAATTACTTTTTCTAATTTAGAGTAATAAATTAATTCTTTAAAATCTCCAGCCTGTTTACAAGGAAAAGTTATAATATATCGTGTATTAATAAATTTTATAGCTATGTTATCATTTTCTACTGCAAATTTAGAATTTTGAAGAGCGCTATTTAAATTATCTATACAATCAATGGATTCATTGATTCTACAAATATTTTCTTTTGCTTGATGAAGCTTAGAATCTAAAAAAGTCTGCAATTCTGTAGAATCAGCATTTTTAAATAGTTCTTGGAGTTCTTTTATACTTGTTCCTATATTTCTGCTTACCTTAATGATGTCAATGTGAATAAACTGTTCTGGTGAATAGTATCTATAACCTGTAAATTTATCTATATAGGCAGGAATAAGTATTCCAACTTCATGATAATATCTTAGTGATTTTATAGTGAGATTTTTTATTTTGGCTACTTCACCAATTGAATATAGATTTTTCATATTTTATTATTCTCCTTTAAGAATCCACATAAAAAATAATAATTAACTATTAAATGGTATTATTCTTAAAATTTATTATAACATTACTAAAATTTATATTAAATATAAATTATTCATTTTATGTTATATATTTCTTACCTTATATTTAATTAAAATAAAGTCTAATTTTAAAGCTTTCCTTAAGTATTTTACAAAGCATACTATATCTTTATAAAATAAAAACGTGAATATAAAATTTCATTTTATTAAATTAATGGAAGCTTTGGTTAACATATTTGTAACTAAGGGACGATTCATAATTGTATTTTAAATAAAGTTACATCATTACTATGAGTATAATAGCCCCCGTAAAAATATCGTAACTAATGAATGACTTACAAACAAAGAAGTTTGTATAGGTATCTGTAAAATTACTAGATTATAAGTGATGGATAACTATACCAACTTATGATAGTATAGTAGTAAAAAAAGGGGATTTGATTACAATGTTTATACAAAGAGGTTATCGCACAAAACTAGGAGATATTCACATACCTATCAAGATTGATTTCCATATCAATGGACCATCAGAATATGATATTAGTTGTTTTGCTGTTGATAAAAATGATCAACTATATGATGATATGTATATGATTTTTTATAATCAATTAAAGTCACCAGATGATGCAATTTGCATGAATGGAACTACATTTAATGTAAATTTAGCTAAATTACCTTCTGAGGTTGTTAAGCTTGTGTTTACAATTAGTATTGATGGTGATGGAACTATGGGTATGATTCATCAAGCTAACATTAAACTATTACAACTTCATCAGGAAGATTTAGAGTTAAATTTGACAGGTAATAATTTTAAAGACCAAAAAGCAATTATCGCCATTGAGATATATAATAAAAATGAATGGCGAATGAATGCTGTGGCGAATGGTTTTAATGGGGGGCTTTCTCAACTATTAAAAGAATATGGTGGAGTAGAGGAGGAAGATGATGAGCCTATGGTATCACAACCAGTGCCAGTTATCCAAGCTTCAAAAATTTCACTAGAGAAAAAGTTAGAGAAAAATGCTCCACAACTTGTAAACTTAGCTAAACCACTAAAATTAGCTTTGGAAAAAAATAAAGTTCCTGATATAGTTGCCAAAGTAGCACTTATACTTGATATATCTGGATCAATGACTAGGATATATAAAAATAGAACGGTTCAATCAATTGTTAATAAAATATTGCCTTTAGCCATACAATTTGATGATAACGAAGAATTAGATTTTTGGTACTATGGAACCAAGCCAAAGAGGATGGACAACGTTACTATGTTCAACTATTATAATGCGGTTCCAGTAGATTATAAGCCTTTAATGCTATCTCTTGGAGGTGGAAATTATGAACCTGCTGTTATGAGAGAAATTATTGAAGAATATCGTAATAGTTCTATACCGGCCTATATTATATTTATTACTGATGGGGGAGTAGGAGCTAAAAGAGAAATTGAGAGCTTGATGGTGGAATCATCACAATATCCTATATTTTGGCAGTTTGTTGGAGTCAGTGGCTTTGGGTATGGAATATTAAAACATTTAGATACAATTAAAGGTAGAGTTGTAGATAATGCTAGTTTCTTTGCTCTAGATGACTTTAATAAAGTTAAAGATAGTGAGTTGTATGATCGCCTATTAAAGGAATTTCCAAGTTGGTTATCTGAAGCAAAAAACAAAGGAATTATTAGGAGATAGCTTAGAAATTAAAAATTATATTTGTTAATTAAAAAAGAAAGCATGATAGTTATTTTCTTTTTCGTAGTGGACAACCATTAAGAAAATTTTACATATCATCATAGGCTTTGATAGATGAACTCTAATACTTTTTACATATAGTATTTTTAATATATACAGAAGTAAAAAAGAAAGAAGCTGTTTTAAAAGAACAACTTGAAGAGGGCTAAAGACTAGCTCTGCAAGCTTATCACATGGGAAATTTGGTCAATTTTGCTCTCAAATAGATAACTAATTGTATTAAGAGAATTATTTACAATTAATTATATTGTCACATACATGAAAAAGAAAAAGGACTAATTATCTTTACAATTTAAAGGATATATCTTAAATTAAGATGTATCCTTTTTCATAAGAAATTAAGGATTAATAATTAAGAATGAAGAATTATTTTAAAAAACTGCAAAGGCTTTGACG
Source organism: Clostridium sp. Marseille-QA1073 (assembly GCF_054863625.1). NCBI lineage: Bacteria > Bacillati > Bacillota > Clostridia > Eubacteriales > Clostridiaceae > Clostridium > Clostridium sp. Marseille-QA1073. Next base: position 159,108 of record NZ_JBSVQM010000002.1, on the reverse strand, counting down.
GTGAGTTTTAATCATAGATACTAGTATTTATTAATGTTAATTATTTTACTATAACACATTATAGAAACGTTGATATAATAGGATTCTTAAATAGTCTTATTCTACTTAATTGTAAAAAATATAAATTATAGTGAAATTTACAGGAAAAAAGTCTTTAAAATTTTTAATTATTATGGTAGTATTTGTTTTGGAAAGCTTTAGCATATATGTTATCTGCATTGATTATTTAGCTGTTCTCAATGGAAGGTTACTATATTATGTTAGAGTTTTTTTGTTGTAAATAATGTGAATTAGATTGACTAGCAAAATAGATTATTATACATATAAACATTTAGTTTAATTTAGTAAAAGTTCCTTAAAATAATTTTCTAGGTTTAATAATAAATAATTAAAAAGTATTTATACAATTAGAAACATTAACTGTAATATAGTCATTAAATCTAGTAATACTCTAGTACATATCATTTATATATAATTATTCAGTGAGAAAAAATAATTATATATATTAATAATTGTCGACAATAGGTTTATATATAGTAATAATTATTACTATTAACTAAAACTCTTTATAAAAGGTGAGATGATAGATGATGATGGAAGATGTAAAAGGTAAAAAAAACAAAGTGAAATTAGTAAGCCTTACTGCCATAATTATATTATTTTTAGTACATCTAACTGGATGTAGAAGTGATTTATGGAAGAAAGATTCGAAAGAAAAGGATGCTTCTCCATCTAAGATAGAGACAAATGAAAATATACCTAAATATGATGGGGAAAAAAGTAAGGCTATTTCTTATGTATATACTACAAAGAGAGAGTTGACTCTTACTTTTAGTGGTATGGGTGATGAAAAGATGATGAAACAGCTTCTTGATGAGCTGGACAAGTTTCAAATAAAGGCAGTATTTTTTCTTCCAGGAATGAGAGTAGCAGAGGAACCAGAAATTGCAAAAGAGATATTAAAAAGAGGGCATGAAATCGAAAATAATACTCTAAATAGAGTGGATTTAACTGAGTTGAGTTATCAAAATATATATAAAGAAATACAGAAAACTAATGAAATAATTAAAAAGGAAACAGGAGTAAGTCCAAAGTATCTGAGAGCCAAGTCTGGGAAGTACAATGATGATGTATGTCTAGCTGCTGCACAAAGTGGATTGGAAGCAGTTATTACTTACAGTATTAACCCTAAGGATTGGGATATGAAAGGTGCAAAAGAGATTGGTGATTATATAGAAAAATATATTACTCGTGGAGGAATAATAGCTTTAAATGCTGATAAAAATCCAGCGGTTATCCAGTCAATTCCATTAATTGCAAAAGCTGTTGATGATGTAGGGTATAAACTAGTGCCTTTAAGTAAATTACTTGAAGGTAGTTATGAGAGAAAACCACTTCAGGCCATAAAAGGATATGATGCAGCTAAAATAAATGAAAAGATTAGAGAAAGTCAATACGACATTGTATATAAGATAAATACAGATAAAAAAGAAATTGCTCTCACATTTGATGATTGGGGCAGAGATATTACAATAACAAAAATATTAGATATTTTAGATAAATATAATATTAAAGCTACATTTTTTTTAAGAGGAAATGGAGTTGAAAAGAATCCGAATCTAGCAAAGGCTATTGTTGAAGCAGGGCATGATGTTGCTAATCATACCTATAGTCATCCGGTAATAACAAATATAACACCTGAAAAATTACAGTATGAGGTTGTAAAATGTCATCAAGTACTTACTGAAGCGCTCCAAGAGCAGCCAAAGATGTTTTTTAGACCTCCTACTGGAGAGATTAATGAGGCAACAGCTAAAATAATAGCAGATTGTGGCTATAAAACAATTTCTCTATTTGATGTAAGTCCACATGATTGGGATGTAAAGAATAGTGCAGAAGATATTGTAAACTTCATTCTTGAAAATACAGATAAGGGAAGCGTCATATTACTTCATCTTCAAGATGAGATTAGTACTGTTGAAGCACTACCGGTTATAATTGAGAATTTAAAAAGTATGGGATATTCTTTTGCTACAATATCTGAACTTATGAATAAATAAGATATAAAACTAGATTAAGTTGATATAGGAGTCTAATATGGAAACTTAAGATATATTTTTGAAAATAAATTTTCTATAAAAGTAGCTTAAATTCTTATAAATTAAAGATTAATAATTAAGAATGAAGAATTTAGGAGAAAATTCACATTTAGTGAATTTCTTAGAATAAAATTTATTAAAAACTCTAAAGGCATTGAGGTTGGAGTTTTAATCATAATTCTTCATTCTTAATTTAAAATCATGCATTAAGTTAAATTTTCATTAAGGAACCCTATATAAGGTATTTTTAATGTTACACAAATAATTAAATTTATAATGTAGATTGGAGATATATTCTTGTTTAGAAAAAATAATAAAAAGAAAAAAAACGTAATTGAGGTACTGCCTGCTCCAAAACCAGACAGACGTATCATTTCAAATGCACCAGATCCAGAAAATATACGAAAATTAAAAGATCGTAGAGGTCTAAAAAGTATTAAATTAGAAGATAGAGAGTATGAAGCAGACGATATACAAAAGCTACATATGTTAAGTTTAAGATATATGGCTAATTTTGATGTTATATTAGTCAATCATAATGAAAAAAAGAAAAATAAGATAAAAGCTCGAGCTATTGATATTTCTTCAACGGGAATTTTAGTTGAACTGGAAACTACGGATGTTGAATTTGATGTAGGAGATAAATATAAGATTAAATTCGATCTTCCACCGGGCACTATGCCAGAAGGATTTGAGTCTAAAGTTAATACTGATGGCAAGGTGGTAAGACATTTCACTAAGCAAAACGAGGATGTAGAAAAGCTTTGTGTAGCTTTCGAGTTTGAGAAAACTCTCTTTGACTATTTTCAAAAAAAACGATGGGGTTATTCTGTATATACTGCAAGTACTATTTTATTTGTAGTAGTATCAATTATCATGCTTATGCGTGTTGAAAGTGTTATATATTTCAAATACAATATATTCTTATACTTTTATAGTATCATTGCAGCAGCATTCTTGCTATCCAGATATTTTTTTGGAGCATTATATAGGAATGTGCCTATAAATCCTAACTACACTCCAGGAGTATCAATAATTGTACCTTGTTTCAACGAAGAGCAATGGATTCAAAGAACTATTTTAAGTTGCATTAATCAGGATTATCCTATAGATAAACTAGAAGTAATTATTGTTGATGATTGCTCCACAGATAGATCTGTGGAAAAAATAGAAGAGATAGCAGAAAAACTTTATAATGAGGCAGAACGTTATAAGCTTAAGGAACGTTTAACAGTATTGAAATTATCTCAAAATGGAGGTAAGCGTGTAGCACTGAGTAAAGGTGTGGAAAAGGCAAAACATGATTTAGTTGTCTTTGTGGATTCCGATAGTTTTTTAGAGCCTGATGCAATAAAAAATCTTGTTCAACCTTTTCAAGATCCTAAAATGGGCGGTGTTACTGGCCGTACAGATGTTGAGAATAAATATACTAACTCAGTTACAAAGATGCAGACCGTTCGTTATTATATTGCCTTTCGTATTATGAAAGCAGCAGAATCATATTTTGATAGTGTAACTTGTCTTTCTGGTCCACTATCCTGTTATCGCAAGGAATTAGTAATTGAGCATAGAGATGTTTGGCTTAATCAAAAATTTCTTGGACAACCTGCTACTTTTGGAGATGACCGTAGTATGACTAATTTTATTATGAAAAATCATCGTACTGGATATCAAGATAGTGCAATATGTTCTACTATTGTTCCATCAGATACAAAGGTTTTCTTGAAACAACAGATGCGATGGAAACGATCATGGTTGCGGGAATCTTTAAGAGCTGGTTCTTTTATATGGAGGAAGGAACCTTTTATGGCATTGTTTTTTTACATAGGTCTTATAGTACCTATTGCTGCGCCAATAGTAGTGCTGTACAACTTTATTTATGTTCCTATTGTTCATAACGTGTTTCCAACTACTTTTATTTTAGGAATTTTACTCATGGCATTACTGATGAGTTTTGCACATTTATTATTCCGAAAAAGTAAGTTATGGATTTTTGGAATAGTATTTTGTCTTTTTTATGAAGTGGTGCTTTTATGGCAGATGCCAGTTGCTTGGGTGACCTTTTGGAAATCTACTTGGGGAACGAGAGAAACACCTGAAGATATAAAAGCAAAAAATAAAAAAGCAAGGAAAAAGAATAATAAAAAGAATGATAAAAAGAATGATAAAATTAAAACCAGCATTTAATTCTAAGTACTATTAAAGCATTAGACTTTTAAGATTTCTTTTTTAAAAGTACATTTTGCATCAGATAAATAAGTAGATCTTCATGATAGTTTAGGTTATCGTGGAGTTCTGATGAAGGAGTATGAGTAAGATAGGTAAGCATACTGATTAGTTATTTTTAATATGTCTTATCTATAGAAAGATTGCAAAGTAATATGTGAGGGATGAATAAACATGAATAAAAATACTCGCAGTAATGAGCTGAATTATCGTAAGAAAAATCGTATTAAAGTGATTAGAACAGTAATACAAGTAATTATTTTATTGTTTTTTTCAGCGTTACTAATTAAAGCACTATTTGGTATTAAAAAATATGAAGAACCAGATAAGACACAGTGGAAAAATAAAAATGGTTTTATTGCATTGTCGTATTTTGGGGTAGGGCGATCTGGTACACCTAAATTAATAGCTAAAAGCCAATTAGATAAACAACTAGAGACTCTCTATAATTTAGGTTATAAAACTATATCTCAGCAGGATATATTAGATTTTTACAATGAAGGAAAACCCTTACCTGAAAAAGCACTTTTTTTAACTTTTGAGGATGGACGAAATGACTCTAGTTTGTTTGTACAACCAATGCTTGAAAAGTATAATTACAAAGCCACAATGCTTTCTTATGCTGATAGAATAGAAGGAAAAGATTTCAAGTTTCTTCAATCAAAGGATTTGTTAAAGTTAATGAAAAATGGGTTCTGGGAGCTTGGAACAAATGGCTATAGATTGTCATATATAAATATATTTGATAGATACAATAATTATATAGGAATGAAAAGTGAAGCTGAATTTAAAGATAAAAAAAATGCAACATATTATGACCATTATCTTATGGATTTTATCCGTGACAAGGATATGATTCCAATAGAAAACCGAACTGAAATGGAATCACGGATAAATCAAGATTATATTAAGATGGAAGAAGTTTATAATCAGAAACTTGGTTTTATACCTCAAGTATATATGATTATGCATGCTAATTCCCTTTATAATGGTATGAATAGATTAGTTGAAGATGTAAATTCACAGAATATACAACAAAAATTTAAAATTCATTTTAACCAAGAGGGAGCCAGTTACAATAGCAGCACTGAAAATCTATATAATCTTAAAAGGTTACAGCCTAACCCCTATTGGTATACAAATCATCTTTTGATGAAGATAAATAAGGATACAGGACAGAATCTAACCTTTGTAGTAGGAGACGAAAACCGTGGAAAACAATGGCAACTGATTAATGGAGCTGCAGAGTTTATAGGAAATAGGATTGTTCTTACATCTCCAGTAGAAGATAGCGGTATATTATATTTAAAAGATAGTGATGACTATAATAATATTAAGTTAAGTACTAGAATCGAAGGAAATGTAGTAGGCAGGCAAAGTATAGTTATTCGTTATGATAGAGAAAATAACTCTTTTATAAATATTGCATTTCAGGATAATCAAATTATTGTTGAAGAGAAAGCACCTATGAAAGAGATTAAAAAATTATTTTCTTATAAATTTGAAGATATAAAATTGGATGGTGAGGAAATATCACCTCAAGATAGTAAGGAATCCTCTACTAAAGTTGAAACACCAAATAATAGTGTGGTTGAAACAAAGGAATATCCCATTAATATTCAAAAAAGCAGAAATGTTGAGATTATTATGAGTGGAAATAAATTAGAAATTTGGGTAGATAACATTTTAGTAACAAAAGATATACAAATAGACAATGCCATATCAAAGGGTGGAGTAGCATTAGAGTCCCAATACAGTGAAATCAACAAAAAAGACACAATATACGATGGGGTATTTGATGATTTAAAGATTCAACAGATTATAAAGGAAGAAGATAGTGAAATGTCTATTCTGTTTTATAATGGCTATACTAAATCTCAAAAGATAGCTAAAGATATACAAGACTTTTTCAATTCATTAGTTGACTGGGCAATAGAAACTTTTTAAAGATAAGGTATCTTCAAGAAATAATAGGACGACATTTTGGGTTATTATTTTTTTAAGATGTCTAATGTGAATGGAGATAAAGAGATGTTTCTTAGGAAGAAAGATTATAAAAAGATATTTTTCATAATTATAATCACTATTATAGTTTTTATTTTAATCCTATATCGTGGAATAGGACCTGCTTCAAGTAATAATGGAGATATACCTAAAGAAACCCATGAAAAGATATCAGTCTGGATTGTTGATTGGCAATGGGAAGCTGGGATTAAAGACCTCAAAGAAATTGAGGAAAACTTGTCCAGTTTGCAGGTCTTTGCAGCATATTTTGATTATCATGATAATTTGCATTTTACAAATGAATTTAATGAGGCTCTACCTGAAATTATGAAAATTAACAGTGATAATAAGTTAGCTAATTTATATATCACAATTGTAAATGATAGATTTAATGAAGAGGGAAAAGCTGTTCAGAAGGATCCAGAATTATTAAAAAGGTTGATGGCAACAGAGGAAAGTAGGAATAATCATATAGATGAAATTATCAATATGGTTACACAAAAGGGATTTAATGGAGTAGAAATTGATTATGAAAATATAGATGACGATATATGGGAAAATTATATTGATTTTTGCTCTAAACTGTATCAAAAACTTAGCAGTATTGATAAATCTCTTAGAATTGTTTTAGAACCTAAGACTCCTATAGACAAGTTAACATTGCCAGAAGGACCTGATTATGTGATGATGGCTTATAATCTTTATGGATATCACAGCGGTCCAGGACCTAAAGCAGATGAAGCTTTTATACGTGATTTAGGTATAAAGATGGAGAAGATCCCAGGGGATAAAATTATAGCCTTTGCCACAGGAGGATTTGATTGGAGTGAAGATGGGAAAGTTACTGCTTTAACAGAAATTGAGGCAATTAAATTATCAGAAAAAGCAGTTGATAATCTTAAACGAGATGAATCAAGTGGAAGTGTATATTTTAATTATTTTGATGATAATAATATTAACCATACTGTTTGGTATGCAGATAATAGAACATTAGACAAATGGTTTAACATTTCAAAACAATTAAGATATAACAAAATTTCACTATGGAGATTAGGAGACATGCAACAGAAAACACTGGATTATCTTAATCTTGATGCTAATTATTAAAAAATTTTAAATAGGCAAATTAAATTTAAAGAAAGAAGATTTTTAATATAGCTTTTGCCATGGTGAAATCTTACTTTGACAAAATGAGCTCTACAAATAAATACAGTTCATATGGGAATATATAATAAAGTTATGTAAGTTAATGTTGTTATCTTTAATAAATATCTATATAATTAGCATTTAAAATAAAATTATTATAAAGAATAAGGAAAGGATGCGGGATGAGTTTCGCATCCTTTTTTCATTATCTTTTATAAAATTTAAGATTATATTAAATTTAGGTAATTATTTTTGATATATTAGATAATTTATATGTTTTTTTATATCTATAAGGTGACATTATAATACATTAAACACAAAAAATTGACAGAAAAGATTGACAATAGACAATTGGTATATTAAAATATACATAATGTGGAGAATCTTGTAAGAATGAATAAAAAGAGGAAATAGAATAATAAAACTTATCAAATTTAATATTGTATTAAGAATACTTTTCACATCAAATTTTGGATGTGAAAAGTCTTTATTATGTTTAAGACAGATTATAAAAATACCATTTATGTTTCATATATTATTATCGATAATATTAATATGCATTATATATATGATTTCTTAGTAATAAATTAATTCATAAAGAGTTAATTTCAACTAAAATTACAAATTTTGCATTATGAATTGAAATACTAAAGGGTGCAGCTATATTAGCTATGCATTAACTTCTTAGGTAGTAATAGGAGTATTTATTTGGATATCTTAAAAAATAGCTGTAAGTATGCTAATTTATTTTGTGCTATGTTGCTTCACAGAATCTACTGATACTGCTATTGTCAGTGGAATCTATTGACCTGCGTTGTACAAAATATTTAGTCAATCTTTCACTAGTTATTTTATTTGAGATATCTTAAAGTATTTCAAGGTTATAAAACTATATTTATGAAAGGGTGTGGGTATTTTGAAATTTAAAAAAATATCAAATGTTTCTTTATCTATGAAATCTAAAATTATATTAATAACATCACTGATAATAGTGTTGTCAAGTTTTTCTATGGGATACATATTTTATAGTAATATGTATTCTCACACTGTAACTCAACTACAAGGAGATGCTTTAAACATTGCAAAGTCAGCTGTTACAGTAATCGATGGAGATGAATTTGAAAAACTTTCAAAATCTTTAAATGGAAGTGATAAATTTTATATTGATACAAGAAAAAAGCTACAAGCATTAAATAATAGTATCGGGAAAGGTATGTTATATACCTTTGTATCAAATGACTCAGACAATTATACATATGTAATTGATGGAAGTGATGCAAATGTAGAAATAGGATATAAGCAACCAAAAGCTGATTTTTCAGAAGAGGCAAAAAAAGCCTTTGATACAGGTGAAGCACAGGTAAGTGAAATGTATTATGTTGAATCACTTAAGAATTATTATATATCAGCTTTTGTTCCAATATTAAATTCTGCTAATAAAGTAGTTGGAGTAGTAGAATATGATTATAGAGGTTCAGACCTTTCAGAAAGGACACATCAATTAACTGTAATAATAATCTTAGTTACCCTTGTCTTAATTGGAATTTCTATAATTATTAACTATATTGCTTCAAAAATTATGCTTAAACCGATGGGAGCACTAGTGAAATCAATAAATACTATTGCAGAAGGAGATTTAACTTCACCTATTGACACTTCTAGAAAGGATGAAATAGGTAAGATTAACATTGCATTAAGTAAGACTGTTGACTCATTAAGAGATATGATAGAAAAAGTTCAAGTATCTTCTAAAAAGGTTACAGAAGCGGCTCAAGGAATTCTAGAAAGTTCATCAGATTCATCAAGTGCTTCTGAGGAATTGACTATATCTACAAATGAAATTTCTTCAATATCAACTGAGCAAGCTACGAAAACACAAAATATAAAGGATGTTTTAGATAAATTAGATTCTGACATTCAAAATATTTTTACACAAATAAATCATACTAATAAAATTGCGTACAAAACATTAGAAGATACTAATAATGGAACAGTAGTAATTAAAAATACTAAGAATCAAATTGATAATATTGAAAGTAGTATCAATAATGTAAATTCAGTTATTACAGAATTAGCGCAAAGTATTAATAAAATACAAGGTATATTAACAACAATATCAAGTATTGCTGACCAAACTAATCTCCTTGCATTAAATGCAGCAATTGAAGCAGCAAGAGCAGGTGAAGATGGGAAAGGCTTTGCTGTTGTAGCAGATGAAGTTAGAAAACTTGCTGTAGAGTCAAACGCAGCAGCTAGTGAAGTAGTAGATATAATTGGATTTATGAATGAACAAACAAATAATGTTTTACAGGCAGTTTCTGTCAGTGTAAATATGACAAAAGAGGGTAAGAAATATACTGATAATGTAAGTGATACTTTTGAAGTAATAAAAAATTCTAATGCAGATATAGAAAGCAAAATAGTTGAGATTAAAAATTCAGCTAGCGAAATAGTATCAAATATTGGAAATATAAATGAAAGTATGAACGAAATTGATAAAGTATCAAAAACAATAGATACAAATGCTATGAATTTAGCAGCAGTAACTGAGGAGCAAATGGCTTCATCAGAAGAATTTAAAGCAATGTCTGAATTCTTAAATAGAGAAGCTGAAGTATTAAACGAAAGTATTTCTAAGTTTAAGGTATAGACAAGCATTTAGAATCAACAAATGTAAAATGCCAGGTGTAGAAGTAATTAAGTTATTAATACCTTTTACACTTGGCATTTATTATAATATACTAATTTTTATAAGTCTCTTACTATTTTTTAGTATTATTTACTATTGGAATTTCTACAAAACTTTCACTTGTATTAAATGTAAAGTTTGTAGTTTTTAAAGGTCTTACAGTAAATTCAGCATCTGTAGATAGTATTATTAAGCCTATCTTGTGACCTTTTTTAACAGTATAATCCATTGGTTGCATGTCCAAATTGAATGTATATTCTTGTCCAGGATTTATAGTATCTACACGATAATTTGCTACACGATTTTGTGCATCCATCCAACCACGAGAAATAACTTTATAGTCTGTTTTTTTACTATCCATAACAAAGTTTATTATATCATCAGAACCTGCATTACCACCGTATATTATACCATTAGGAACTACAACTTCTGTTTCTGTTGTAGGTCTATATTCAGGGCCATAATCTACAAGCATTGCACTTATATTGGCAGTAGGTTGATCTATAGACGCTTTTATAGAAACATTTACAGTTCCACTTATTCTTGTATCTTCAGTAACAGGTTCGCTTACATAGGATAAACGATCAGGTCTTTTTACCTCAGGTTCTTTAGCTATTGTATCTAGCCATTTAGTGAAATCAGGATTTTCTCTATCAAATTGTGATAATGATAAGTCATCAGAAAAAGTTTCTTTTAAATCTTTTTTTACTGGACTAAATGTTAATTTACCATTTGTACCATCATTATCAAGATAAAATTTAGTATTTGCTCCTTTTACAGGCCAAGTATCGAAGGTTTCCCATTTAAGGTCTGTATTGTTTTGTATTGTAGCAGTAGGAATATCTTCCATTACATTGTTGTCTATATCATAAAGCCAATGAGCAAACCATCTACCCATTATATCATTATAATCTATTCCTGCTAAATTATTAATGCTCATATGATCCCCTTGATGTAATATAACTTTACGTGGCACATCATATTTTTCAAGCTCTTTCCATAACATATCAAATTGTTTAGTTTTTACATTCCAGTCGCTAAGACCATGAACTAAGAATACGCTTGCCTTTATTTTGTCAGCATTATTTAAATAATTACGCTCGTCCCAAAATGTATTGTAGTCTCCTGTGTCACGATCTTGATCAATTTGCATCTGTTTTATATTCTTTTCAAATAATTCTTTTACTGTAGAATAATCTTTAGGATCAAACATTCTGCTCATACAGTATGTTGCTAATAAATCAGCATCATCTCCTTGCCAACCTAAAGCTGGAGAAGTTACGCCATTTGATCTATAATAATCGTACCAGTTGCTTATTGCGGCTACAGGAACTACTGTTTTTAATCCTTCTACTCCTGTTGTTGCTGCAGCTATAGACAATGTACCTAAGTATGAGGTACCTGACATTCCTACGCTTCCTGTGCACCAGTCTGCAGACACTTCTATATTATCAGTTTTATTTGTGAATGCTTTAGTTCTTCCATTTAACCAGTCTATTACAGCAATAGTTGATATTGTTTCATCCACTGAACCAGTACTTGTAACACCTTCAGAACCTAAAGTTCCTATACCACCAGAAAATACTATTGCATATCCACGAGGTAAGAAGTAATTATACCATCCACCAAATTCAAAAGGTGCAACTCTTCCGTTTCCTGCTTTACCTGAAACTTTTCTTGGAGCAGGAATTGTTTTTTCCACTGGTTTATACTTTATGTCTTCATAAGTTATGTTACTTTGTGGACTTACAGTTAAATCTTTATCTACATTATGAGTAATATAAAGGTCATCATTTGTTCCAGGACGATAAGGGCTTACCTCAAATATTGCTGGAACCTTCATTCCTTTTTCAGTTTCAATAGGACGTTTTATCCATACTTCAAGTAAATCACGTTTTCCATCAAGATCTGTATCTTGTGGTGATTCCACATAAACTTTTTCATAGATAGCCTCATCATGTTTAAATATAGGTTGAGGCTTTCCGTCAAATACAAGTATTTCTGGTACATCTTTATTTTTATTAAAATCCATCATAAAACCAGATTCTAATAATACTTCAAAATATTCACGACCACTTTTTGTCTTCGCTTTTAAACAATCGTTAAGTGCTTTTGCAAATTCATCATTTGTGAATTTACTTTTTTCTGAAGGATTAAGACCAATAGATTTTGCAAATTTTATTATATTTTTATTTGTAAAATCGCTTCCTTGCTCATATCCTAATAGTTGAAGAACAATCTTATAAAATTCTTCTTCACTTACAGATTTGTTTGGGTTAAATTTATCTTTATCAGCTTCTATTAAGCAAGCTTTAGGATTTGCTTTTATATATGCAAGTATATTTCTCTCTTCTATGGAACTTACTGATTTATAATCTGAAAAATTTTCTGTTCCTTCAAATTTTTTAGCTTCATCTTCAAGTCCATTTAACCTTAAAAGTATAGTTGCAACTTGTATTCTTGTAGGTTGTTTTGCTGCATATTCAGATGTTAATCCTTTTTCATCACCTTGAATTAGACCAAGGTTATTCATAGCAGTCATCTCTTCACTGATGATATTAGTAGATGATTTAATATCATTTGTAGCATATGCAACTGGAGTTACTGAAAACATTAATGTAAAAGTTAATACAATAGATATAATTTTTTTCACAACTTATCCCCCCTAATAAATGTCAGGCTCTTTAATTAATTAGTTGGCCTTATCAAATTTTGTCCTGTTTTTCAGTTACTTTGTTAAAAGTTTTTTATTTTAATTTAAAATTTTAAAGAATCTCTCATCATCTCCTCTCTGACAAAATAATGAATGCATTCAAGATTTAATTATATCATAAAAATATAACCTAATATTAAAATATAGGGATAAATTCATAAAAATTACCTGTAAAACTTGTAGAAAAAAAGAAAATATTGCCTCTATATGTCTATACTAGTTATATTTTTTGACATATTAATCTCTACTTTAAATCTTCGTATAATATAAGAAAGGCTTTAAAATTAATTTTTATATCTCTAACTTTTACTATATAGCGTTACTATTTTTTCTAGTATAATAGAATTTTCAAGGAGCTATATGATTTTAGGAAAGAATGTTAGATCTTATATATTTCTCACTTAGTCATCAAAGTAGTTGGATGAAAATGGATAAACAATTCACCTATTTGAATTGAAGGAATAAAATGTTACTGAGATAATTTTATTAATGGAGGAATTCCTGTGGGATATTATATTAGAGTAGAATCAGAGGTAAGAATTTACGTAGAAGATATTAACCCAATTGGGAAAAAGGTAATCCTTTTTATACATGGTTGGCCTGCAAATCATAAGTTGTTTGAATATCAGTTTAATAAACTTCCAGAGATGGGATATAGATGTATTGGAATTGATATTAGAGGCTTTGGTAATTCAGATAAACCATGGGAAGGCTATGACTACAATCGATTAGCTGACGATGTTCTATGTGTAATTGAAACACTTGAGTTACAAGATATTATACTTGCTGGTCATTCTGTAGGAGGAGCAATTGCTATTAGATATATGGCTCGTCATAAGGGGCATGGGGTGTCTAAACTTGCTTTGTTTGCTGCGGCAGCTCCAAGCTTTACTAGACGTCCGAATTTTCCTTATGGATTACCAAAGGAAGATGTAACTAAACTAATTGAGGAAACATATAATGACCGTCCTAAAATGTTACAGGGATTTGGAGATATGTTTTTCTTTAAGTATATAACTGGACCTTTCTCAGATTGGTTTTTCCAATTAGGATTACAGGCAGCAGGGTGGTCTACAGCTAAACTTGCAATTTCCCTTAGAGATGAGAGCTTATTTTCTGATCTCGGAAAAATACATGTTCCTACTTTAATTCTTCATGGTGTTCATGACAAAGTTTGTATGTTTTCATTGGCTATTGTACAAAAGGAAGAAATCAAAAATTCTAAGCTTGTCCCATTTGAAAACAGTGGTCATGGATTATTCTGGGAAGAACATGAAAAATTTAATAAGGAATTGATAAAATTTATTGAGAGATAATTTTTCTATAAAACTCTAAAGGCTTTAACTATAGGGTTTTAATAATGATTGTCATCTTCTATAGTTAGTTATCAATTTATTAAAGGTACGGTTCATTATTATTTTATGAAAATAATAATGAACCGTACCTTTAATAAAAAAACACCATGCCTAACGAAAGAAATTTGATGCTTTAATTAATATATAAATATAGAAACATTTTTAATTTGTAAAGATAGTTTTTACATAAAAAATATCTAATTAAATTTTTCATCTATTAATTTCAGAAATTTCTTTTCAGTCAGAATTTCATTTGTAACAAAGTCACCATTTATAAAAATACTAAATGTTGTCCAAACTGTAGGTGCATTTTGAGCTTCCTCTAGGGTATTAAATTTAATCAGTTTAAAAGAAATATTTCTTTCATCTGCAATATTTTTTAGTAGTAAAGCGTATTTTTCAGTATATGGACATTGATTTGTATAATATAAGGTTACGCCTTCTTTATCAGCTATTTTGCCATCTTTGGTACAATCCTTGAATGTAGGCAATTTACTGTTGTTATTAAAATTTAAGCATAACAATTCAAAATAAGGATGTGCTGTATCACAAGTCTCAAAGCCTTTATACTTCAAATACCTGGGGTCAGAAAGAAAGGGCATTTTTTTCTTTGATGCAACAATAATAATTCCATCTTTATTTTGTCTTTTTGTATCATCAATACATTCTTGCAATAACAGGTTTGATATGCCTTGTCCCTTATATTGTCCTGAGACCCAAAGACAATTGATAAACATATAATTTTCAGCATTTACAGGACTCCAAGCCTTTTCAGCAGGGATATATTCAATAAAAACCTTGCCTCTAACATCAGCTTTTTTAAAAATTAAGCCGTCACTAAAGCGTTCTTTCATCCATGTTTTTTTTGACGACACACAATTTTCACCTTTTTTATCTGAAATAACGCAGCAAATATGTTCCTCATCTATATTGCTTTCATTTACTGATATAATATTCATATTACTTCCACCTTTTTAAAGTTGGAAAAAGCTCTTTCATTGAAGTTCGAGCTTCATCTTCGTTTGCATAGGGATTTCCAGAAGAAACGTGAGGGATGCATGATTCAATCATTTCTTCCATTGTTTCCTCAGTGGTAAATGCACCTTCTTTATAGCAGTAAAGGCAATAATCCTCATTTTTACTTCCATCTGCATTTGTTCCAAAATCTTCACTCTTTATAAGAGGCATTGCACAGCTTTGACAAAAAATCATATTTTCCATATTAAAATCTCCTCTCAAAATTATTCTTTTATGAATTGATTATAACAATTTTAATATGACAGCAGTACGTCACATTTGGCAATCATTTGTATATTTCCATTATATTCTGAGCTCTTTTTTTTATAATCTCCCTAATAAAATCTGGTTCTAAAACCTCAACAAAACTTCCAAAGGAGAGAATATAACCAATAACCCATTCATCAAAAGGATAATCAATAGTAACAGTAAATGTATTACCATCATATTCAATTTGTTCTTCTTCAAAATCATCATATACCCTGTAGGCTATTTCTGAAGCAAATTTTAATTTTAAGGATACCATTTGATTTTGCTTTGAATTATGAGATTCTATTTGTAGATCATTTGGAACTTCGCTAGTGAAAGTTTCATTACATAATTGAATGCTCTTCATTCGTGATATGCGAAAGGTGCGAAAATCTTGTTTATTTCTGCAATAACCCTGAACATACCAAGAATGTGCTTTAAAAACAAGACGAAGTGGCTCAATATTACGATTTGTCTTTTCACCATAAGAACTCACATATTCAAAAGAAATAACTGTTTTTGTTAATATTGCTTCTTTTAAATATGTAAATTTTGTTTTTTCCTTTGTATGGCTTCCCCAATAAGAAAAATCAACTTCTATCCAATTTGTATTTGAAACATTTTTGAATAAGGCGCTTATTTTATTAAGAACACCATCAACATCAGGAAATTTTAAAGCATTAATACTTTGTAAAGCAAAAATAATATCTTTCTGCTCTTTCTCTGATAATAAGGATTTATCAATGGTATAATTTTTTAATAAACCAATTCCACCACCATTCCCTTTTAAAGAATATATTGGAATTCCTGCTAAACTTAAAGTATCGATATCTCGGTAGATTGTTCGTGTGGATACATGGAATCGTTCAGCCAATTCTTTTGCCGTTATATGTTCTCTATTTAGAAGTATCAAGACAATTTCTAATAACCTATCAATTTGCATATTCATCACCCAAAATCAGTATAGCATACAGATATGAAATTACATGTCATATTTGAAAAAGAAGTTAAATATAATGTAATGACTTTTGCTGTCTTAAAAAAGCATGTTACATTTTAATACTTTATTGTAGTTAGATATAGCATTATTAATCTTTACTATTATATAGTAGACTAATTCTAGTTAGTTTCTTTTAATAATATCAATTTTTTTGCAAGCAAATTTTATTATGAAACATAAATAATAAATAGGCTTTTTATAAGTAAAGCTTATAAAAATTTTATTTTTTGTTTAAATTCAAATATAATTAATTTCTATTGAAAAAAATAATTATATGATATAATAATCACAAATATGGCTAGGAGCATTAATTTTTAAGATAATATGTAAATTAGAACGAATCATAAAGGGTTAAAGAGAAGATTATATTTGGAAAAATACAAGCAATAGAGATAAAGGAGATTCTTATGGATATAAAAAATGTAAGTGAACTTGCCCTTACAGCCGGTGAAATATTATTGGGGAACGGTGCTGAAACCTATAGAATTGAAGAAACCGTTTCAAGAATTTGCGAATCTTATGGCTTTACAGCGGAATGTTTAGCAATGTCAAACGGAATTTTGTTATTAGTGGAGGGTTCCCAATTTGATAAGATTACTTCAATGAAAAAAGCTGGAAGAAAACGGGTGGATTTATACAAAATCGAATTGATTAATTCTTTTTCAAGACAACTTAAAGAAAATCCTTTATCCTATGATGAAGCCAAGAAAGCTCTTGATGAAATTAAAAAATCTCCCAATTTCACCTTACCTGTACGAACAATAGCTGCTTGTATGACAGGATTTATTTATACGCTTTTTTTTAATGGCTCTCTCATAGATGGTATTGCATCAATAATCATATGTCTCATTACATATATGACGCTTGAAAAAATTGCTGAATTTGGATTTTTTCAATTTTTAGAGTACTACTTAGCAGGTCTTATTATAGGCGGAACAAGCATTTTATCGCATATGTTAATTCCTTCTATTAACGCACATAATGTTATTACAGGTGGCATTATGATTTTACTTCCAGGAGTGGTATTAACAAATGGAATAAAAGACGTAATTTATGGAAATTTTTCATCTGGCATATCAAAATTTTGTGAAGCTTTGCTTGTTATTATAGCAGTTAGTATAGGGGTGGGAACTGCTCTGTTTATTGGAATGAAAGGGGCGTGATGAAATGCTAATAAAAATGACTATATTAGCATTTTTAGGAAGCGTATTTCCTGTAATATTGTTTAATATTGATAGAAAAAAAGCTCTATATGCAGGATTAGGTGGAGCTATTGGATGGGTAGTCTATAGCATTTTTCTCGAGAGAACAGGGAGTTCTGTAATCGGCTCTTTCTTTGGTGCCTTTATAGTTAATTTATATAGTGAATTAATGGCACGAATAATGAGAACACCCGCTTCTATGTTTTATGTTCCAGGAATTTTTCCTCTAGTTCCCGGTATGGCAGCATATAGCACAATAACATATCTTGTTGAAAAAAATTTTACTTCTGCCTTGGATAAAGGTATGTTAACACTAGGAATAGGCGGTGCTATCGGTTTTGGTATTATGTTATCTACTACTTTAGTTAAGTTCATTACAAAAGTCCGTTCTAAGAGAAGTAAAAAAAGACTTGATAAAGGGAATATATTTTAAGGGACGGTTCATATTAATTGCTAAAACTTAATATTAAAAAATATATACATTTTAATAATTAAAAAGGTTACCAAAAGTATTTTAAATATATACTTAGGTAACCTTAATTTATATCATAGGGACGGTTCATAATTATATTTTAAATGATACTGTTTTATTTAAGTCTGCAGGAAATACTTTTAACCACATAATAAAATGATAAATCGAATAGAAATCCAATAGTAATATTTAATGATGAATTATTAGGAAAAATTATGTTTTTAAAAAGCTAGTAACACTGGTGAGGGATTTATATTCCACAATGAGAAGAAATGATATTGAAATATGGTTAATCAAAGGAGTGGCAGATTGTTGGAATTAACCTTAGAGAATGAAGGCTATAAGGTAATAAAAGTAAAAAAATTAGCAATGCAATTATGAAGATGCTATGGGCATATTGATATAATACAAGGTTCATATTATCATTGCTGATTTTATTATTTTAAGTTTATAATATCAAGGTTTTCATTTGAACTTGCATTCTGTTAATTTTATTAAATTTATAGTTCACCAATGATGCCTAAAGATATTTAGAATAATTTGACCATAGAGCATACCTTTTTATCTATTTTTAATATAATTAGGTTATGCTTTTTTAGGAAGGAGATTATTAATTATGAATTGGCTTGAAATGATATTAATAGTGGTCATAAGTTTGATAACAATTCTCGGCTTAGTTTTAATATATTGTATTATATCTCCTATGCCAACAGTTTGGTATTTAAGGAAGTTATTTTCAGGTACTGAATATACCAAATTGGATAACTATGAGAAACTTAAAGAAGAAACAATGATTTATGAAGATATCGCTTATGAGTCTGATTTTCCTCATGGGAAACTTGATATTATTATGCCTAAACAAGTAACTAAAAAGCTTCCTGTGATTTTCTGGGTCCATGGAGGAGCCTATGTTGCTGGAGATAAAAAAGATATAATACCTTATGCTATTTCTCTTGCTAGCAGAGGATTTATCGTAGTTAATATTAACTACGCACTTGCACCAAAAGGAAGGTATCCAATACCGTTAAGACAGATTGGGGAAGTTTACTCCTATATTAAAAAGCATTTTGCTGAGTATCACATTGATCTGAATCGTACTTATTTTGCTGGAGATTCTGCTGGGGCTCAAATGGTATCTCAGTTTGTCAATATTCAAACCAATCCAAAATACTCTCAGCAAGTAAATTTAGAACCAGTTGTGAATGAAAATACTATTAAAGGTGTTTTATTATTTTGCGGACCCTTCGATTTAGCCAAATTAACTCAAATAAGTTCTCCTATATTAAGTTGGATATTTGATCGTGTTGGTTGGGCTTATTTAGGAAGTAGAAATTGGAAAAGTGAAGAAAGAACTAAAGAGGCATCCATCATAGATGAATTAACTTCTAATTATCCTCCAACCTTTATTACCGATGGTAATAAAGGATCCTTTGAATATCATGGAAAGATATTAGAAAAAGCATTAAAAGATGTAGGTGTTTATACAGAAAGTGTATTTTATCCTCAAGAATCTCAAGAGCTAGGTCATGAATACCAGTTTAATCTAGGAGATAAATATGGAGAAGAGACTTTGGAAAAAGTTATTGAATTTTTGAATAAGACCCATTAAACAACTTTAAAAATTAATATATTTTCGTATATATTAATTTTAAAAAAATATATATGGGTTAATTATTGTAATAGGAATTTTTATAAATAAATTTTGAATGTTTAGGAAATAAATAAAGTAAGGTTATCAATTTTTTAGTAAAGAATTTAAGGAGAAATTGATAGCTACTTTTTTATATTTTTATTTATTTATGTTTTATAAGAGAATTACATAAAAAGAAAGGAGTATTTATGAATATTCTTGTTACATTAAACTCTAATTATATTGAGCAATTGATTATTATGATTTATTCTATATTAAAATCTAATCCAAATGTGAACTTTAATGTATATATTGCCCATAAAGAATTAACAGAGGATGATTTTAGTTATATAGAAAGATATTTAGATAAGAAGAGATGTAAAATTATATCTGTAAAAGTTACTGATGAAGTGTTAAAAGATGCACCTGTTACTAAACGCTATCCAAGAGAAATGTACTTTAGAATATTTGCAGCGCAATTTCTTCCAAAGGATTTAGATAGAATTTTGTATCTAGATCCAGATTTAGTGGTTATTAATCCTCTTGACGAACTTTATTATATGGACTTTGAAGACAATTATTATATTGCTGCTTCTCATGTTCGTAAGACAATGCAAAAGTTAAATAGATTTCGCTTAGATATGGATGAGAATGCTTATTATATTAACTCAGGTGTAATGTTGATGAATTTAAAACTTCTTCGAGAAAAGCAAAACATAGACAGTGTTTTTGAATATATTGAAAAGAATAAGAATCTTCTATTACTTCCTGATCAAGACGTATTAAGTGCTTTATATGGAGGAAAAACTAAAGTAGTGGAGTCTCTTATTTATAATCTTAGTGATCGATATTTAAAAGTACATAATATGAACTTTAGAAATCTTGATAAAAGAATAGACCTAGATTGGGTACGAGAAAATAGTGTTATTATGCATTACTGTGGAAAAAATAAGCCTTGGAAGAATAACTACTTTGGAGAACTAGATATATTTTATAAAGAGTATGCTCAAATGGTTGCTGAAATTGGGGAAAATATTACTGAAGATATCACTGAAAGTATTTTGGAAAATAATACTGAAGATGCGGAAAAGAAAGGGTAATAGGAATTAGACTTAGCAAGGTAGAAAAAGATTAAATCTTAAAATCTTTAGAGAATTTATCAAAAATAAATAAAGTTAAGTATACAGCACAAAATTAAAGCTGATAAAATAAATAACATTCAAATTTAAATTTGGATGTTATTTTATTTTTTATTTAACATATTAGTATAATTCCATCTGTAATAGATATAGAAGAAGAAAATAAAAATGGGGTTATTTTGTAAAATTTACCAAGGACGATTCCTATATTTATAGTGGATTATTAATTGAAATAGATGGTACAATATAATATAAGCTTATTTATAAAAGGCGTATTGGCATATATGAAATATTAATGAGGAGATATATATGAAACATATAACTTTTGAAGATGTAAAAAAGAATAAAGAATTTCAAACCTATATCCAAAAAGGTGATGAATTACTTGGAGTCCTTGGATATACTGAACATTCTTTCGTTCATGCAGGAAAGGTTGCCTATACTGCAGATAGTATATTGCATAGCTTAGGGTATAGCGAAAGAGAAAGAGAACTTGGGAAAATAGCTGGATATACTCATGATATTGGTAACATGATAAATAGAATTGATCATGCTCAAACAGGTGCTATATTAGCTTTTAATATTTTAACTAGAATGGAAATGCCACCTGAAGAAATTGCTACCATAGTTTCTGCTATTGGAAATCATGATGAAGGTACAGGTCAACCTGTAAATACAGTATCTGCAGCATTAATATTAGCAGATAAAACTGATGTTAGAAGAAGCAGAGTGAGAAACAGAGATTTTGCTACTTTTGATATTCACGATCGTGTAAATTATGCAGTTGAGGAAGCAAAAGTTAAAATTAATTCTGAAAAAAGAATTGTTTTATTGGAAATGAAGATTGATATTACTATTTCTTCTTTAATGGAGTATTTTGAGATATTTCTAAATCGTATGATGATGTGTAGAAAGGCAGCAGACTTTTTAGGTGCTAAATTTGAATTAGTTATAAATGGTACAAAATTACTATAGATATCAAAATTTATTAAAACACAGAGATTTAATTTCATAATGTAAATATATAAATGCGTTAGTAGAAAGAATTAATATCTTGAACTAACGCATTTTTATTAATGTAAGTAAGATAAATGCATTAACTTTAGAATATGATAATACGTATTTATATTTAAGGTAAATAGATAATCAAAGTGGGTACTAAAAAATTTATATAATATCGTAATATATAAAGAGGAGGTGAAGTGATGGTCAGACTTCTCAATATTTTTAACAGAGAAAAGACATTAGAGGAACGAGTGAAAGATATACAAAAGGGTAACGAAGAGGATAAAAATAGTCTAATTGAAGAATATATTCCTTTTATAAAAAAAGTGCTTAGTAATGAATTAGGACAATATATTGAAATAGAAAATAATGACGCCTTTAGTGTAGGATTAATAGCATTTAATGAGGCTATCGAAAAGTACGATGAAAAAAGAGGTAATTTTTTAACCTTTGCTTCTATGGTAATAAAAAGTAGATTAATAGATCATCGCCGAAGTGAGGCGAGAAAACCAAAGGAAGTTTGTATTAGTGAGTTAAAATGTGATGATGAGAGTTATGGTTATAATGAAAATATTATAGCAATAGATAGTTTTGAAAAGAGAGTTGAAATTAGGTTTGACATCGCTCTTCTAGTTAAGGATATGAAAGGATATGGGATTTCTTTAGATGAATTGATAAAGGAATCTCCAAAACATAAGGATACTAGAATTGTAGCTATCAGTATTGGAAAATACATATTTGAAAAGGATTATTTAAAAGAAAAATTTTTAAAAACTAAGAATTTACCAGTTAGTGATTTGATGAGAGAATTATGTGTATCTAAGAAAGTCATACAAAGGAGTAGAAAATTTATTATAGCAATAGTATTGATTTTGAACAGTAATTTAGATACATTAAAGGAATATATTTTCTATAGCGAAGGGTGTGAATTGAGTGATCTACAAAGGCACTATAATAGAGATTTATTATGATAGTATAGTTGTAATGGCTGAAGATTGTACTTTTAAAAGGATAAAGAAAAGTAACGGTTTAGAGGAAGGAATGGAGATATATTTTGAAGATAGAGACATTATTAAAAACTCAAACTTTACTATTAAAAATATTTCTAAGGGAGTAGCTGCTGCTTTAATTTTTGTAGTTACTTCTTTATATATTTTAGGGTTTTGGAATGAAAATTATAGATCAGTAGCTCTATTAGCTGTAGATATAAATCCAAGTGTTGAAATGGAAATTAATAAAAATTATCGTGTAATAAAAATTTCAGCACTTAATGAAGAAGCTTCAAAACTTCCTCTTGAAGATTTGAAGAATTATCCATTAGTAGACGCTTTAGAAGAGATTGTAGAAATGGTAGAAGCGGCAGGATATCTTAACAAAGATGAATCAAACCGTGTATTGGTAACGTCAGTAGAATTAAAGAGTAATAATGAAGGTGATAAAAACTTAGATAACCTTATAATGGAAGGAAAGAAAAAGATAGAGGAAGTCTCTAATGAGAGAGGGCAGCAGATTGAAGTTGTTGCAATAAAATCAGATAAGGAAACATTAAATAAAGCGAAAGAAGAAAACATTTCAGTGGGTAAGATGGAGATTTATAAAGAAATGGAAGATGAAAATAAAAATCAAGATAAGAATGAAAATGAGATAATGGAATTAAAAGATAAAAAATCAGAGGAATCTATAAAAGAAGTTGAAAAAAATGAAAAATTTAAAAAAAACAATAATGAGAATAAAGCTAATAAAAATAATCTTATAAAAGAAGAGAAGGAAAATAATAAGAATAAAAAAGGAAACGAAAATAGTAAGAATAAAAAAGATAAGGAAAACAATAAGAATAAAGAAAAAAATGAAAATAATAAGAATAAAAAAGGAAATGAAAACAGTAAGGATAAAAAAGATAAGGAAAATGGTAACGATAAAAAAGATAAGAAAGAAAAAAAATAGAAAACCAAAGAAAGCCTAGTTTGTAGGTTTTTTAATTGAAAAAATTTATAAATATTTCATGTGAGTTATCCCAAAAATTAAGTAATTATAATTTTATAATATAAAAAACAGGTAAGCGAATATGAACTTTACCTGTTTTTCTTTGAAAGTTTCTCATATATTATTTAATTTTAATCTTCACATTATATCTCCTAGAATTTAAAATTAAGAATGAAAGATAGGAATTATAGTTAAAACTTCATAGTTAAGGCCTTTGAAGTTTTTAGAACAAGTTCTATTTCTAGGGTTATTCTAAATTTTTATAGTATACATCTTAAAAGTTTAGAATTTCTTTAGAATTAATTTAGAAAAACTATAGATGCTTCATTTAAAATGAATAAGAGGAAAGCTTTTCTAATTTTGTATAAAGGAGAGGGTTAAAGTGAAAATTAAAAAGAAGACTGCTATGATTATAAGCTTTACTTTAGGTATTTTAATGTTTGCAACAACTGCTATGGCGGAAATATCATCTAAGAGTGGGTATGACCAAGCTAAAGATGCATTAAAGTATTCTGCAGAAAGTTTTACAAGTAAGCTTTCAAACTATACCATGGATATTTCTATGAATATAAAGGATAATGGAAAGGTTATTATCTCTGAGAATATAGTAAATAAATACGATGTAACTAAAAGTTCTTGTGAAAATTTTTATACAAGAATTAATGGAAGTAAAAAATCAGAAGAATATTTTTATAGAGATAAAGACATTATGGTTAGTACCAGTGAAAATCAAGACATTTATTTTGTAACTGAATATGAAGGTTCAGATGAAGGAAGGGTTTTAAGAAACCCATTTGAAGAGAAAAATGCAGGAGATATTGAAAAAATAGGGGATGCAATTGTAGGTAGCTTAAAAGATTATGTTGTAGTAGATGAAAAAACTGACGGAAGTAAAGAATTATCTGGTTCTATAAGTGAAGCGCAAATACCTGCATTGGTAAATGCAGTTACATCTTACATGATAAAAAGTACATCTTTCTTTAATATAGATACTCAAGAGGAAAAGGTTATGCCGATGATCACTAAAGATGTATATGTAAAAGAAGTTAAAGGTAATATGGTTGTAGATAAAGATGGATTAATACAAAATATTTTTGGTACAGGAGTACTTTCTGGTAAAGATGATAAAGGTAATGAACATACTTTAACCTTTGAATTACTTGGTAAAGTATCTAATATTAACTCTACTGCTGTAAATAAACCAGATCTTTCTGGAAAGAAAGTAGAAAAGTATATACAAAAGGATATGAATGTATTAAAAAATCCTGAAATGTATGTAGGTAAATACAAAAATGATATTGTTATAGAAAAAGATGGTAAGTTTCAAAAAATTGGAGAAAGAATTATAAATATTACACATTCTGACCATAAATCTATTGGTGGAACATATCATGAAGAGTATGGAGAAGGATATAAGGACTACGCAGGAAAGAAATCAGATATCAGTTTTGATGCTAAATATAGAGAAGAAGGCTATTGTGATGCAGAATTTGATATTGAAGGATCTTCAGATAAAGGTTATATAAATCTTAATATAGGAGAAGCTAAATTTCACTTTGGAATGCCAGTAGGTGACAGAGATTGGTATAATGGTGAGTTTACCAGAGTATTTGAATAGCAAATAATTGATAATTTATAGTTTATATTTAAGTTTAGGTGTAAAAATTGAGAGTTGAGAGTTATGAATGAAATTTTAGATATCTAAGATTTATGAAAACATATTTGTAGCTTTGCACAGTAAAATTATTTCAATAATTCTCTACTCTCCATTCTTATTTTAGCTAAAAAATTGCTGGGTAATTTTTAAAGGAGGGTTACAATTGGAGAAGGTTATTGAGATAAATAATTTAAGTAAAGTTTATAAGAATGGTAGAGGTATAACTGATATCAACCTTGAAATAAATAGAGGTGATATTTTTGGCTTTTTAGGACCTAATGGAGCTGGGAAAACTACCGCTATGAAAGTTATGACAGGGCTTATAAAACCAGATAGTGGTGATGTTAAGATTCTAGGATATAGTGTACTAGAACAATTCGAAAAAGCTATGGCAAAGGTAGGATGTATCATTGAAACAGCGGAGTCCTATCAATATTTAACTGCTTATGAAAATCTTAAGCAGTTTTCGAGATATTATAAAAATGTTGATGATAAGAGAATTGAAGAGGTTTTAGAACTTACAGGAATACAAAGATTCAAAAATGAAAAAACAAGAAGATTTTCTCTTGGAATGAAGCAGAGACTTGGAATTGCAGCGGCGATTATATCTAGACCGGAAGTGGTTATTTTGGACGAGCCTTTGAATGGATTAGATGTCGAAGGGATGATTGATATGAGAAATCTTATAAAAAAACTTTCAGAAGAAGAAAAGACAACATTCTTTATATCAAGCCATCTTATTCATGATGTTGAACTTACCTGTACTAAGATAGGAGTACTTTATAATGGAAAAATGCTTAATGTGGATACAACTAAAAATATATTAAATAATTATGCTTCATTAGAAAACTACTTTATAAGCGAGGTGGAGCGAAATGGTAGAATTTAAGGTTGCTGTAATTAATGAGTTTGAAAAGCTATACAAAAAGAAAAAGATTTTAGTTGCAGCAATAATATCATTAATTTTCATCGTAATAGGACAACTTACTATTACCGGATTGAGAAGTGGATTTGGATTAAGAGGTACTTCTAGCATGGAGTTTCCAATATTAGTACTTTCTATAGTAGTCAATACCATATTACCACTTTTTACTGCTCTTGTTACTATAGATAGTTTTTCAGGAGAATTTTCTCAAAACACTATGAAAATTGCACTTACAAGACCAATTACAAGATTAAAGTTTTTCACTGCTAAAATAGTGGCTATAATGTTCTTTGTATTAGTTAATCTTTTGTTTGTAATGATATTTTCAACTATTGTAGGGGTAATTTTTAATTCAAGTTCTTTTACTTTACAAGGAATAATTAGAATACTTATATCTTATATAGTTACTGTACTACCTATGGCAGTTTTAGTACTATTAATTGTAGTCTTTACCAACATAATAGGAAATGGAACAGGGGTGTTTTTTTTATCAGTGTTTGTTTTTATTGTTTTTAAAATAATGGAGGTTGTATTTTCACAATACTCAGGACTATTTTTCACATCAATGTTTAAATGGTATAATTTATGGATAATGAACAGTTTTCCATTTCTAAAGATTTTCCGTCAGCTTATGATGATGAGCAGTTATGGAATATTACTTTTTACATTGGGATATTATTTATTTGATAAAAAAGATTTTTAAGGTGAAAGAATGGATATAAAGAAGCGGCTAATAATATCTAATACCATAACAGCTATAGCTCCACTTATCATAACGATTATAATTATGTTTAGTTTCTTATTTATTTCTTCAAGAATTTTTAATAAGAAACTTGATTATGATGGATTTAAAGATGGAATGGTTGTAAGGACAAAATTGGTCAATATTAGAAATGATATATTAAAGCATAACATAAAAGATATTGAAAAAACTAAACTTCAAGATGATTTATCACAGAGGCTTTCAGATTTAGGCGGTAAATTTATAATTGTTGAGGGACATAAAATTATAGCTAGCCCCAAGGATATTAGCAAAATAGATATAGAAAAGACTATGGAGGTATTAGAAGAAAATATCATAGACAAAAGAATTGTAATCAATGATATTTGTTATATGGTCGAAGCTATAGAGTTGGACTTAGAAGGAGAAATTACTGAAAACATAATATTATTAGCACCTATAGAAGAAAGAAATATATTTAATGAACTTATAATTATTGCTATTGTGGTTTATATAGTATCTTTTATAGTAATTAACATAATTATGTCTTATCTTTTTTCAGAGCGAATAATAAAGCCTATCAAGTTTTTAAAAGAAGCTACATCTGAAATTAGTAAGGGAAATTTAAATTATGAAATTATTGAAGATGGAGATGAGGAGATAAGAGAATTATGTCATGGCTTTGAATCTATGAGGGTGCAACTTAAAGATTCTATAGTTATGAGAATGAAATATGATGATAATCGTAAAGTACTTATATCTAGTATTTCTCATGATTTAAAAACACCAATAACATCAATAAAAGGCTATGTAGAGGGAATATTAGATGGAGTTGCTAACACACCTGAAAAAAGAGAAAAATACTTAAAAACCATCTATTCAAAGGCGGAACATATTGATCATATGATTGATGACTTGCTTTTATATTCAAAGTTAGATTTAAAACAACTTCCATTTAATTTTGAAAAAATAGATATTGTTGAGTATTTAAGTTTTTGTATATATGAAAGTGAACCTGAACTTATAAAAAATAATATAAAAATAAGTTTAAATAATGACCTAAAGACTTCCCAGTATGTTATGATGGACAGGGAAAGAATGAAAAGGGTTATTTTAAATATTATAGAGAATTCTCGTAAATATATGGATAAAGAGCAGGGAGAAATAAATTTAAATCTACGAGAAACAAATTCAAGTATTATAATAGAGATAAGAGATAATGGTGCTGGGATCGATAATAATGATATAAATAAAATATTTTATAGATTTTATAGAGCAGATTCTGCAAGAAGTGAAGCAAAAGGAAGTGGATTAGGTCTTGCTATTGCAAAACAAATTGTAGAAGGACATAAAGGTAGGATATGGGCAATTAGTCATGGTAATGAAGGTACAAGCATTATGATATCTCTAGGAAAAATAATATAACATAGCAAGATTAATATTTGGAGGGTTTCAAGTATATGAAAAAAATATTAATAGTAGAAGATGATTTAAGTATTGCTGAACTTCAAAAAGATTATTTAGAGATATCAGGTTTTGAAGTGAATATTTGTACTGATGGAGTAAGTGGTTTAAATACAATAAAAGAAAATAAATACGATTTAATAATCTTAGATGTTATGCTTCCTAAAATTGATGGTTTTGATATATTAAGAATTATTCAAGAAAACAAGGATATACCTGTTTTAATGGTTTCTGCTAAAAAAGAAGAAATTGATAAAATAAAGGGGTTAACTCTTGGAGCAGATGATTATATAACGAAACCTTTTAGTCCAGGTGAGTTAGTTGCTAGGGTTAAATCTCATCTTCAAAATTACGAGAGAATGAGAAATAAATTTAGCAATAAGATAAATAATAATAGTATTATAATAAGAGGTCTTGAAATACTTAAAGATTCGAGACAGGTATTTATAAATGGAAAAGAAGTTAATCTAGCTCAAAAGGAATTTGAATTATTATTGTATATGGCTGAAAATCCTAACAGGGTATTTGGAAAAGATGAACTCTTCGAAAGAATTTGGGGTCTTGATTCTCTTGGAGACAATGCTACGGTTACAGTACATATTAGAAAAATACGAGAAAAAATCGAATCAAATCCGTCAGAACCACAATATATTGAAACGTTGTGGGGAGTTGGATATAGGGTTAGGGTATAAACATTATAAAAAAATGAGTTCATTTAACTCGTTTTTCTAATTCACAATTTACATTCAACAATTGAGAATTGACGATTGACAATGGACAATTGTGGATATTTCTCAGTTATCACTGAGAAATTTATAATTGACCCTGTAGCGGTGAACAGTGTTCGCCGCATATTTATTGTATTAGTATTCAATTATAGTATCGACTCAAAAAAATGGTGAATACTGTTCACCCCTACAACAACTAGCAATTCCATTACTAGTCAAAAAAATAATTTATTTAATTGTCAATTGTCAACTGTCAATTCTCCATTATCTAAGGTTATTCACATATTTGACTTTTTATAATTTTCTATAGAATAAAAAAGTTGTTACTTAAATTTTTAAATAACAACTTTTTTATTAGTTACTTTAATAAACTATATATTTTTTATTTCTTCTAATAAGCTTATAGCTGCTTTTTTAGGTCCGTCTTTTTCCATACCAGTTATACCTAATCTAGTTCTTAATTGTCCTATTTTAACTCCTGATTGGTAGAATTTATTGAAATATTCTACTAATAACTTTTCTGTGTCTTCCATCTTTTGTGCTGGCCCAAATGGATTTGCAAAGTAGGTTTTTACTAATCCTTTTTCTGTAGTAGTTCCTTTAGCCATTCTTGCTCCATCTCTAAAGGTATCTAAAGCTTCATTTATATCTTTAAAAAATTCTAGATTTTCTCCTTCTGATTCATAGTTATTAGCATATAAGAACAAATCTATTGGATATTCTGTAGTAATTTCTTTATAGCTTGCTACAGGTATAACTAACCTAGCATTTACCTTATCTGGATTCATAAAAATACTTCTATCTATTTGTTTAAAAGCATATCCAGTATCTAAATCATCTAATCTTACAAAAGCTCCTATTTCCGTTCCTGATCCTACTGGTTTTTCATCGTTGTTTAATTTAACTACACCCATGTCATCAAATATTATAGTCATATCACTTATATAATCTTCACTCAATTCTCTAAAGGCCTCTAAGCTTTCAGATTTTCCTGCACCGCTATCTCCCATTATTATTACATTAGCAGTTTTATTATTTTTAGTTACTATATTAACCATAGCACCATGTATTGGTAAACATCCTCTTTTTATCATTATTAAATTATGAAGAGTCAATGTCATTTTTTTCATATAACCAAAGTAATCTATGGCTTCATTATAGTTTATATATCCTAACATAATATCATTTTTTTTGTCATCATAGAAAACTGTTTGTATTTCTTCATTGTCATCTCTAGCTCCAAAGACATATACTATATCTGGTTTTTTATCTCTACATTCTTCTTCTGTAGCTATTTCAAACAAGTTGCATAAAGTTACTCCATGAGCCATAAAATCTCTATGGAAGTATATATAAGCTAAAAGTGTTCCCACCTTTGCAGGATAGCAAAACCAGTGGTCTAAATTTATTCTGCAATTTTGTAATGGATTTTCAAAAGTTTCTTCAAACATACCATCTCTTGTATTCTTTTTAGGATAAGTTATAAAAGGTGGATCTAATAATATAGATTCTATAAATGGGATATCTTTTAGAATTTCGTAACTATTTGGCATATTCCAATTAGAATTATTTAATATTAAACCTGCATTACCTCCAGCAGGTAATTGTCTATATATTCTTGGTTTTTCACCTAAAACATTTTCTTCAATTTTTCTATAAGTCTTTAATATAAGATTAGAAAAATTATTATTTGCATCTATAAAACTAACATTTTGAAGTCCATCTCCGATTTTACTATTTTGAACTATAGTATATCTTTCAAGTTTTCTCCAAAAATTATATAAATCTTCTATTAATAAAATAAACCTATCTTTGTTTTCTAACAGCTTTTCATATTTATCTTCCATCTTTTTTACTTCTTCTGCATTTAAAACCATAAGCAATTTAAATACATTAGTAATATCTTCTAACAATATATCATTATCATCTACGTTCATAGTACTGTCTATATACTTATATACATTAGTTTCTTTTCTTTTTATTTTTTCCATATAGGCTGATAAAATTCTTCTAAAGCCGTAACTACTAAACAATGCTTCAGCAGTGTCACAATATTTTGCTGTAAAATTTATCATAACTTTTCCTGTGCTTAGAGAAAATTCTTTTTTCATTCTGCTACCTCCAAATGTGCAATATAAATTTGATGTTTCTTGCAATTTAACTAACTGAATATCATTATAACATATAAAATTGAAATTTGTATAGTGTCTATCATTCATTTTATGAAAAATTATATAAAATGTTAAATTATTTCTTGCTATGTATATTTCCATATAGATGCTATCTTTATATATACCTTTTTTATATTTTTGTTAATCATAATCTCTATAAGTAACTTTAAATAAATTTTAAAGTCTATACTAATTTCTAAGTAAAATCATAATCTATTATTACGATAAAAGGCATAGCTATATCATATATAAATAATATTTTAATAATTAATTATATTTCCTAGGCTATATTTTTATTAAAGATACTTCTTTAAGTTCTATAATGAGCTCAAACACTATAGTGTGAGGTGTTTTTGTTTATTTAGCAATTTTATAAAAGAATTTTCATTTGATTTATATAAAGTAGAAGTGAAGATAAGTGAGACAGGATTTAGATAAATTCGGAGGTAGGTATTTTAATTGCCTATGCATTGGTTGCTAAAAATGAAGATTTGGGGGCATTATATTGTTATTATAAGAGAGGTAATAATAAGATAAACCCTATAAAATAGAACTAAAAACTCTATTCTATAGGATTTTTTAGTTGAAAATGAAAGAATTTTAAAAAATGAAGCTATATTTTTAATAAATTTTAAGAAAACATAAAGAATTTAGATATGCCTACATTGATAGGTTAATTAGACTTGTCAAAGTATAAATGTAAATCAGTAACCTTGTCGATTTCAAAAGTTAACTCGTCTATAGTTTTAGCATTATCATCCTTAAGCCATCTAATTACAATTGAAATGAAAGCACCAGAAAAAAATTCTGATAAAAAGTCTGCACTAACAATAAATTTATTTCCGTTTTTTTCGCAAGCATTTAACATCAATAAATACTGTGGTACAGTGAGCTCATGCAATGTACCTAACATTAATCTAGCATCTTGTGATGAAAGAAGACCTTTGAAAAAATTTCTATTTTTATTGATATAAGATAGGATTACATGTATAGCTTCACCTTTACTAAAGTCGGATATTAACTGCTCTGAAGCTATTATTTCTTTTTTCATATAATATATGCTAAAGCTTAAAAGATGATATTTATCTTCAAAATGATTATAAAAAGTTGCTCTACTTACCATGGCTTTATTGCAAAGATCATTTACAGTAATTTTATCTAATTCTTTTTCTTCCACTAAAGTAATTAGAGCTTTATGTAATCTAAGGTGGGATTTGGTTATTTTTACATTACTAAGTTTATCAAAATAATTGTACATTTTTCACCTCCTTGTAAAATTTTTTACAGATTTAAAATTCTGTATATTGAACAGAATAATTAAGTATAATACTATTAAAAATATCAAAAATGTTAAATTTATTTAACAATTATATATAGTATATTAAAATCTGGATTTTTTATCAATAAAACTATTTTTACCGGTAGAAAACTATTTTTAAGCTGCAAAAGAAAGGAGCGTTTCCAATGAATTACACAAAAGATTTAAATAAAATCTATGAAGACTTTAATACTAATCCGGAAAGAGGATTAGATGATAATCAAATAAAAATTGCTAAAGAAAAATATGGATATAATAAATTTACAGAAAAAAAACCTATGAGTTTTGCAACAAGAGTTATTTTGCATTTAAAGGATTTTATGATAATAATGCTAATTTTTGCATCAGCACTATCATTTTTCTTAGCTTCAAAGGGTGATGGTAGCTATGTAGAAGGTGCTTTAATTTTAATAATAGTATTAATCAACGCTCTATTAGGTGCTGTACAAGAAAAAAATGCTGAAGCAGCGCTTGATTCTCTAAAGGATATAAATGCTCACTATTCCAAAGTTATTAGAAATGGCAATATAATTGAAATAAAATCAGAACTTATAGTTCCAGGTGATATTGTCGTCCTTGAAGCTGGTGATTCCATATCAGCTGATGGCCGAATTATTGAAAGTACTAACTTAAAAGTTGAAGAATCACCTTTAACTGGAGAAAGTATACCAGTAGAAAAAAGTGCTACTGCTATAGTAAAAGAAAATGCTCCTATTGGAGATAGATTTAACATGGTCTATTCAGGTTGCATTGTTACCTATGGAAGAGGTAAAGTTGTTGTTACTGAAACAGGTATGGATACTGAAATGGGTAAAGTAGCATCTCTTTTAAATAATGAAAAAACTAAAAACACTCCCTTACAAGAAAAATTTTTACGTTTAGGTAAAACCATTACTATTGGCGCAATTATCGCCTGCACTATCTTGTTTTTTATTGGGTTATATCACGGAGAAAGCCCATCAGAAATGTTTATTTCTGCTATTTCATTAGCTGTAGCAGCTATACCAGAGTCGCTAACAGGTGTTGTAACCGTATCCTTAGCCCTTGGTGTAACTAAAATGGTAGAAAAACATGCTATTATACGTAGATTGCCTGCAGTTGAGACTTTGGGAAGTGCATCAATAATTTGCTCTGATAAAACAGGAACATTAACTCAAAATAAAATGACAGTAAAAAGTGTATGGCATCATGGAAATGAAATTGTAAACACAACAAACTCTATAACTAAAGAAGCTTTAGATGTATTAAAGCTTGGCACATTATGCTGTAATGGAAAAGTAGATATAGTAAATGGGGAAGAAAAGCACATTGGTGATCCTACAGAAACTGCTATAATTGCAGCCTTTCAAAAAAATGGATCCCTTAAGGATGAATTAGATAATGAAATTCCAAGAATTCATGAGCTTCCTTTTGATTCTGAAAGAAAGTTAATGACAACAGTTCACGATATCCGAAATAGCAGTCTGAGTGATAAAGGTAATTATTGCGTAATAGTTAAAGGTGCCTTCGATGTACTAATTCCAAGATGTATAGAAGGAGATTTTGAGCATGCTAAAGCTGCAAATGATAAATTTGCCAGATCTGCATTAAGAGTAATTGCAATAGCTTACAAATTTTATACTGAGTTACCAAAGGAATTGACTAATGAGGTTTTAGAAAATAACTTATCTTTATTAGGTCTTATTGGAATGATTGATCCACCTAGAGAAGAGGCGAAAGCTTCCATAGAAAAGGCTAAAGAAGCTGGAATAAAAACTATTATGATAACAGGAGATCACATCTTAACTGCAAAGGCAATAGCCAAAGAACTTGGCATATTAGAGAATGATAATGAAGCAATAACTGGTGAAATGTTAAGCACTCTAAGTGATGATGAATTTTCAAAAGAAATTAGAAAATATTCAGTTTATGCTAGGGTAAGTCCTGAGGATAAAATAAGAATTGTAAAGGCATGGCAAAGTAATGGTGAAGTTGTTGTAATGACTGGTGATGGTGTTAATGATTCTCCAGCATTAAAAGCTGCTGACATAGGTTGTGCAATGGGCATAACAGGTACAGATGTAGCTAAAGATGCTTCAGATATGATTTTAACTGACGATAATTTTTCAACTATAATAGATGCAGTAGAAGAAGGAAGAAGTATTTATGATAATATTAGAAAAACCGTAGAATTCTTTTTAAGTTGTAACGTGGCTGAGGTGATTATAGTATTTGTTTCATTCTTATTGGGATGGGGCTCACCTATTTTAGCAATACAATTATTATTAATAAATGTAGTGGCTGATGCACTTCCTGCATTTGGTTTAAGCAAAGAAAAAGCTGATAATGATATAATGGCTAGAAAGCCTATAGACAGAAATAAAAGCATACTAGCAGATAAAGTTGGAATTAAAATAATTCTGCAGGCTATAATGTTTGCTATATTAACTCTATTTGCTTATTATATTGGAAACTTTGTAAAAATTTCAGATACAATATTACCATCAAAAGATGTTGGTATTACAATGTGCTTCTTAGTTATGGCTTTCTCATCAATAGTTCATGTATTTAACTGTAGAAGTAAATACTCACTATTTAAAATTAAATTCAGCTCTAATAAGGCAGTTTTAAAAGGAGTTGCAGGATCTATGGTAATTATGTTCATGATTTGCTTCATAACACCACTAGCAGATTTATTTAGTGTAGTTCCTTTAGCTTGGAATCACTGGATATTTGTAACAGTATTATCTATAGCTCCTTTAATAATAGTTGAAATAGCAAAATTCTTTGTGCATAGAGGTAAAACATATAAAGAGTACAATGCTATAAATTAATAGGAATAGCTTTAACTTTTAATAAGAGTATAAGGTGGTATATGTAAATTTTAGAAGATAATATAATATCTCTTTTTATGATAGTGATTCATATAATTAAATATAGAATATAAAGAAAGCTATGAAGTAGAGTTAAGATAACTAAACTTCATAGCTTTTGTATTTTATATTTTAAACATTGACAACTTTAACTTTAAATGATATATTTCTATAAATAAACTACAATATATTATTATATCATATAATAATATATTTGTCAATAGTTATTTAAAAATATTTTAAATTTAAAGGAGTGTATTTTATGGAAGTTAATAAAGCAAGCCTTACGGCTATTGTATCAGCATTTGGACGAGCATATCATTCGCTAAATGATGAGCCGAAAATATTTAATGATTACTTAGCTGGAAAAATGATTACAGATGAGGAGTTTAAAAATATTTCTAAAAACATGATAGAAGGAATTAAATTTTTTAATCCTAAAGAAGATTTATATCAAGATGAAAGATCTATACTAAAATGGGTTATACAGACACAAATATCACCGACACCTTTGGCGAGAAGTAGATACACAGAGGATATGTTAGAAAATGCTATTAAAATGGGTGTAAAGCAATATGTTATTCTTGGAGCAGGTTTTGATACTTTTGCATTTAGAAAACCTGAATTATTAAAGAAAATAAAAGTCTTTGAAATTGATCACCCTGCTACTCAACAACTAAAATTAAAAAGAATTAAAGATTTAGGTTGGGAAATAAGTCCTTCACTCAAATTTGTTCCTATAGATTTTTCAAAGGATGATCTTAACGAAGCATTACTGGATTTAGGATTTGATTCAAATGATCTTAGTTTTTTTAGTTGGTTAGGAGTCACATATTATTTAAGTAGAGAAGAAATAATTAATATGTTTAAAAGCATTTCTAGTATTACATGTAAAGGAAGTTCATTGGTATTTGATTATCCAGATAAGGATATTTTCAATAGCGAAAGAACCACAAGCCGTGTTCAAGCAATGGTTAAAATGGCTGAAGCAGCCGGTGAACCTATGAAAACAGGATATGAATATTCTGAGTTAGAAAGTGATTTAGATAAAGCAGGATTATTGATTTATGAGCATCTTACCCCGAGAGATATAGAAGAGAGATATTTTAAAGGACGAGATGATTATTATCATGCATTTGAAAACGTAAATTATACTTTAGCAGTTGTTGATAAAAAGTTATAACAATTAAATGGGGACGGTTCATAATTATATTCTAAAATTGAAGAGGAAACTAGAATATATAAAAAGTTTGCTGAGATGCAAAGGGGAAAACTTCTATTATTGTTACTCATAGATTAGGTTCAGCAAAAATAGCTAATACAATAATAGTTATGGATAATGGAAAAATATCTGAAATAGGAAGTCTTGAAGAATTAATGGAGAAAAAGGGCAAATATGCATAGATGTATGAAGCTCAAAGTAAATGGTATGCTGAGGAAAAAGTTGTAATAGGAACATATATTTAATTTATAAGAAAGTTATAATAAAAAATAGAGAGTGTTTATAACAAAAACACTCTCTGTTTTTTATAATTATTCATTAGCAAAAGTACTTAAGAAATTCTTTGCAGCAGATGAAAGATAGCCATTTTTCATCCATATTGCAGCTATTTGAGTACATAAAGAACTGTTATCAATTTCTTTATATAATAAATTTGACGAACCTATAAGCTTAAGTGCTGATTTTGGAACAATAGCTATACCAAGACTAGCATTTGCCCACAATAAAGTAGTTCGTGCATCATCATTTTTACAAAAAACTTTAGGTTCAAAACCTAATTTATGACATTCTTCTAAGATTAATTTCTCAAATCGTCTATATATTATTAAAGGCTTATCCATTAAGGCTTTTATATCAATAATTTTATTATTATCCCAATTTAAGTTTTCTACCATGGCAGCAACCATTGGTTCTGAAGATAAATAAATGTGGTTTATATCTGCAGTATTAAAAGGTGTACGAACAATTGCAATTTCAATTATACCTCTATTTAGTATTTCTAATAATTCATAAGTATTCCCCTCATGAATTTCAAAATTTATAAATGGATATTTATCGTGAAAGGCAGTTAATCTATTAGTCAATAATGAAGCACCAGAAGAAGACACTGTTCCTATAGATAAAGTTCCTTGAATCCCTTTTTTAAAATCTTTTAATTCATCTATAGTTGTTTCTGTTAAATCTAATATTTGTTTTGCGCGATTATAAAGCATAAGTCCTGCATCTGTTAATTTAATATTACGACTTCCTCTTTCAACAAGTTTTACTCCCAATTCATTTTCAAGATTTTTCAACTGATAGCTTAAAGGGGGCTGGGCAATATTAAGCTTTTTTGCAGCACTAGTTATTTGTCCTTCTTCTGCAATTGTATAAAAATATTTTAATTGCTTTATATCCATAATATCCACTTCCCATATAAAAATTGTATATAGCCTATATATATTATGTATTTTTAATATATATCTATGCTTGATATAATAATAGGCGAAATATAAAAATAATTCAATATAAATTATATTAGGCATCTTGAAAAGTAATAAGTAAGTATGGTAGTTTATTTTCTACTGTACTGAGCTATCAGAATTCACCTATAGCTCACTGTGAGCAAAGTCTAGTGAAGTATATAATATGGATTTCTTTTAGATGCTTTATAAGGAGGTCAAAATTTGTTTAAATTATTTAGATTTATTAAGCCCTATAAAAAACAAGTTATTTTAGGACCGATTTTTAAATTATTAGAAGCTATATTCGAAATATCAATACCTACAATTATGGTTTTAATTGTAGATAAAGGAATAGAGATTGGAAGTACATCGTATATACTGAAAATAGGAGGTATAATGCTTCTCATGGCTACATTGGGAGTTATATCTTCTTTTACTTGTCAATATTTTGCGTCTATAGCATCCCAAGGTTTTGGAACGATTTTAAGAGATGAACTATTTAAGAAAATAGGTACTTTATCTTATAATGAAATAGATGAATTTGGTACAGCTTCATTAATTAATCGTGTAATAAGCGATGTAAATCAACTTCAATTAGCCTTAGCAATGTTTATTCGTCTTGCTATAAGGGTTCCTTTTTTATGTATTGGTGGAATTATAATGGTAATGTTTTTAGATGTTAAGCTTTCAACAATAATGTATTTATCTATTCCTATATTTGCCTTTGTTTTATATATGATAATGAGTAGATCTCTTCCGTTATATAAAACAGTTCAGAAGAAATTAGATAAATTAGCATTAATATTAAGAGAAAATTTATCTGGAGTAAGAGTTATAAGGGCATTTTCAAGAATGGAATATGAAAAAATAAGATTTGAAAGTGGAAATGAAGATCAAACAAATACTTCAATTAAAGTAGGTAAGATTTCAGCTTTAATGAGTCCAATTACAAGTATAATAATGAATTTTTCAATTTTATTTATATTATGGTTTGGAGGCATTAGAGTAAATAACGGTGCTATTACAACAGGAAAGATTATAGCTTATATAAATTATACAACTTTAATTTTATCAGCACTTATTATTGTTGCTAATCTCATCATAATATTTACTAAAGCTGCTGCAAGTGCTTCACGTGTAAATGAAATATTTGATACAAATCCAAGTATAGAATATAATGACGCTTTACTAAGGGATAGAAAGTCAGATGAAAATGTTAGTTTAGTAAAATTTGAAAATGTATCTTTTGCATATAAAAATTCAAAGGAATATTCTATAAATAATGCTTCCTTTGAAATAGAATCAGGACAAACAGTTGGAATAATTGGAGGTACTGGTTCTGGTAAAACAACGCTTATAAATTTAATTCCAAGATTGTATGATGTTAGTGAAGGAAAAGTTTTAATTAATGGAATTGACGTTAGGGAATATTCTAAAGAAGAACTTGGAAAGAAAATAGGGGTGGTACCACAGAAGGCAATTTTATTTTCAGGAACGATTTCGGAAAATATAAGATGGGGAAAAGAAAATGCAAGTATAGAGGAAGTTAAAAAAGCAGCTGAAATTAGTAAAGCTGCAGAATTTATTGAAAAGCTTCCAATAAAATATGAAACCAATATATCCCAAGGAGGAGTTAATCTTTCAGGAGGGCAGAAGCAAAGACTTACAATAGCAAGGGCTCTTGTAGGTAACCCAGAAATATTAATTATGGATGATAGTTTAAGTGCATTGGATTATGCCACCGATGCAGCACTTAGAAGTGATCTTAAAAAGAATACAAAAGGTATGACTGTTATTATGGTTAGTCAAAGAGTGAGCACAATAAAAGCTGCAGATAGAATAATAGTTTTAGATGATGGATTAATTTCAGGTGTTGGAACTCATGAAGAATTGATTAATAATTGCAGTGTATATAAAGAGATATGTAATTCTCAACTTTCAAAGGAGAGTGATGAAGTTGAAAAAGAATAGTTTATTTAGATTATTTAAGTATATTGGAAATCATAAAATATACATGGGTATATCTCTTATATGTGCACTTATTAGTAACATTTTGATGGCATTTATTCCTTTTATTGTAGGAAAGGGAATAGATAAAATTATAGGAAAAGGAGCAGTAGATTTTGATAATTTACTAAAAATAATAATTATTTTAGCAGTGGTATATTTAATTAGTTCATTATTTATGTGGATATTTATAGTTATAGCAAATATTATAGCTTTTAAAACTGTTAAAGATATAAGGAATGAAGCTTTTGAGAAGATTAGTACTCTTCCACTTAGATATTTTGATACAAATCCACATGGAGATATAATGAGTAGACTCACAAATGACATTGATGCTATTTCCGATGGTTTGTTTCAAGGTATAACTCAATTTTATCCTGGAATTGTAACTATAATAAGTTCTCTTGTATTGATGTTTGCTTTAAGTGTAAAAATAACTTTAGTTATATTACTTATGACTCCATTATGTTTTATAATAGCTTCTTTCATTACAAGTAGATCAAATAAAATGTTTAAAGAGCAGCAAAAAACTGTAGGTGAATTAAATGGATATATTGAAGAAATCATAGGCAATCAAAAGGTAGTTAAAGTTTTTGGTTATGAAAAGCGTTCAGAAGAGAAATTTAAGGAGATTAATAGAAGACTTTATAAATGTGGCCAACAGGCACAATTCTATTCATCACTTACAAATCCATCTACTAGATTTGTTAATAATATTACCTATGTACTAGTTGGAGTAGTTGGTGGCTTACTATCAGTTTTAGGTGGTCTTAGTGTAGGAACAATATCAAGCTTTTTAACCTATTCAACACAATTTTCACAACCTATAAACAATATAACTAGTGTTGCAACACAGCTTCAAGCAGCACTTGCATCTTGTGAAAGGGTATTTTCAATAATAGACGAAACGCCAGAACCAACAGATTTAGAAAATACTAAAGAGATTATAAATTGTGAGGGAAATATAACTTTTGATAATGTATCTTTTTCTTATGTAAAAGAGGTACCTTTAATTAATGATTTTAATGCAGAAATAAGAAAGGGAAGTACTATTGCTATCGTTGGACCTACAGGTGCAGGAAAAACTACTATGGTTAATTTGCTTATGAGATTTTACGATATAAATAAGGGTAAGATCATAATTGATGGAATAGATATATATGAAATTAAAAGAAATAATCTTAGATCTTTATTTGGAATGGTTCTTCAAGATACTTGGCTTTTTGAAGGAACAATAAGGGAGAATATTGCCTATGGAAAGCAGGATGCAACTGAGAGTGAAATTGAAAATGCAGCTAAAGCGGCACATATTCACAGTTTTATAAAAAGACTTCCGGAGGGGTATGATACTGTTATTACAGAGGCAGGAGCCAATCTTTCAGAAGGCCAAAAACAGCTGCTGACTATAGCAAGAGTGATGCTTATAGATCCTCCAATGCTTATACTTGATGAAGCAACTAGTAGTGTTGATACAAGAACTGAAATAAAAATACAAAATGCATTTCTTTCTATAATGAAAGACAGAACAAGCTTTGTTATAGCTCATAGACTTTCCACTA
The DNA here is from genome assembly GCF_054863625.1 of Clostridium sp. Marseille-QA1073. Classification (NCBI taxonomy): domain Bacteria; kingdom Bacillati; phylum Bacillota; class Clostridia; order Eubacteriales; family Clostridiaceae; genus Clostridium; species Clostridium sp. Marseille-QA1073. Next base: position 117,332 of record NZ_JBSVQM010000002.1, on the reverse strand, counting down.
TTCGTGATGCGGATTTAATCTTAGTAATGAAGGATGGTGAGATAATCGAAAGAGGAAACCATGAAGAACTAATAAATAGGGGAGGTTTTTATACCAAGCTTTATAAAAGTCAATTTAAAAATGCTACTGATGTAATTTAAAATTTTAGGATAGTTTATATATTAAAAGGTATGAAAATTATTTATTTAAATTTCATACCTTTTTTATTTGCTACTATTAAGTTTTATGGAAGTTTCATAAAAAGTTCTATTAAATTTTATTTTGAAATATTTAATTCTTTTAAATCTACTCTATCTAATTTTTTAAATTCTACAGCTAAAAGAATAAGGCAGTATAAGAATACTATTACGTCTGTAACTGTAGAAGCTATCCATGTGCCTTTAATTCCAACAACTCTAGTAAGAATTATAGCTATAGGTATGAAAAGTACTACTTGTTTTAAAAGAGTTATTATTGCAGATTTTCCACCTTTACCTATTGATTGGAAGAATGTCATGCACATAACTATAACGCCTGATACTGGGAAAGCTAAAAACATAAGTCTAAATAAATTGTAGCCACTTTCTATTAAAGCTTTATCATTAAGGAAGAAACTTAAAACAATCTTAGGTTTAATCATATAGAAACCCCATAATATTCCGATGAATATTACAGAAGCTACACTAAATATTTTAACCGCTTCTTTAACACGATCATATTTTTTTGCACCAAAATTCATACCTACTATAGGCTGAAGTCCTTGTCCTATTCCCCATATTGGTATAAATGTAAACATTAAAATTCTAAGAGCAACACCCATCAATACTACTTGTTCATCTCCACCGTATATTGATACAAGTTTATATAATGTAGTTTGTTGTACTAGATACATAAGCTGCATTATAGCTGCTGAACCTCCTACAGATAATATCTCTGGTGCTAAATCAGAGGCAAATTTCAATTTATTAAGTGGAATTGTTGATTTATTACGCCTAAAATATATAAATGTAGTTGTAGCTTGAATTATTTGAGCTATTACTGTAGCTATAGCTGCACCTTCAACACCTAGACCTAAAGGCTTTATAAATATTGGATCTAAAATAATATTTAATATTGCACCTAGTGCCATAATACTCATAGCTTCTTTCATCTTTCCTTCGCCTCTTATGAGCATGTTAGCACTTTGTGAAAAGTTAACGAAGAATGATCCTATATATGATATTCTTAAATAATTTACTCCAAGCGTTAATATTTCTCCCTTAGCTCCTGAAAATCTAAGTAAGTTTTCTGCAAATATACATCCTAGTATAGTAACAGATAATGATAATACTAGGATACATATTATTAAATTACCTAAAATTTTATTTACTATTTTATCATCTTTAGCTCCAATAGCACGAGATAAAATTGAAGATGAACCAACTCCTACAAGTACAGCAATACAATTGTTTATAAAAGTATAGGGAGAAGATATACTTACAGCAGCTAAGGCAGTTTTTCCTACTAACTTTCCAACGAAGATAGCATCACATAAACTATATAAACCTATGACTAACATTCCTAAAATTCCTGGAACAGAAAGTTTTAAAAGTAATTTAAACATATTACCATTAATTAATTCTTCACGATTTTTATTCATAAGTATCATTCCTTTTCTTAAATTAATTTATATAATAATTGCAATTTTGATTCTATAAAGCTTTTTGCTCGTTATTTTAATAAAGCTTGAGAATATGACTTAGTATCTATAACCTTAAAGCAGATTTGAAGATTTAAATTCTAAGTGATTATTTATACTGATATTTAAATTATTTCTATCCTCCTTTCAAATCAATAGGTAAACGCTCTGAGAACTTTAAGAATGATTATCTTTATCAATTATAAGAGAATGTACTATGCATTATCTACTTATATAAGGATTAAAAATAACGGAAAAAGGATTATTCTTATGAAGTGAATTATTTTTAGAAAAATGCAGAAGTTTAGAAATATATTTAATGAGATGAGGTTATAAATATAATAAAATATTAATTACAATAGTAGTTAGTGTCTTTTTTTATTAAAATTTAAAGGGAAATATATAATACATAGAAAATATATAGTATTGATGGTATGGCAGACCAGATGCAGTTATTGCTGCAATAAAGGAATTTTTAATTTAAGGGACGGTTCATGATTACATCTTAAATGAGATTATATTATTTATAACAATAAAAATGAACCGTCCCTTTAATAGGAGTGCCTTGGGAACGTGTACTTTTAAAAGAAACAATAGTTTAATTTAACTTAACTAGATCAATAACAAAGTTACTGTTTATATTTGACATTGTAAATGAGCCATAGTAAAATATATAAATATAAAAAAGAATAAAGACAGTTCGTAACCATCCTGTCTATAAACAAAACTAGGACGTAACTACCGGCTTAGGTAGTTTTTTGTTTATGGGCGTTTTACGCCCTTTTTTATTTTATAGAAAATTATAATAAAATCAAATTTGTGGATAACTTTGCGAAGTCAGAAAACACATAGTCTGTGCAGTAGATTTTTTATTTTTAAAAATCTTTAAAAGTGATGAGGAAGAATAATGAAGAAAATAGGATTAACCACTACAGTACCAGTAGAAGTTCTTATTGCAGCAGGATATACTCCAATAGATTTAAATAATATTTTTATAACTTCAAAGGATTATTTAAAATACATAGATATAGCAGAAAGAGATGGTTTCCCCAAAAGCTTGTGTGCTTGGATAAAGGGAATTTATGGAGTGTGTATAGAGGAAAATATTAAAGAAATAGTTGGTGTTGTAGAAGGGGACTGCTCTAATACAAAAGCTCTTATAGAAGTGCTCAGTTTAAGAGGAGTAAAAATACATCCTTTTTCATATCCACAGAGCCATAAAATAGAGGATGTGGAAAATGAAATAAGAAAATTTATGAATAGTTTTAATGTTACTGAAGATACAGTAGAAGAGGTTAGAAAAAGATTAGCAAAGATTAGAAAATTATCTAAGGAAATTGATGAGTTAACATATAAGGAAAATAAGACCACAGGTTTTGAAAATCATTTATATTCCGTAAGCTTAAGTGATTTAAATGGAGATATTGATAGATTAGAAGAGAGCCTTAAAAAAGCTATTGAAGAAATTAAGAAAAGAGAACCGCTAAATAAAAAGTTAAGGTTAGGATACATAGGGGTTCCGCCTATGACCTGTGATATATATGAATTTGTTGAAAAATTTAATGCCCATTTTGTATACAATGAAGTGCAAAGGGAATTTGCTTTTCCTAGAGGAGATAAAGCAAGAAATATATTTCATCAGTATTATGATTACACTTATCCCTATGATGTTAATTATAGAATTATAGAATTAAAAAACCAAATAAAAGAAAGAAAATTAGATGGTATAATTCACTACACTCAAGCGTTTTGCTACAGGGCTGTGGAAGATATTATACTAAAGGAAAAATTAGATATTCCAATACTTAATATTGAAGGGGATAAGTTAAATACATTGGATGCAAGGACAAAGCTAAGGTTAGAAGCTTTCCTTGATATGCTAGTGGATTTAAAGGAGAGTAGAGTATGAGAGTGCTAGGCATAGACCTTGGAAGTAGAGAAGTTAAAATAGTTTCCATGGAAGATAATAATATAGTAGCAAAGAAAAAAATAAGTACCATGAGTTTTTATAGAGATTATTGTAGCTATAAAGATAAAATTATTGTAAATTTGGAAAAGTTAGACTTAGGTCAAGTTGATAAAGCGATATCTACTGGCTATGGAAAAAATAATACTGATTTATTGCTTTTTACTCCAATAAATGAGATAAAAGCTCATGTTTATGGAGGAATTTATCAAACTGGATTAAAAGACTTTATTCTCTTAGACGTAGGTGGACAAGATGTAAAGGTGGTTAAAATAGAAAAGGGAATTATTACAGATTTAGAGCTTAATGAAAAATGTGCTGCATCCTGTGGTAGATATTTAGAGAATATGGCAAATGTGCTTGAAATATCTCTTGATGAAATGAGCAAGTTCTGTGAAAATCCTGTGGAGTTAAACTCAACCTGTGCCGTGTTTTCTGAGTCAGAGTTAATAGGGAAAATAGCTGAAGGCGTGGGGATAGATAGACTTTGTGCAGGGGTTAACTATTCATTGTATAAAAGACTTCACCCATTACTTAGTAAGTTTAGAGGGAAAAAGTTAGTTTTAACAGGGGGAGTGGCTAATAATACTGCTATAAAAAAATATCTACAAAAGGATTACGAAGAGATAGTGTGTATAGAGGAACCACAATTTAATGGAGCAATAGGATGTTGCTATTATGGGAGTAAGATTTTAAAGTAAGGAGGAAAAATCTATGTATATATTAAAAGCAGAACAGAGTTTTGATAGTGCTCATTTTCTCGCAGGATATGAGGGGAAATGCAGTAATATTCATGGACATAGATGGAAGGTTGAAATTGAAATAAAATCTCAAGGTTTAGTAAAAGATGGACAATTAGATGGTATGGTAATAGATTTTGGGGATTTAAAAAAGGCTGTAAAAGATATGGTAGATTATTATGATCATGGATTAATTATTGAAAAAGGAACCATGAGAGAAGAAACTTTAAATTGTCTTTTATTAGATGGATTTAAAATAATAGAAGTGGATTTTAGACCAACAGCAGAAAATTTTGCAGCCTTTTTCTTTAAAACTATGAAAGCTCAAGGATTCAATGTATTAAGAGCTATAGTTTTTGAGACTCCTACCAATAGCGCTGCCTATGAAGAAAGAGAGGAGAACTAAAGTGAAACTTAAGGTTGTAGAAAAGTTTGTTAGTATAAATGGAGAAGGGCTTCTTTGTGGTCAATTAGCAGCTTTTATAAGATTTCCAGGATGTAATTTGAATTGTAGTTATTGTGATACTTCTTGGGCTAATGAAAAAAATGTAGCTTATGAATATATGTCTATAGAGGACATATATTCATATATAAAATCCACAAAGGTGAAAAACATTACTTTAACTGGAGGAGAGCCTCTAATGCAGCAAGGGGTAATAGAATTAATAGAAAGGCTTTCTAAGGACAAAGAACTTCATGTGGAAATAGAGACTAATGGTAGTGTATTGCTCCAAGAGTTTTTAAAAACAGAAAATCCGCCAAGTTTTACTATGGATTATAAGCTTCCTTCAAGCAATATGGAGAGAAGCATGGAGCTAAATAATTTTAAATATTTAACAAAGAAAGATACAGTTAAATTTGTATCTGGTAGCGTTGATGATCTAGAGAAAGCAAAATATATAATAGATAAATTTAACCTTATAGATAAAACTAATGTATATGTGAGCCCTGTTTTTGGAGGAATTTCCTTAGATAGTATTGTAGAATTTATGAAGGAAAACAATATGAATGGAGTTACACTACAGGTGCAACTTCATAAAGTTATATGGGACGCAAATAAGAGAGGTGTATAAATTATGGCAATTGATACAAAGGCAATTGAAGAACATGTAAGGGGGATTCTAATAGCACTAGGAGATAATCCTGATAGAGAAGGGTTAAAGGATACACCAAAGAGAGTAGCTAAAATGTATAAAGAAGTATTTGAAGGAATGAACCATACCAATGATGAAATTGCATCAATGTTTAACACTACCTTCGAAAATGACTTAGATATAAAAGAAAATAATAATGATATGGTTTTTATGAAGGGTATAGAAATATTTAGCTACTGTGAACATCATTTAGCACTGATGTATAACATGAAGGTTTCAGTGGCTTACATTCCTAATAAAAAGGTTATTGGATTAAGTAAAATAGCTAGAATAGCTGATATGGTAGGGCGCAGACTACAACTTCAAGAAAGAATTGGAAGTGACATAGCAGAAATTATACAAAAAGTAACTGGTTCAGAAGATGTGGCAGTTATTATAGAAGGGGAACATGGATGCATGACTTCTAGGGGAATACAAAAGCCGGGGACAAAAACCATATCAACTACCTTAGAGGGAAGATTTAATACAGACGCAATTTTAAATAACAAATTGATGATGCTTTATCAATAATAATAGGAGTGGATGGCAATGAACAAAGAAAAAGCAGTAGTGGTATTTAGTGGTGGACAAGATAGTACAACCTGTTTATTTTGGGCAAAAAAGAAGTTTAAAGAAGTTATAGCAGTATCCTTTGATTATAATCAAAAACATATATTAGAGTTAGAGTGTGCAAAAGATATATGTAAAAAATATGATGTAGAGCACCATATTTTAGATTTGAATCTATTAAACCAACTTGCACCAAACTCATTAACAAGAGTAGATATAGAAGTTGACAAAGAGACACCAGAGGAGGGAGTTCCAAACAGCTTTGTAGACGGAAGAAACATGCTATTTTTAAGCTTTGTGGCTGTATTTGCAAAGCAAAGAGGAATAAACACAATTATAACTGGGGTGTCACAAAGTGATTTTAGCGGATATCCAGATTGTAGGGACGTATTTATTAAATCTTTAAATGTAACCTTAAACTTAGCTATGGATTATCAATTTGAAATTCTTACACCTTTAATGTGGATTAATAAAGCAGAGGTTTGGAAAATGGCTAAGGATTTAGATGTTCTTAATATTATTAAAGAAGAAACTTTAACTTGCTACAATGGAATAAAGGGGGACGGATGCGGAGAATGCCCTGCTTGTAAGTTGAGGAAGAATGGCTATTTAGAATTTTTAGGAAGTTAACTATGAACAAACATAACCGTATTGCTAAGCTTATTTTAAATTAGGGGACGGTTCATAAATTATATGTTAAATAATTTATGCATATATTAATTCTAAAACTTAGAGTATTATCAATAATAAATGATGATTCTAAATAAATAAAAAATGTGAGCATTATGAAAGGTTAAGGATAAATAGTTCAAAATTACACGATATGAAGAAACATGCGGGAATTATAAATAGATTGGCTTAAGAAAAGATTGATATAGCTACATATGTAGAATATATAATCTTTACTTCATATATGATACAATAGAAGCCAATTTAGAAAAGTATTAAAGAGGATGAATGTATTAAATATTTTCCATTTAGAACTTTGATAAATCAAGGTTCTTTTTTATATCTTATATAAGCAACTTTAACACAGAACCATTTATGGACTTGAGAAGTGAGAGAAGAGAATGTTACTATTTTGTTGTACATTGTATTAATATAGTGGAATAATCACTTGATTAGATAAATTTCTTTTAGAAAAATTAGACATACTATTAATAAATGAAACTATAATCTATATTGATGAAAATTATATAGAATGGGTAAAAAATATTTTAAATAATATATTATAGAAATTAATTGTGAAGGAGTACACTAATGAATAAAGTAACAGTTTTAGAAATAAAATTTGATATTGATAGCGTTGAAGATACTATTTTCCCAGTTATATTGTGCGATGAAGAGGAAATAGTTTTAATTGATTGTGGATATCCAAATTTTTTACCTTTAATAAAAAAGGCTGCTGAAGCAAATGGTATTAATCTTGATAAATTAACAAAAATAATTATAACGCATCATGATTTTGATCATATGGGAGCATTAGCTGAATTTAAAAGGGAGTATCCACAGATAGAAATTCTTTCATCAATTGATGAAGAAAAATATATTAGTGGTAAAGAAAAGTCTTTAAGATTACAACAGGCGGAAAGTATATATGATAGTCTTCCAGAAGATGAAAAAGAAAATTCAAAAAAATTTCATCAGCTGCTTGAGTCAATAGAAACTACAGATGTTGATGTATGTTTAAAAGATAAAGATTCATTTCCATGGTGTGGAGGAGTTGAAATAGTTTCGACTCCAGGACATATGCCAGGTCATATTTCAATTTATGCAAAAGATAGTAAAACATTAATTTCTGGAGATGCATTGGTAATAGAAGACAACAAATTAAGCATTGCAAATCCAAATTACACTTTAGATATTGCTCAGGCAAAAAATTCTATAAAGAAATTATTAAATTATGAAATAGATAGAATCATTTGCTATCATGGTGGTATATATACTAAAAATATTAAAGAATCATTAAGAGATATCAGTTCTTAATTAGGGACGGTTCATAATTTTATTATAAATAAAATTACATTATTTATAATAAAAATGAACCGTCCTTTTATGCACAAGGAATCTGATATTCTATAATTAAAAGATTAGGATGATTCAAATTGTAATAAAAATTTATTATAAGATACCACTTATAAGGGGTATAATATAAAAAATGATACATAATAGATAAAGGGGTTAATTCTATGTTTAAAAAAGAGTATATAATCAATAATTTGAAAAATCAAATACTGATTAATAAACATATAATTGGAGTTGCTGTTGGGTCTGGATTATCTGCCAAATATGCAGAAAAAGGGGGAGCAGATATTATACTAGCTTTAAGTTCTGGAAGATTTAGACAAATGGGAATAGGCTCTCTTGCTGGATGGATGCCTTTCTCAAATTCAAATGAATTAGTTATGGAATTTGGCTCTCGTGAAATTATACCAATAATAAAAAATATACCAGTTATTTTTGGCATTAATGCAACTGACCCCACAATAAACTTGGAAGAATATATTGATTTAATAAAAAGCAATGGTTTTTCTGGAATTAATAACTTTCCAACGGTAGGAATGCTGGAAGGGAAGTTTCGTGAGGCTCTAGAAAATGAAGGGATTAGCTTTGATAAAGAGGTTGAAGCTATTAGAATTGCCCATGAAAAGAATTTATTTACCATAGCTTTTGTTTTTGATGAAAAACAAGCTGTGGAAATGCTAAGGGCAGGGGCGGATATTATATGTGTGCATCTAGGATTAACAGGTGGAGGAGAAATAGGGGCTAAGAAAATGATATCTTTGGAATCGGCAAAGAATGTTACATCGAAAATATTTAAGGTCTGTGATGACATTAGACCAGATGTATTTAAAATGATTTATGGAGGACCTGTTAAAACACCAATAGATATTGATTATATGTACCAAAATACTCAAACAATAGGGTATATTGGAGGATCAGCTTTTGAAAGAATTCCCTCTGAATCAACAATAACAAATACTACAAAATCTTTTAAATTTGCTGGAATTCATGAAAAAGATGAGCTATTAATAAAAATGATTGAAGGAATAAAAAAGCATTATGGCTATGTTGATTTTGTTAAAGAATATATTTCAAATAATTATATGCATAAAATACTTTTAAGTGATTTGGCATCAGTGTTACATGTATCGAGGCCATATTTAAGTACACTTTTTAAAAATGAAGTAGGTTGTACTTTCCCAGAATACTTATCTCAGTTTAGGCTAAATAGAGCAAAGGAAATTTTAGAAAAAGAAAATATTCAAATAAGCGAAATTGCCCATATTGTAGGATATAGTGATTATGCTCATTTTAGCAAATCCTTTAAAAAACAAACAGGTTTATCTCCTAAAGAGTATAGGGAAAAGAATAAAACGGTTACAAGTATTACAAAATCACATGAACATATTACAAGATAACATGTATATTTTAATTTGTTAGTTGTATTATCAAGTTAAAGTAAAGAAAAAAATTATTAAGGAGGTTAACTATGAAGACAATTGCAATCGCAGGAACTTTTGATTCTAAAGGTGAAGAATTCAGCTATGTTAAAGACATAATTGAAGGTTTAGGGTTAAAAACTTTTATGATTCACACAGGGGTTTTTGAACCTAAGTTTACACCAGATGTATCTAATGATGAAGTGGTAAAAGCTGTAGGTGGTGACATTAAAGAAATTGTAGCAAAAAAAGATAGAGCATTAGCCACAGATATTTTGTCAAGAGGAATGGAAAAGCTATTACCAAAGCTTTATTCAGAAGGAAAATTTGATGGAATTCTTTCCTTTGGGGGAAGTGGTGGTACTTCAATCGTTACTCCTGGAATGAGAGCACTTCCAATAGGGGTACCAAAGGTTATGGTATCTACCGTTGCAGCTGGAGATATATCTATGTATGTAGGAACTAGTGATATAGTTATGTATCCATCTATTGTTGACGTAGCAGGGTTAAATTCTATTTCAACAAAAATTTTTACTAATGCTGCTTTTGCTATAGCTGGCATGGTAAAATTTGAAAGCAAAATTGATTTAAATAAAAAACCTTTAATTGCTGCAACTATGTTTGGCGTTACCACTCCTTGTATAAATAAATCTAGAGAATACTTAGAAAAGCTTGGATATGAGGTTTTAATATTCCATGCCACAGGAACTGGCGGAAAAGCTATGGAAAGCTTAATAAGGGATGGTTATATAGAAGGTGTTTTAGATATTACAACAACGGAATGGTGTGATCAATTGTTTGGGGGAAATATGGCAGCAGGAGAAGATAGACTTGAAGCAGCTGTACTTAATAAAATACCTCAAATTGTTTCAGTTGGAGCATTAGATATGGTTAATTTTGGCCCCATATCGTCTGTTCCAAGTAAATATGTAGGACGTAATTTTTATAAACACAATCCAACGGTTACATTAATGCGTACTACAGTGGAAGAAAATAGGCAATTGGGTTTAATTATTGCTGAGAAGTTGAATATGGCTCAAATAAAAACAGCTTTATTACTTCCATTAAAAGGGGTTTCTCTTTTAGATTCAGAAGGTCAACAATTCTATGGAGTTGAAGAAGATGCCATGTTATTTAAAACATTGAAAGAAAATATAACTAATCCATTAGTAGAGATTATAGAAATAAATTCAAATATTAATGATGAAGAATTTTCTATCACTGCAGCACAAAAATTAGTTCAATTATTAAATGAAAAATAGTTAGGAGGAATTTAAAATGTCAAAATCACGTAGTGAAATTCTAAATAAATTAAAAGATGAAATTAAATCAGGAAAAATAATTTTAGGAGCAGGTGCTGGAGCAGGCATTTCTGCTAAAAGTGCTGAAGCTGGTGGAGTTGATTTAATTATAATATACAACTCTGGAAAATATAGAATGGCAGGAAGAGGATCTCTTGCTGGGTTATTATCCTATGGTGATGCTAACCAAATCGTAGTTGAAATGGGAAGTGAAGTGCTACCTGTTGTTAAAGATACTCCTGTATTAGCAGGGGTTTGTGGAACAGATCCATTTAGAGTAATGGAACCATTTCTAAAGCAACTTAAAGAACAAGGCTTTGCAGGAGTACAAAACTTCCCAACCGTTGGGCTTATTGATGGGGTTTTTAGACAAAATCTTGAGGAAACAGGAATGGGATATGGTTTAGAAGTAGAGATGATTAGAAAAGCTCATGAATTAGATCTAGTAACTTCACCATATGTATTTGATAAAGAACAAGCTATTGAAATGGCAAAGGCAGGAGCAGATATATTAGTAGCTCATATGGGATTAACTACAAAAGGAACTATTGGTGCTAAAACAGCACTTACATTAGATGATTGTGTTGTAAAAGTACAAGAGATATGTGATGCTGGTAAGTCAGTAAATCCAGATATCATAATTTTATGTCATGGCGGCCCAATAGCAGAACCAGAAGATGCTCAATATATAATGTCAAAAACTCATGGTGTTGAAGGTTTCTTTGGAGCATCAAGTATAGAAAGATTTGCCACTGAGGTTGGTATAAAAAATCAAACTGAAGCATTTAAAAATATTAAGAAATAAATACAGAAAAAGCGATGGGACATGAAGCCTGTCGCTTTTTTTGTATTTAATATTAATTAACTATTTAAATTTTAGATTCATTACTTAACTGTCATCAAATTTATCACGTAAATTTTACCATAATTAATCCTCTCAATTGATAACTTATCCTAAAGATTCCTTATGATATTTTGTTTTCTTAGCAGCTATGACGAAAATTAAATTTCATGCTTTAGATAATTGGTAAAACACTTATTTGGTTTTAAGGAAAATTTTACAATTATATCATTAAATATAATTATAGTTAAATTTAAGCATGATGATTATTTAGAAATATTGTATTGTATAATAAAATTTAACAAAGAATTAAAGAAAAACTACTTGTAAATGAAAAAATATCACCAATATTTGTTTGATAATAGCATAAAATTGCATTATATGCTATCATTATTTATAATAATACAAAAAATTAATTTAAAATCTAAGTAATATATTTATAAAATTATAATAAAACTAGTTGGAAAATTAATAATTGACTTTAAAGAATAAATTAAGTTTATATTAATTACTTAATTTATGTTATAATAAATTATCATGAAAAGGAGGAAGAGATTTTGAGAAAAGCAAAGAAATATTTAGTAATAATTAATATAATTCTTTTAATATCGATAAAAATCTTAAATTTAGGTTTATTTGAAGTTAAACACAAAATTTCTTCCTTGAATATTAAAAATATAATCAATTTATATAGAGAAAATTATAGAGAATTTTCCTACCTACTATCTAAGAGTAAAAGTTATTCCATATAAACATAACAATTTAAAAATTAATTTATCAAAGCTTAAAAGTAAAGATATTCCATGTAGATATAAAAATATAGAATTTATTATTAATGAAGAAAATCATTATAGAGAAAATTATGAATTATTATACAGTCATTTAACATTTTTTCAGAATGATTTAAATAAATACAATGTTAACCAACTATTTAGTCCACTTATTCTATTTTTAGATTATAGGAATAAAATTAGAAATCTATTAAAAAGTAAATTTAACGGGAGTAGTTATAAAGAAATTTATCTAATTTAAACTATAAAAGTAAGTGGGAGGTATTAATCCAATGATTATTACAGAAGAAAATTATCAACTGTGGATAATAAAAAGAACATTATCGATTGCCTTAATACTATCCATGTTAATTCTTATTATAGTTTCAAATCCAAAGGAATATATATATGGCTTACTTTTTAGTACATGCATTACGGTTTTAAACTTTAGACTTATGTGCATTAGCATAGAAAGGTCTTTATATATGGCACAGAAAAAAATAAAATTTTTATATTAGGAAATTATGCCATGAGAACTTTTATTTATGGTATTGTCATATTTATTTCGTATATAGCAGATTACTTAAATTTTTATACTGCTATACTGGGTTTATTTTCTGTGAAGATAACTATAATTTTTGGTGTCTTTTATAAAAAGGGCTTGTTTAAATTTATAAAAAACAATAAAGTTTATATAATTAAATATTTCGAGCGGTATTGTCAAAATGATATAGATTCACCGTAATATAGGAGGTGAATAGCGTGAATATGAACATAAATTTCCTATTGTTCGGCAAGGAAATATGTTTAAATGGTAATGCTATAAATTCTTGGATAATAGTTATACTGTTATCTATATTTTCAATTATTGTTGGTAGAAAGATAAAAAATACAAAAATTGATGAGAAGCCAAGTTCCATAGTTACTATTGCAGAGTTTTTTGTAGAGGCGGTTGAATCATTAGTAAAAAATACTATGGGTGAAAATAGAGTGGATTTTGCCCCTTATATAGGAACAATAAGCTTATTTTTAGTATTCGCTAATTTGCTTGGACTTTTAGGCTTAGAGGCTCCGACAGCTGATTACAGTATAGTTTTAGCCTTGGCAATGATTACTTTTATGTTGATACATTTAAGCAGTATAAATAGTAATGGTATAAAGGATTATTTAAAAAGCTTTACGGAGCCTACGCCAATAATGTTGCCTATTAATTTAATAAGTGAAATGGTAATACCAATTGCATTATCTTTTAGGCTATTTGGAAACATGATAAGCGGAACTATAATAATAGCTCTAGTTTTTAGTGCATTAAATAGTATATCTATGATTACTATACCTTTTATAGCACCATTTTTAAACGCATATTTTGATGTTTTTGTAGGCATTGTTCAGACCTTTATATTTGTAATGCTTACCATGGTGTTTATAAACAATAAAACGAAAAAAACTAAGTAATATTAAAATGAAGAATTGATTATTTAAGGAGGAATATAAATATGCAAGGAATTTCAAGCGAAGCATTTGTATTAGGTTGCTCAGCGATAGGGGCAGGTATAGCTGTATTGGCAGCTTTTGGACCAGGATTAGGACAGGGGTATGCGGCAGGTAAAGCAGCGGAAGCAGTTGCAAGACAACCTGAAGCAAAGTCAGATATTATTCAAACTATGATATTAGGACAAGCAGTTTCAGAAACAAGTGGAATTTATGGGTTAATTATAGCTCTTATTCTGATAGTTGTACGTCCTTTAATGCAAGCATTATAAAATATAGAATAGCGTGTAGTGTATTTTAACAATGCTCATGTATGGATATGTGATTTCATCCATGTTTACTGCATAGAAAGGAGTATTTAAGTCATGAATTTTCAAATAAATATTATGCCAGACTGGCCTATTTTCATATCTCAGTTGATTTCAACGACGGTTCTATTTCTTGTAGTTAAGCATTTTTTATTTAAGCCAGTTTCCGATATGGTTAATGCTAGAAAAAACAAAATTGAAAATGATATTTTTGAAGCTGAAATTCAATCTAAGGAAGCTAATATTTTAAAAAATCAATATGAGAAAAAAATAGAGGAATCGAAAAACGAAGCAAGAACAATTATAGCTTTAGCTAAACAAAGGGAAGATAAAATAAAGCAGGAAGTTCTTACAGAAGCAAAGATTGAAGTAGATGGAATGTTTATAAAAGCTAAAGAAAATATTGAAAGGGAAAAAGAAAAAACCATGGCAGGTTTAAAGCATGACATAGTGGAAATGGCCATGTTAGTAGCCTCAGCAGCCATTGACAAAAATTTAGACGAAGATACTCACCAAGAAATGATAAACAAGTTTATCGATGAGGTAGGTGAAGTGGAATGGATAGAGTAACTTATAAAAAATATCATGAAGTTTTAAATGAGTTAATGTTTGGTGAAGATAAACTTGATGAATTTAGAGATGAGCTTAAATTTATATCAGATGAGATAAAAAAAGAACCGCAATTTCAAATTATACTTGAACATCCAGAGCTTTCAAAAGAGGATAAAAAAGATATGTTAACTTCTGTTTTTGAGGAGAATGTGTCAAAATCAGTGCTAACCCTTTGTTACAATTTAATAGACAATGGTATGGAAAACTATTTTAATAGAATTGGTAAGGATTTTGATGATAAGGTAAATGATAAATATGGAGTTATTGAAGCGGCGGTTTATACTGTACTTCCCATAAATGCTGATAGTATGAAAAAACTTAAAGAAATTTTAACTAAAAAGCTTCAAAAAAGAGTTATTCTCTCCAATAAAGTTGATAAGTCTATAGTTGGTGGAGTTATTCTTAAAGTAGGAGATAAACTCATTGACGTAAGTATTAAAGGAAGATTAGATGATATTCATACGTCTATAAATAATTCAATTATTAAATTATGATAGGAGAGTAAACTTAATGAATTCTAGAAAAGATGAAATTAGCTCTATCATAAAGGAGCAAATTGAAAAGTATGAAAAGAAACTAAATTTAACTGAAGCAGACTATGATTTTCAATCTAATGGAATAAATGCATTAAAAATAAATTCAATAATAAAAGAGCAACTTAAAAAATATGAAAAACAACTTAATGTGTTAGACGCAGGTACTGTTATTCAAATTGGAGACGGTATTGCAAGAATTCATGGATTAGAAAAATGTATGGCTTCAGAATTATTAGAATTTCCAAATCAAGTATATGGTATGGTCCTCAATCTTGAAGAAGATAATGTAGGCTGTGTACTATTAGGACCTAGCGAAAATATAAGAGAAGGGGATATAGTAAAAAGAACGGGAAGAATTGTAGAGATCCCAGTAGGAGACGCATTGGTTGGAAGAGTAGTTAATGCTCTTGGCGAACCAATAGATGGTAAAGGAACTATTAATACGGACAAGTTTAGACCTATTGAAGCGGAGGCGTCTGGAGTTATTGAAAGAAAATCTGTAACTGTACCTTTACAAACAGGAATAAAGGCTATTGATTCTATAATTCCTATTGGTAGAGGTCAAAGAGAACTTATTATAGGTGACAGACAAACTGGAAAAACTGCATTGGCAATAGATACAATTATAAATCAAAAAGATCAAGATGTTATATGTATTTATGTGGCCATTGGACAAAAGAGATCTACGGTAGCTCAATTAATAGATACTTTGGAAAAAAACGAAGCTATGGAATATACAATTATAGTATCTGCTACAGCAAGTGAGGTAGATGCAATGCAATATATAGCCCCTTATTCAGGAGTGTCTATAGCAGAAGAATTCATGTACAATGGGAAGGACGTGTTGATTGTATATGATGATTTATCAAAACATGCAGTTGCCTATCGTACCATGTCTCTCCTTTTGAGGAGACCACCGGGACGTGAAGCATATCCAGGGGACGTATTTTATTTGCATTCCAGGTTACTCGAAAGGGCAGCAAGGCTTAATGATGAAAATGGTGGAGGATCTATAACGGCATTGCCAATAGTAGAAACTCTTGCAGGAGATATCTCAGCCTATATCCCAACAAATATAATATCTATAACGGATGGTCAAATATTTTTAGAACAGGAATTATTTTCTTCAGGACAAAGACCAGCAGTGAATTCTGGCTTGTCAGTATCAAGAGTAGGTGGTGCTGCTCAAACTAAGGCTATGAAAGAGGTATCTAGTGGACTTAAACTTGAACTTGCGCAATACAGGGAACTTCTATCCTTTGCACAGTTTGGATCGGAGCTTGATAAGGAAACCCAAAAAACATTGTCATATGGGGAGAGGATAATGGAAATATTAAAGCAACCTCAGTATTGTCCTATGTTAATGGAAAGGCAAGTAATGCTTCTATATGTGGTATGTAATAAATATATTAATGATATTCCTATAGAAAAAATTAAGGTTTTTGAAAAGGAATTTTTAGAATTTATGAAAAATAATTATTCACATGTAGAGAAAGAAATAGCTAGTGCTAAAAAGCTTACTGAAGAAATGGAATCTGAGCTTATAAAAGCTATAGAGGAATTTTTGAGGCTCTTCAAATGAAAATGATGTAAGAAGAGAGGTGGAAGTATGGCTCAAGGGATGAAAGAAATTAAAAGAATGATAAAAAGTGTGAATAGCACAAAAGAAATAACCAGAGCAATGGAGCTTGTTTCATCATCTAAACTCAGACAGGCTAGAAAGCGCTTAGAAAGATTAGAGTCATATCAGAAAATCGTGCTTAAAAGTATTAATGGACTTCTGACCTCCGTAGCTAAGTTAGCTTATCCTGAGGATGAAAAAAGAGAAGCAAAATGCAAGCTATTTATTGTAATAACTTCTGATAAAGGTTTGGCAGGTGGATATAACAATAATGTGTTAAAACTTACTGAAAATATTATTGAAGATAAGGAACAGGCATTAGTTATACCTATAGGCCAAAAAGGTATAGACTATTTTACTAGAAATAACTATGAAATAGTAGAAAGTTTTGACCTTATATCAGAGAATCCACAATTTACAGATGCAGTTAATATAGGCAATCTTGCTATAGATTTATATAAAAAGCACCAAGTATGTGAGATAAATCTAGTATATACTACTTTTAAAAATGCATTATCTCAAATACCTACTTTAGTAAGACTTCTTCCAGTAGAGACTGTGGAATCTGAAAATACTAATAAAAGTATTCAGATAGAATGCGAACCATCACCAGAAGCAGTGCTAGATTATTTGATTTCTAAATTTATTCATATTTCTATATATGGTGCTTTGGTTGAATCTTCTGTTAGCGAACAAGGAGCAAGAAGGGTATCTATGGAATCAGCAACTAATAATGCTGAAGAAATGATAGCTGATCTTGAATTAGGATATAATCGAGCTCGACAAACCTCAATAACTAGAGAAATAACAGAAATTGTAGGTGGTGCAGAAGCTCTTAAATAAATAAGCAGAGGAGGAAATCGGATGTTAGAAAAGAACACGGGCAAAGTAGTTCAAGTTATTGGACCTGTGTTAGATATAAGATTTAATAAGGATAATATGCCTAAGCTTTTAAATATTATTGAAATAAAAGATGATAATAATAAAGTATTAGCGGAAGTAGCTCAACATATAGGTGAAGATACAGTAAGGTGCATTGCCATGTCTTCGACAGATGGACTTATAAGAGGTATGGAAGCAATAGATACAGAAGCGCCAATCAAAGTTCCAGTGGGTGATGTAACTTTAGGAAGACTTTTTAATGTACTTGGAGAAACCATAGATAAACGCGGTGAATTAATTGCTGATGAATATATGCCTATCCATAGAGAGGCACCGCTACTCGAAGAACAACAAACAGCTACTGAAATATTTGAAACTGGAATAAAAGTTATCGATTTAATGACGCCTTATGCAAAAGGTGGTAAAATTGGTCTTTTCGGTGGAGCGGGAGTTGGAAAGACAGTTTTGATTCAAGAACTTATTAACAACATTGCAAAAGAGCATGGAGGATTATCAGTATTTACTGGTGTTGGAGAGAGAACTAGAGAAGGTAATGATCTTTACCATGAGATGAAAGATTCAGGAGTTATAGATAAAACTGCCTTGGTATTTGGTCAGATGAATGAACCACCGGGAGCAAGAATGAGAGTTGCACTAACAGGACTTACTATGGCAGAATATTTTAGAGATAGTAAAGGGCAAGATGTTCTACTATTTATAGATAATATCTTTAGATTTACTCAAGCGGGATCTGAGGTATCAGCACTTCTTGGACGTATTCCAAGTGCTGTTGGTTATCAACCTACTTTAGCAACAGAAATGGGACAATTACAAGAAAGAATTGCATCTACAAAAACAGGTTCCATTACTTCTGTTCAAGCAGTTTATGTACCAGCGGATGACTTAACAGACCCAGCTCCAGCAACAACATTTTCTCATTTAGATGCAACTACTGTTCTCTCGCGTACGATTTCGGGACTAGGGATATATCCAGCAGTAGACCCTTTAGATTCAACATCTAGAATTTTGGATCCTCTAATTGTTGGAGAAGAACACTATCATGTAGCTCGTGAAGTACAAAGAGTTCTTCAAAGGTACAAGGAGTTGCAGTATGTTATAGCAGTATTGGGTATGGATGAATTATCAGAAGCGGACAAGCTAACTATAGCTCGAGCTAGGAGAATTCAACGTTTCCTATCTCAACCATTTAGCGTAGCAGAGCAATTTACAGGAATACCTGGAGAATATGTACCTTTAAAGGAAACAATAAGAGGATTTAAGGAGATACTTGAAGGAAAGCATGATGATCTTCCAGAAGCAGCATTTTTATTTGTAGGTACCATAGACCAAGCTGTAGAAAAGGCTAAAAAAATAAAAAATTAGGAGGATTTAAATGGCTTTATTTTCACTAAAAGTAGTAACTTCTAATGGAATTTTTTTTGACGAAGATGTAAATATGGTTATATTAAGATGTGTAAATGGAGATCTTGGAATATTAAAAGGTCATGCTCCATTAATATCTCTTATAGGTATCGGAAAGCTAAGGATTAAGCAGAATGGAAAATTTACAGAAGCAGCCATTGCTGGTGGGTATGTAGAAATAAATAAAGAAAATGTATTAATAGTTTGCGATGCTGTTGAATGGCCGAATGAGATAGATATAGAGAGAGTTAAAAAAGCAAAAGAAAGAGCTGAAGAACGACTAAAAAATCCTGATGGCATTGATATTGAAAGGGCGGAAGTAGCTTTGAAAAGGGCTATAAACCGAATTAATATAACAGAGATTCAATAAAAATATACAAATAAGGCACTATCAATTTATAAAAATATTTAAATTGATAGTGTTTTATTATTAAGTTTCCGTTTTTGATGTAATAAATTTTACCTACATTAATAACAAAGTTACTGTTTGTATTTAACATTGTAAATGAACCATACTAAAATACACAAATATAAAAAAGGATAAAGACAGTTGATAACCAACCTGCATATAAACAAAATTAGGGCGTAACTACAGGGTTAGGTAATCTTTTGTTTATAGGCATTTTACGCCCTTTTTTATTCTGTAGGAAATTATAATAAAATCAAATTTGTGGATAACTTTGTCAAGTCGGAAAACACATAGTCTACGAAGTAGATTTTTTATTTTTAAAAATCTTTAAAGGTGAAGAGGAAGGATAATGAAGAAAATAGAATTAACCACTACAATATTAGTGGAAGTTATTATTATAGCTATACTTCAATAGATTTAAATAATATTTTTTAATTTAAGATATGGATTCATAATTATAGTATTTATAACAATAAAAATGAATCGTCCCTTTAATACATAATGATTTATATATAGCTATCTGATATTATAAGAATATAAAAACATTTAATGGAGGTGTTTATTATGAAAATATTATTTGTACAGTACCCAAAATGCACTACTTGTATTAAAGCTAAAAAGTGGTTAGTTGAAAATAATGTGGATTTTGAAGATAGACATATAGTTGAAAATAATCCTACAAAAGAAGAATTAAAGGCATGGTTACATAAAAGTGGATTGCCTATAAATAAGTTTTTCAATAGTAGTGGAAAGTTATATAAAGAGATGAATCTTAAAGACAAAGTCAAAACTTCTAGTGAAGAAGAGCTTTTAGATATATTATCTTCCAATGGAATGATTGTAAAAAGACCAATAGTTGTAGGAGAAGATTTTATTTTAGTAGGATTCAAAGAAGAACAGTGGGCGGAAAAACTTAAATAATTAGAAAATTATTAGAGCATTGGAGAAATCTAATGCTCTAATTTATTTATTAAATTTTTTATAATCTGTAAGCTTATCAAGCACTTTAAACATAAATATTACCTTGATCTCATTTAATGAAAATCCCATATTTTTAAGGTCAAAATATCTTTTAAAGATTTTTCACACCTCTCATCAAAAAAATATTGACCACCTATCTTTTCAAGAATTATTAGTCTTAAATCCATATAATGTCTTATAGTATTAATAATTATATTATTAATGTTTGAAAATTTACCTATTCTCGTATTATTATCTTTAAAAAATTACTTTCAGCCACACTATAAAAGTTTAGTTAATTTAATAACTATTTCTTTAAGTCTTAGTCATATTCCAATATAATTTTAAATTGATTACAATTTAATATAGAAAATTATGGGAATAGGGGGCGTTATTATTTTTAGATAAAACTATAGATTTATATTTAAAATAGAATATAAATATTTTTAAGAAATATAAATTAACTATGGTAAATAAGTTACTAAAATAAAGGATTAAGTAATAAATATAGCAATTGAGCGAATGTTTAGTTTGTAGGATTTCCATAAATATTTTAATAATAAATTTAAAATTGGAAACTACAGTCTAAATATTAAATTTTTTGTGGGTGTTTTGTGAGAAATTTGTGAGAGCTTTGAGAGAATATGGTTATAAGATAAAAGTTTCATAAAAATAATTTGCTAATGCATATAACTTTGTTAAGACATATGAAACTATGGAAAAGATGTCAGAAGAACTTATAAAAATGGACAAGATTAAAGATGAATTTGTTACTAAGACCTCTTATGAATTAAAGGCTCCCTTGTACGGGATAATTAATATTGTTGAAACTATAATTAAGGAGAATAGTAATTATTTAAAAGAAAAAAATATTAAAGCATATAATAATAAAACATAGCTTTAAGACTATCTAATATTGTAGATGATATTTTAGATGTAACTTTATTAAAAAATGGTCAATTAAAGATTAGCATATCTTTAGTAGATATTAAAGTTTGTACCAATATAGTAATAGAAGCCTTTAAATATATGATACAAAATAAAAGTATAGAAATTATTAACCACATAAAAGAATCAATAATGGTAAAAGCTGATGAAAATAGAGTAAGACAGATTTTATTTAATCTTATTAATAACTCTATTGCAAGTATGGATGAAGGCATTATAAAAATAGGTAGTAATAGAATTAATAATATGATCTATATATCAGTGGAAGATACAGGGTGTGGAATACCTAAAGATAAGCAGGGAAAAATTTTTGAGCCTTACGAATTTTTAGATTCAGAAGGGACTAGCTTAGGATTATATATAAGCCGTCAGTTAGTTGAATTGATGGAAGGGCAAATATATTTAGATTGGTCAGAGCCTAATAAAGGAAGTCGGTTTGTATTTTCAATACCTTACTGGGAGGGAAAAAGTAATTTATGTAGAGTAGCTAATAGAGAGGAATTGAAGTATTTCCATACACCAGCTTCAATAGATTATTCAGAACCAGATAATGAAAAGGCATATGAGAGCACAATTTTAATAGTAGATGATGAAATATTTAATATTCAAACCGCTTTAAATATATTAGGACGAGAAGGATATAATGTATTAGTTGCTTTATCAGGAGAAGAAGTCTTAGAAAAAATTCAAAATAATAAAGTTGATTTAATATTATTGGATATAATGATGCCAAAAATTTCAGGTATAGATGTATGCAGAAAAATTAGAGAAAAGTACTCAGTTATTCAATTACCAATATTAATATCAATCTTAGGAAATACCAATTATGATTTGTTTTTAGGTTTTGAAGCAGGTGCAAATGATTTTATAACTAAGCCTTTTGAAGAAAAAGAAATAAGAGCAAGGGTAAGAACTTTAATTACACTAAAAAAATCTATGGAAGATGTATTAAAAAATGAGTTAGCTTTTTTATAAGCGCAAATAAAGCCACATTTTTTATATAACGTAATAAGCACTATAATTTACTTTTGTTATACAGATAGTAAAAAAGCAGCTGAACTTCTTACAGACTTTAGTAGATATCTAAGGCTTACTTTTGATATAGATAACAAACTGATGATTATACCATTAAGTCGGGAATTACAATTGGTTGATGCATATGTACAGATAGAAAAGGCTCGTTTTGGAGATAAAATTGAATACGACATTGAAGAAGAGCTTATGGATGAGAAAATTCCATCACTATCTATTCAACCATTGATAGAAAGTGCAGTAAAACATGGTATATGCAAGAAAAAGGAAGGTGGAACTATATATCTATCTGCTAAAAGAAGAGAAGAACTTATTTATATCATAGTAAGAGATACAGGAGTAGGAATGTCAGCTAACAAAGTTGAAAGTTTAAAAAATATTGAAGATAAAAATAATGGGATAGGGTTTTCAAACATAGGTAGAAGAATTAGAAGATTAGCTAAAGCGGACATAGATATTTACAGTATTGAAGGAGAAGGAACTACTGTAACTATATCTATTAAAAATTTATAATTAAGGCATTTTAAAGAAAATAATAAATCATAGTTATGGCATATTTAATGTAGGTGAACTGTATGTGGGAACAGATTTCTTGTAGAACATAAAATAGATGATATCTTTAGTTTATTATTTTCTTTCAGAGGCCTAATATAGTATGGCTGTGGGGGATAGAAGTGATAAGAGCTGTGATTATAGAAGATGAAAAACCAATTTTAGAATTAATGAAAATAATTATTAATAAAAATAAACATTTAGATATAATAGGAGAATTTACTGATTCTAACGAAGCATTGGAGAGTATACAACAACTTTTACCAGATGTAATTTTCATAGATGTAGAAATGCCATGTATGAATGGAATAGAATTAGCTAAAGAAGTAATGCGTATTGATGAAAATATACAAATAGTCTTTGTAAGTGCTTACGAAAAATATGCTTTAGGTGCTTTCCAAGTTAATGCAGTAAACTATATATTAAAACCTATTACAGAAGAAGAATTAAATATAACGGTAAATAGATTATTAAAAAATTACAATGCAAGAAAAAGTTTATTAATGTCAAGTAAAAAAAATAAAATATATTCTTTAGGTCGTTTTAAAGTTTATGGAGATTTAGGAAAAGAGATTAAGTGGCCTACTATAAAGGTTCAAGAATTAGTTGCATATTTTATCTATAGTGATGGAGAAGAAATAGATAAATGGCATCTTTGTGATATACTTTGGACAGATTCACCACCTAAAAAAGCAGAGCATAATTTACATAGTGCTATATATAGATTAAAAACTGCTTTCAAAGCTGGCGGTATAGAAGATATAGTGAGCTACGAAAAGGGAAAGTATAGAATAAATCTTAATGACTTCTATTGTGATGCTTGGGAATTTGAAACTTTTATTAAAAATAATCCTCTAGTTAATGAAGGAAATATAGTTAATTATGAAAAAATCATAGATTTATATAAAGGAGTATTATTTGGAAGTGAGGATTATCTTTGGACTATGGAATTAAATGAGAAGTTTGATAGATATTATGTAAATGGTGTAAAAAACATAGCTAAATATTATATGAAAAATAAATCTTATAATAAAGCGGAAGAATATTTAAAAAAGGCAGTTAAAAAAGATCCTTTTGATGAAGAAGCTCATGAATTGATAATGCAAGTATATTCTCATGTAAGACAGAAAATTAGATTGGTTAGCTATTATAAGAATTTAAATAAATTATTAAAAGATGAACTTGATATAGAACCAAAAGAGTCAACTAAGAAACTTTATAAAACTTTATTAATGAAATTATAGCAGAGAATTAAAATTCTCTGCTTTTTTGTCTGTGATAAATCTGTGAGGGTCAAATATTACCATAAAAATAATGAGTTGAAATTTAGTAATATGAAGCTTTGCTTCATATTAGGATGATTTAATTCATATTAATTACTGTTAATGTCTTAATTACTTTTAGAGAGGTTTAGGTTATTAAGGCATCAATGCATGATCTAATTTACAAGGAGGAGGAAGATGAAACAGAAAAAAATTTCTATAATTGCAATGGTGATCACCTTGTTTTTTCAACTTTCAATTATTGCACCTGCAATTGAGATCAAAGCAGCAGAAATTGTAAACACATTTCAATTTATTACAGGTATAAGCCTCACAGATGCCAAAGGAGAACCTATTGACAGCCAGTCTAACCCAATTAGTAAAAATTCAGAGATTAAATTGAATTATACTTTTGCAATTCCAAATGGAGTATCAGTAAAACAAGATGACACTTATACCATGCAGATACCAAAAGAAATACAGATATTAAATAAGATATCTTTTTCACTTAATGATGAAAATGGTGAATCTATAGGAACATGCACTATAGATACTGATGGAAAAGTTAATATTGTTTTTAATGATTGTCCAGAGGAACACACAAATATTTCAGGAAATTTTTATGTGCAAGCTCATTTTAATGAGAAACAAATAGGAGATAAAAATCCTGTACCAATTATTTTTGAACTTGGAGGATCTGACGATTCTGTTACTATAGAGGTGAATTTTGAGCAACCTATAAACCCAGATACTCCTGTTGATAAAGAAGGAATTGATAATTCACCTATTATACCTGAAACTAATATTAAAGAAGAAGAGCCTGCGAAGGCATTTCAGTTTATTACTGGTATAAGTCTTGCAGATGAAAAGGGATATCCTATTGATAAAGATTCTAAGCCAATTAACAAAAATTCAGTAGTTAAATTAAATTATACTTTTGCAATACCAAATGAAGTACAAGTAAAGAAAGGTGACATCTATACCATGGAGATACCAAAGGAAATAGATATATTATATGAAATGTCTTTTCCGATTAATGATGGAAATGGTGAATCCATTGGTACATGTACTATAGGTACTGATAGAAAAGTTACTATTGTTTTTACCGATTATGCAGAGCATCATTCAAATATATCAGGATATTTTTATGTAGAAACTCATTTTGATGAGAAAGAAATAGGAGATGGAAATCCTGTAACAGTTACTTTTGACCTTGGAGGAACTGGTGATCCTGTCACTATAGAGGTGAATTTTGAACAACCTCAAACTCCAGAAGCTTCTATTTATAAAGAAGGATACTATGATGCATCTAAAAATGAAATCACATGGAAAGTAATAGTTAATCCAGAAAATGTGAAAATTAATAATGTACAGATTATTGATAATATACAAGAAGGTCAAGAATTTGTAGCAAATTCTGTTAAAGTTAACGGTAAAGATGCAAATAGTGAAGATTATAGCTATGATACAGGAAACAAGAGATTAGTCTATAACTTCCCTAATGTTATTAACACTGAGCAGATAATAACATTTAAAACTAAGGTTATAGATCCAAAGGTTTTTGAATCTGAAGGAAATAGAACCTACCAGTATAATAAAGCAATTTTGAATCATGATAGAGTTAGTATAGAGTCAAATGAAGCTTCAGTGGAAATTTATACAGATTATATAAGAAAAAATGGAAACTATGATGCAACAACAAAAAAGATAAATTGGATTATTTATGTGAATAATAATGCTCAATATATTCCAAATGCAGTGGTTACAGATGATATACCCGAAGGACTTACATTAACTAAAGGATCTGTAAAGTTAGACGGAGTTGAAATCACTGATTATACAATGGAAGGTCAAAAATTCACATATAGTTTTCTAACTGCAATTAATGAACCACATCAAATCACATTCTCAACAGATGTAACTGACCCAGGAGCATATAATTCTAACAACTCACAACAATATAGAAATACAGTTATTTTGACAGGGACTGGAGTTCCAAGTAATGCTTCAGATAGTAAAGGGGTAGGAGTTCCAAGTAGTGTTATAAGAAAAGATGGACTAGGATATAATGCGGCTACAGGAGAAATTACCTGGAGAATCATTATAAATAGTAATAAAACCACAATTGACAATGCAATAGTTAAAGATGAGATCAGATTAGGTCAGGAATATGTGGAAGGGTCAGCAAAAATTGATAATGGAGCACATACAAATGGCTTCAACTATATAAAAGCAGATCAAAATGATAAAGAAAAGACTGGAACTCTCACATATAAGTTTAATAAACAAATTAATGATACCTATACAATTATTTTTAGAACAAGAGTAACTGATCCTAAAGTATTTGCAGGAAATACAAATAAAGACTATTACAATGTTGCTATATTGAATGGTGATAATATACCATCTTCAAATCATCAAGGAACTCAAAGGGTTCAAAGTCAAGTAATTAATAAAGCAAGTGCGGAGTTTGATTATACAACTAGAGAAATAACTTGGAGAATTGTAGTTAATAAGAACAATATGATTCTTACCAACGCTCATGTTGCAGATGTCATAAGTGAGGGACAAGAATTTGTTGATGATTCTGTTATGATAAACGGAGATAATGCTAATAAGGCAAACTATAGTTATGACAAGAAGACTAATACATTAAGATACAATTTTCCTCCTAAGATTGATTCACATCAAGTAATTACTTTTAAGACAAAAATTAAAGATCTTTCAGAGTTTGCAACCAATGGTGAAAAGCAGTACCAAAATACTGTAACTTTGATCGATGATTTGGTACCAGGAGGTGTAGAAAGTACTGGAACTGCAAAGATAAAAAACACCATAATTGGAAAAAATGCAAATTATACATTAGGAAAATCTTACATTGATTGGGAAGTAATCATCAATTCAAATAAGGTTCTAATGAAGGACGTTTCTATAACAGATATACTTCAAGAAGGATTAGAATTAGATACTACTTCAGTAAAACTATATAAACAAATTTTGAAGTCAGATGGAACTCTTATAAAAGGTGATGAAGTTGCACTGAGTGAAAATAGTGTAAAGTATGATTTTGCAACGAGAGAATTTATCTTTACATTACCTGATTTAACTAGTGAAGCATATCTATTAACTTTCAGAACGGATGTTATAGATAAATCAAAATCACCATTTACAAATTCTGTTTCTCTTTTTGGAACGGGAATAGCTCAATCTTCAACTTCATCAGGAGTGGTTGTTTCATTCCAAGGATCCGGTGGCGGTGGTACTGGAACAACTGGAAGTATTAAGGTTATAAAGGTAGATGATAAAGATTCAACGAAAAAACTTCAAGGTGCAGTTTTTGAATTACTTGATTTATATCAGAATCTCATAAGGACTTCAGCTATAACAGGAGAAAATGGTGAAATTGTATTTGATAAGCTTAAATTTGATACTGACTACTATGTGAGGGAAAAAACTCCTCCAACAGGATATAAGTTAAGTAATGAATTATATAAATTCCAACTTAAAAATGGTAATGATAAAAAGGAAATAACCTATAATTATAAAAACGGTAAGATTACTGGCATAATAGAATTCTACAAGGTAGGGGAAGAAAAAAATCCACTTAAAGGTGCAGAATTCAAACTCTATAAGGATACTGATAAAAAGTTTGAAAATCCTTTAGATATGGCAACCAGTGATGAAAATGGATGTGTTCAATTTAAAAATGTAGAGTATGGAAGCTACAATATAAAGGAAACAAAAGCACCTACTGGTTATAATCTTTCTACTGAAATTATAACTGCAACTATTGATAAAGATGGATCTACAATACAGGGAAATCCATATGAAATTTCTAATAGAAAAATTAGAGGAAGTATAGAGTTTTATAAAGTAGGAGAATCTGGAGCTCCACTTAAAGGTGCAGAGTTCAAACTTTATAATAGTACGGATAAAAAGTTTGAAAATCCTTTAGATACTGTAATTAGTGATGAAAAAGGGCATGTTCAATTTAAGAATGTAGGATATGGAGATTATAATATAAAAGAAACAAAAGCACCTGCTGGATATAATACTTCAACTAAAGTTATTACTGCAACTATTCATGAAGATGGAGTTATAGTTCATGCAGAACCATATAAATTTCCCAATACAAGGATTCCAAACAATCCAGGAAATGTTTATGACCCAATAACAAAGGATGATACAAAAATTAGAGGAACAATAGAATTTTATAAAGCAGGAGAACATGGAAATATGCTTAAAGGTGCAGAATTTAAACTTTATAAGGATAGTGATAGAGAGTTTAAAAATCCTTTAGATACTGCAACCAGTGATGAAAGCGGACGTGTTCAATTTAGGGGTGTAGAGTATGGTGATTATAAGATAAGAGAAACAAAGGCACCTGCTGGATATAGCCTTTCTACTCAAGTTATTACTGCAACTATCAATAAAGATGGGGTTACAGTACATGCATCTCCAGATACAGTTCTAAACACAAAGATTAAAGGAACAATAGAGCTTTATAAAGTTGGAGAAGATGGAAGTATGCTTGAGGGTGCAGAGTTTAAACTTTATAAGGATAGTGATAGAGAGTTTAAAAATCCTTTAGATACTGCAACTAGTGATGTAAAAGGACGTATTCAATTTAATAATGTAGACTATGGAAGTTATAAAATAAAAGAAACAAAAGCACCAAAAGGATACATTATTTCAGATAAGGAAATTTTTGTTGATGTAGCTGAGTATGGAAAAACCTATGAATTAGGAAACATTAAAAATGATAAAATCAAAGCAGTTATTAAGGTTAAAAAGCTGGATCAGCAAGGAAGAGCCCTTCAGGGAGCAGAGTTCACACTATATGATTCTAAAGGCAAGGCAGTAAATACTTCCATATCAGGAGCAGATGGAGTTGTACTATTTAAAGATGTTATATATGGAAACTATAAAGTTAGAGAGACAAAGGCTTCTAAAGGGTATATAGCATCACAAGATAAAATAGAAGTATTTGTTAATAAGAATGGTGCAACCTATGCTTATGAGTTTAAAAATAGCAAAATCAGAGGAACAATTGAAATTAAAAAGACTGACATAAATGGTAATGCATTACAAGGAGCAGAGTTTACGTTATATGACAAGGCTGGAAAAGAGGTAGCTGTAACAGTAAGTGATAAGAACGGAATTGCAATGTTTAAGAATGTCAGTTATGGAGCTTATACTATTAAGGAAACAAAGGCACCTAAGGGCCATAACTTAAATGATGAGATTTTGAAGATTTCAATTGATTCTACAAAGATACAGAGATTTGTTGTACAGAATGAACATGAAGGTGTTTTTATAGAAAGTACTTCAAATTTTCCTCAAACTGGAGGTCTTCCTCAAACTGGAGGTAGAATAAGTAATAGAATTTTAATGTTGATAGGAAGTATATCAATTCTTATAGGAATTGGATTCATATTTAAAAGAAAAGAAAATTAGACAAAGGTAGCTAATATTAATTTTAATAAAGTATGTCTTAAAATTACACTACTTTATAAATAATCAAAAATATAATGAACCAAACACTAAATTCTATAAAAGCTAATCATAGTTTAAACAAATAATCAGAAAGGATGTGTTTGGTTCTATTACTGAATATCAACAATAAATTAATAATTAATACATTAAGTAATTATTTTTATTCATGTGAAAATGTGAATATATGTTTAATGCTATATTATTGTATTAAAAAGGAGATACCAATGAAAATTACAGAATGGATGAAGAAAATATTTAATTCTTTAAGTGAAGGAATATTAATTATAGATAAAGATGAAAATGTATTATTTTTTAATAAAGTTTATTCCAGATTATTAGGTAAAAATCTTGATGATGCTAAAAGATTACCTATAAGGAATATTTGCCCAGAGCCGGTGATACAAGATGTAATAGAAACAGGAGTACCTAAAATAGGAGTTTTATGTGAAGAGAGTAATGAAGAATATTTCTGTAGCATCTTTCCTATTAATTCAGATAAAAAAGCAATTGAAGGTATATTTATAGTTATATTTTTAAATAGTGATATTTATTTAAACAAAAAAATTAAAGAGTTAGAAAGAGAAAATAAGTATTTAATGGAAAAGATTCATTGTACAAATGGAGCTAAATATACTTTTGAAAATATTATTGCTATAAATGATGCTTCAATGCTTACTAAAAATATAGCGCAAAAAATTGCACATTCAGATGTTCCTGTGCTTATTGAAGGTGAATGTGGAAGTGGTAAGGAAGTATATGCACAATCTATACATAATGAGAGTGAAAGAAGTAAATACCCTTTTATAGCTGTAAATTGCTCAACTTTGACACCTACAATGTTAGAAGGTGAATTATTTGGATATGAAGATGGAGTTTTTACTGAGGGTAAAAAAGGTAGAAAGATTGGCTTGTTTGAAAGGGCAAATCAAGGAACTATATTTCTAGATAACATACATGAAATGGACTATTCGTTACAAACAAAATTATTACGGGTATTACAAGAGGGCACTATTAGGAGAGTTGGAGGAATTAAGGAAGTTGATATAGATATTAGAATAATTTGTACTTGTGATGTAGATTTAATGAAATATACTGAAGAGGGCAAGTTTAGAAAAGATCTATATTATAGAATTGCAGCTTTCCCTATTCATATAGTACCCTTGAGACAAAGACGAGAGGATATACCATACTTATTGGATTCTTATTTACAAAAATTAAGTAATAAGCTTAAAAGAAAAATATCCTTAACGGATAAGGTAAAAGATTTACTTTATAATTATAATTGGCCTGGTAATATAAGAGAAATGAAAAATATTCTTGAATTTACATCTATAATTGCTAAAGATGGGGTTATAAGAGAAGAGAATTTACCAAAGGATATTATTGAAAACTCAGAGGAAATAGAGCTAAGAATTTGTAATCTTCCTGATAAAATTAAAAAGTTTGAAAGAGAAGAAATCATTAAGGCAATTGAGTATTTTGGTGATACTGTTGATGGTAAAAAGGAAGCAGCAAAGTGCTTAGGAATATCTTTATCAACTCTTTATTATAAGCTTAGTTAAAAATTACTTGTATTTCTTAATCTTAAAAAATACAAGCAGCATTGATTTAATAAGGTTTTTTAATAAGTAAATTAGAATAAAAAGGTTATTATTCTCTAAATTAAGAATAACAACCTTTTTATTTATTAGATGTTTTTAAGAGTATTTTATAATCTATAAAAAGTAAAAAGATTTAAAATAATTATTGACATTAACGTTGCGTAAGGGTGTAAAGTAGTGTTGTGAGGAGGTGAAGGTATGGAATATACAGTGCAAAAACTAGGTAGGTTAGCAGGTGTTAGTACTAGAACGCTTAGGTATTATGATGAAATAGGAATTCTTAAGCCGGCAAGAATTAATTCATCAGGATATAGAATTTATGGTAAAGAAGAAGTTGATAGATTACAACAAATACTGTTTTATAGAGAATTAGGTGTAAGCTTAGACAGTATAAAAAATATAATCACTTCACCTTCCTTTGATGGAGTAGCTGCACTTAGAGAACACCGGGAAAAACTCCTAGAAAAAAGAAAACAGTTAGATTTGTTAATAGCTAATGTGGATAAAACCATAAGCTTAACAGAAGGGAGGATCAAAATGAGTGATCAAGAAAAATTTGAAGGTTTTAAACAAAAAATGATTGATGATAATGAGAAAAAGTATGGTAAAGAAATTCGAAAAAAATATGGGAATGATGTAATTGATAAATCCAATAAAATGATCAAAGGCATGACTGAGGAGCAATATAAACAGTTGGAAGAACTAGGTGAAACTGTAATTGATACACTGAAAGCAGCCTTTGCAACTGGCGATCCAGCAGGTGAGCTTGCACAAAAAGCAGCGGATTTGCATCGTCAATGGCTAAATTATTCTT
The DNA here is from genome assembly GCF_054863625.1 of Clostridium sp. Marseille-QA1073. Classification (NCBI taxonomy): domain Bacteria; kingdom Bacillati; phylum Bacillota; class Clostridia; order Eubacteriales; family Clostridiaceae; genus Clostridium; species Clostridium sp. Marseille-QA1073. The sequence continues at coordinate 84,965 of NZ_JBSVQM010000002.1, read as the reverse complement.
GGGATCATTATACTAAAGAGGCACATGCAGGTCTTGCACAAATGTACGTTGATGATGAAAGATTTAGGTTATATTACGATAAAGATCAGCCAGGAACTGCAGCATTTTTAAGAGATGCGATTCTTGTTTATACAGGTATGAAAGAATAGTATTTGCAATATAAAAGAAAAAGCGATTGGTTAAAGCCAGTCGCTTTTTTTAGGTAAAAGTTATAAAAGAATTTCAAGATAATAGTTATAATGCTAATAATCTTAAAAAAAGTGTTTTTTAGTTTCATATAAAAAATGTACTAGAGTAAAAAAGTAGAGTTAGCAATAGAATTAAAAGTAGCTAAAAGGAAATAATAAAAAAGAAAAAATATTTGGGGAGGACAGTTATATGGAAAAGCTTAAAGATGCCATTGAGAGAATAAAGATACTTCAATGTCCAACAGGTGATGTGGAAAATAGAGTTACTGGAATACTTGAGGATTATGGAGTGGCAGATAAAAAAGAAATAACTATAAATAGAAATGAAGAGCTAGATAATATTGATGCAGAAGCCTATAGTATACAAATTGGTGAAAATAAAGAATCTATTGTGGTTTTAGCCAGAACAGGGATGGATGATTATGTGGCTGAGGTTGTAGATGTTTATATGAATTAAACTATAAAAACGTCCAATGATATTGTGACTTAGCATTTTTATTTCCTTTTTATGAATAAAGAAAAAAATTCATTAAAAGCAACATAAATAAAATATGAAGTTCTATATAACAATACATTTCTAATGTTGAGGATATTATTTAGGAGAGGAGGTATTATTGTGGAAAAAGATAAAATTAAGGATAGTTTTATGGAATTACCTATTGAAAAACATGAAACAGCTGCTTGGGCTAATATTCATAAAACTAAACCAGTTTCTAGAGTTACTGTACCTAGCGAAAGAAGTGTAAAAAATGCTAAAGAATATGTAGATGGAAATGAGAAATAAATAAAATAATTACTTTAAAATAAAAATTAACTTATAGCGAAGTAATAAAAAAGTCTAACTTTTGGGTCGCAGGACACAAGGTTAGACTTTTTTAAAATTCTAAGTTTTTAATATTGCATTTCTGCTAATCTTCTATAGATATCATATCTTTCACGAGCATGAGCTTCTGATAGTTTAAACATTTCTTCAGCACTATCAGGGAAAGTCTTCATTAAAGAAGAGTAACGTATTTCTCCAGTGATAAAGTCTCTATAGGATTCTTTAGGCTCTTTAGAATCTAATATAAATGGATTCTTACCTTCATTTTTTAGCAAAGGATTATATCTGTATAGATGCCAATATCCCGATTCTACTGCTTTTCTTTCTTCTGCTATACTAGTTCCCATTCCAGTTTTAATTCCATGGCTTATACAAGGTGCATAAGCAATAATTAATGATGGACCTTTATGAGCTTCAGCTTCCGTAATAGCTTTAATAGTATGATTCATATTGGCACCCATAGATATTTGAGTTACATAAACATCGCCATAAGTCATAGCCATTAATCCAAGGTCTTTCTTTCTTAATCTTTTGCCTGCTGCAGCAAACTTAGCTACTGCACTAGTAGGAGTTGCTTTTGAGGACTGTCCTCCAGTATTTGAATATATTTCTGTATCCATTACAAATATATTTACGTCACCACCTAAAGACAACACATGATCTAATCCGCCATATCCTATATCATATGCCCAGCCATCTCCACCAATTAACCAGTGAGATTTTTTAATTAGGTAGTCTTTTTTATCCATTATTTCTTTTAAAACATTAACTTCATTATAATTTTCTTTATTTATAGCTTTTAATATTTTTGCAGTAGCTGCTTTTGAAATATCAGCATCATCAATTCCTTCTAACCATTCCTTAAAGGCTTCCTTCAGTTCAGCGTTAATTTCCATTGTTAATGCTTCTTTCATTAAATCAGCCAACTTTTCTCTCATTTGTTTAACAGCTAGGAACATTCCATATCCATATTCAGCATTGTCTTCAAATAATGAATTACCCCAAGAAGGTCCTTTGCCAAGAGCGTTTGTAGTATAAGCCATAGATGGTGCACTAGCTCCCCAAATAGAAGAACAACCTGTGGCATTAGCAATCATCATTCTATCTCCGTAAAGCTGAGTTAATAGTTTTATGTAAGGTGTTTCGCCACAGCCAGGACAAGCACCATGGAATTCTAATAATGGTTTTGCAAATTGACTTCCTTTTAATGTGTGTAAACTCATTAAACCCTCTTTAGTAGTAATATTATTAATAGCAAATTCAAAGTTTTCACTTTGTTCTTTAATTTGTTCTTCTGCAGGTTTCATTATTAAAGCTTTACCTGGAGCAGGACATATATCTGCACAGTTACTGCAGCCAGTACAATCAAGTGGGCTTATTTGAATACGATAGTGTAAATCTTCAAAGCCTTTACCTAGTGGTTTTTTAGTTACAAAGGTATCTGGTGCTTTTTCTTTTTCTTCATTGTTTAGTAAACAAGCTCTTATTACAGAATGAGGACAAACGTAAGAGCATTGATTACATTGAATACATTTATCAATTTGCCATTCAGGAATCATAACAGCAATACCACGTTTTTCATAAGCTGTTACACCTGGAGGATAAGACCCATCTTCCATACCATTAAAGGCACTGACAGGAAGTTCATCACCTTCATGTCTTGCCATAGGTCTTTCAATCTTTTCAATAAATTCAGGTACTTCTTTTTTAGCTATATTTGTATCCTCTGAGTTTACCCAATTTGTAGGAACATTGACTTTATGAATTGCTGTTACACCACTATTAATAGCTGCTTTATTTGCTTCTACTATATCTTGACCTTTTTTACCATAAACACTTTCAACAGATTCTTTTAAATATTCTAGTGCTTGTTCTATAGGTATAATATTAGCCAATTTAAAGAATGCAGATTGCATTATCATATTAATTCTAGAGCCTAATCCTAATTCTTGTGCTATAGAGATAGCATCAATTATATAAAATTGGATGTTGTTTTCTACAATGTACTTTTTTACTGAAGCAGGAAGCTTATCATCTAATTCATTTTCATTCCAAGGACAGTTTAATACAAAAGTTCCATTTTTCTTTAAACCTTTTAATACATCTATGTTGTATAAGAAAGATTTATTATGACAAGCCACATAGTCTGCCTCATAGACTAGATATGGGGATTTTATTGGTTTACTACCAAATCTTAAGTGAGATACAGTACTTCCACCAGATTTTTTACTATCATATGAGAAATAAGCTTGTGAATAGAGATCTGTATTATCACCAATAATTTTAATTGCAGTCTTATTAGCACCAACTGTTCCATCAGACCCTAAGCCATAAAATTTACATCTTATAGTTCCTTCAGGGGTAGTTTCAATTATATCTTCTTCAGGTAAAGAAGTATTAGTAACATCATCTACAATTCCTATAGTAAATCTATCTTTTGATTCAGCATTTTTAAGATTATTAAATACAGCTAAAATCTGTGACGGTCTGGTGTCTTTAGAAGCTAAACCATATCTTCCACCAACTATAATAGGTTTATTTGGATGATTATAAAATACTTTTAATATATCTAAATATAATGGCTCACCTACAGAGCCAGGTTCTTTAGTACGATCTAGCACAGCAATTTTTTTAACTGATTTAGGAAGAACTTTAAAGAAATAATCAGGAGAAAATGGTCTATATAGATGTACCTTAAGAACACCTACTTTTTCACCTTTTTTCATTAAATAATCTACAGTTTCTTCTATAGTATCGCAAACAGAACCCATTGCAATAATTATATGCTCTGCATTAGGGTCTCCATAGTAATTGAAAGGGTGATATATTCTTCCAGTGATTTTTTCAATTTCTCTCATATAGTTCTCTACTATATCAGGAGTTGCATCATAAAATTTGTTTGCAGCTTCTCTTTGTTGAAAGTAGATATCAGGATTTTGAGCTGTTCCTTTAACTGAAGGATGCTCAGGATTTAAAGAACTATCTCTAAAACTTTGTATTGCGTCATAGTCCACAATTTTTGCAATATCATCATAATCTATAACTTCAATCTTTTGATATTCATGAGATGTTCTAAAACCATCAAAGAAGTGTAAGAAAGGTATTCTTGCTTTAATAGCGGATAAATGAGCAACATTAGCTAAATCCATAACTTCTTGAACATTTGATGAAGCTAAAAGAGCAAATCCTGTTTGTCTTGTAGCCATAACATCTTGATGATCTCCAAAAATTGATAGAGCATGAGTAGCAATTGCACGAGCACTTACATGAAATACTCCAGGCAATAATTCTCCTGCAATTTTATACATATTAGGAACCATTAAAAGTAATCCTTGAGATGCAGTATATGTAGTTGTTAGTGCACCAGCCACTAAAGAGCCGTGAACAGCACCGGCAGCACCAGCTTCTGATTGCATTTCAACAATCTTAACTGGTTGCCCAAAGATATTTTTCTTACCATGAGCAGACCACTCATCTACTCCTTCAGCCATGGGAGTAGAAGGTGTTATTGGATAAATAGCTGCAACTTCAGTAAAAGCATAAGAAGCTTCAGCAGCAGCTTGATTTCCATCCATGGTTTTCATTTGCTTTGGCATATTGAATTCCTCCTTATTGTAACTTAAATAACTCACATTCTTTACTAGTATTTACTAGCGATTAACATTGAATTCATAAATAATACAAATTAATTAATGTTACCTCTATAAAGTGATTTTTTCATAATATCTAGTTAGAATAAAATTAGTAGTTAATAGAATAAAGATTATAGAAAAAGAAATCTATAGTTAGTGAAAGGATGAATAATATGAATTTTAAGTTAGAAGCAAGTATTATGGATAGATATGAACTTAAAGAATGTACCAATCTTATGGTGAAAGTTTTTAGTAGTAAACCATGGTTTGACAAGTGGAAGTCAATAGAACATGCTACTAATTATTTAAAAGAATTTATGGATAATCCTGTGTTTATTGGATTTGTGATTAGGGAAAATGATAGCATAGTAGGTGCTTGTTTTGGACATACAAGAAGTTGGTATGAGGGTAAAGAATATTATATAGATGAATATTATATAGATAATAATTTACAAAATGATGGTGTAGGGTCAAAATTAATGAGCTATATTAAAGAATATCTGGCATCAAAAAGTATTCACTGTATTGTACTGATTACAAAAAAAGATGTTCCAGCTCGTAAATTTTATGAAAAGCATGGCTTTAAATGCAATGAAGATAATATCTTTATGTATAACATTTTTTAGTATAATAAGAGTTGAAAATTTGATTAACAATGATGCTATTGTTGATATAATTGTGTGAAAAGCTTATAAAAACATATATGGATTTATTAACCAGTTAAAATAAATAATTGAATATGAATATAACATATAAAATATGAATTAGTTCTATTTATAAAATAAAGAGAATCGATAAACATCGGTTCTTTTTTGGGGGATATATATATATGAAATTAAACTATATTTATATAAGGGACGGTTCATAATTATAATCAATTTATTATTTATTCTGAAAAAAATTTACAACTTCATTACAAAAAAATAATATGTTATATATATTGAATAGTTAAACTATGAAAAGGCTAAGGAGAAAAAGTATTGAGAAGTATTCAAAATAACAAAAAGTATTATCTTCACCAAATTTTAAAAAATATGTTATAGTATTTGTAAATGATAAATAGGTCGTTAATATTAATATATAGAAAAAATACTTTAAATGATTTCTAAGGCTTAACAAAGTTTTGAGATGCTTTTATGGTCTATATATTTAACATTTAGAGCTAATAGATGTAATTAAATAATTGAGTTTATTAGAATTAATAACTTATGAAGATAACAGTATGGAGGATTTGTATGTGGGATAACATAGTAAGGCAAAGAAGCAGAATAATTAATACGATAAATATAGGTAGACGAAAAAGAAGAAAGAAAACTAACATGTTTGGAAAAATATTTTTTTTAGGTTTGCTTATATGTATTTCATATATATCAATAAATTATTTTATTAAAGAAGATAATATTGCTTTAAGCGATTCAGAAATAAATCTTTATATAAATGCAGCTGATGATGTGAGCAAGGGAAAACTTCAAGTTAACTGGAAATACTTAGCTGCTATTGATGGAGTTAGATATAAAAAAGATTTTTCAAAAGCTAATACTGAAAATTTAAAAGAATTAGGTGAAAATTTTTTAGAGAAAGATGGTACAAGTAGCAAAAAAGATGCCTATAAACTTATAAATTTAGAAGATATATTAAATAAGTTATCTTTCAATGAAAAAGAAAAAGAAAAAGTACACAAATATTTAGCTGAGTTAGAACTTATAGGACTAGCAAGTGATAATTTAAGAAAAGATTCTCCATATAGGGCTTTTATTGAGGAACTTTCTCCTAAAGCCATTGAATTATATAATAAGCACGGAATTCTTCCTTCTATAACAATAGGTCAAGCTATATTAGAGTCTGGTTGGGGAAAATCAGATTTAAGTGTTAAAGCAAATAACTTATTTGGAATAAAAGCTGATAGCAGCTGGAAGGGGGAAAGCGTAAGTATGACTACATCAGAATATTATAATGATGTTATACAAGATAAATTTAGACGATACAAAAATAAAACAGATTCTTTAGATGACTATGGCAAGTTTCTTGTTGAAAATGATAGATATAAGAAAAACGGACTTTTTGAGGCTACTCAATATATTGGACAAGCTCAAGCGCTTGAGAATGCTGGATACAGTACTAAGCAAGATGAGAATGGAAATAATATATATTCTAATTTATTGATCAATGTAATAAAAGAAAATGATTTACAGCTTATTGATAATGTGGTACAAAGTCAAAAATAATTTTTAAAGAAGTATTATTAAAGAAAATTAAAGAAGTAGAGAAGACTTTTTTAGTTAAAAAAATTATATAAGGGACGGTTCATAATTATATTCTAAATGATATTATAATATTTTATAAGAATAAAAATGAACCGTCCCTTATATATTAAAAGTGTGACTAAATGGTAGTATTTGTAGTATCCAAATAGGTACTATATTACATAATAGTGTCTACTTGATAAAAAATACATAACTGTTAATCTAGTTATATAAGGATACTTATAATGGGAGGTTTATATAATGGAATATTTTGAAGTTATTAAAAAAAGACACAGTGTAAGATCTTATAAATCTAATGAGATTGAACAGGAAAAGTTAGAAATGATCTTAGAAGCTGCAAGATTAGCACCTACTGCTGTGAATTGGCAGGCATTTAAAGTTATTGTTATATCTACCAAAGGAAGAGAAGAAGAATTGAAAAAAATATATAAAACAGATTGGTTTGTTGAGGCTCCATTAATTCTTGGTGTTTGTTCAATTCCTAAAAAATGTTGGTCAAGAAGAGATGGAAAAAGTTATAGTGACGTAGATGCTGCTATTGTAATGGATCATATAATATTAGCAGCTACGGACTTAGGACTTGGAACTTGCTGGATTGGTGCATTTGAATCCCAAGCTGCAAGAGATATATTAGAGCTTAATCCTTCGTGGGAACCTATAGCATTTACACCTATAGGATATGCTAAGGAAACAACCTTTAAAAAGGTAAGAAAGCCTATAGAAGATATTGTTGTTTATAAATAATATAGCTAAATCTCAATATAGGAGTGAGCAATTATATTGAAAACCTTATTTGATGAAACCATGATTAATAAAATGAAAATTAAAAATAGAATTATCCGTTCAGTAACTTGGGAAAACATGGTTGATGAAAGTGGAAAATTAAATGATGAATTAATCAAAGTATATAAAGATTTAGCTAAAGGTGGAATTGGGCTTATTATTACTGGAACTGCGTATGTGACTGAAGATACAAAAACTTTAAGTGGTCATATGGGAATTAACAACGATAGATTTATTAAGGATTATAAAAAGTTGACTGATATAGTTCATAGTCATGATTGTAGAATAATTCTTCAAGCTAATTATGCTGGTAAGGATGAGCAAATGTTGAAGCCTATAGAATTAACTTTGTTAAAATAAACTGTATTGATTCAATAAATTATGAAGAGACCTTTGAAGCCTGTAAATATACATGTATTCAACTTTCAAAGAAGGGGATAGATGGAATTGAAATCAGTGGTGAAATCAATAAAAAGCTTTCACCATATACTGAATCTATATTTAGAGATTATGCTACCAAAATTGCTGAAGAGGTTGAAGTTCCAATTATTCTTGTGGGATTAAATAGAACGTCTGCTATTGTGAATGAAATATTAAATAAAACTAAAATTGAATATTTTACACTTTCTCGCCCTTTAATTAGGCAACCAGAATTAGCGAATATTTGGCAAGAGGATATTAATAAAATGCCCAAATGTATATCTTGCAATAAATGCTTTAGAACGGCGGGAAATAGATGTATATTTAATCTTTAAAAAAGTTTGAAATCCCCGCTAATTACTGTGGGGATTTGTCATCTTTAACGTTTTCACATAAGTGGTCAATATACTCATTTGCCCAATCGCACATTAACTGTAATATTGGTACTACACTTTTTCCTAAATCAGAAAGAGAATATTCTACTTTAGGAGGAACTTGTGCATATACTTTTCTTATTATAAAACCATCATTTTCTAAGTCTCTTAATTGTTGCGTTAACATTTTTTGTGTAACTTTAGGCAAAAGCCTTTTAAGTTCACTAAATCTTAATGTTTCTTTTGATAAATGCCATAAAATTAATGATTTCCACTTTCCGCCGATTAAATCAATTGTTAATTCCATTGAACATTGATATTCTTTATTTTTTATTTTAACCATAATAAACACCCCTATCTATGGCAGATTGCTAATAGTATCAAATTTAATACTACTAAACTTAAAGATATGTACTTCCTAAAATATACATTACTATTATACCATGAGAATACAGCGGAGTTAGTATAATAATATTTTAAATAAAAATATTATTGACTTGTGCATCTTAATGCATATATAATAAGAACATGATGAATAATGAAAATTTAAAATGTAATACGGATTGTATAAAAGACATTGAAGAAATCTTTGATAATGAACTGTTTAAAGTATTATCAGAACCTATTAGGTGTAAGATAATCAAATATTTAGCTATTAATGGAGAAAGTGACATAAGCACTATTGCTGGCAATTTTGTTCAAGATCGTTCAGTAATATCTAGACATTTAAATCAAATATACAAGTTGAATTTACTTACTATGAGAAAAGAGGAGAGAAGGACAATTTATAATTTAAATGCTTTAGAGCTTTTAAATAAGTTTAAATTAACCACTGAAAAAATTAGGTTGTTAATAGAACATTGTAACCCATAGAACTTCAGTGGGTAATTTTTTTGTTACATATGTGCATATGTGCACACTATACCATTTAGGAGGATTATTATGGCGACAATTTTTTATTTTTCAGGTACTGGAAACTCATTAAACATGGCGAGGAAAATTGCAGAGAAATTGGATGGAAAGTTAATGCCTATAGTAAAAGCAATGGATATTGAGGAATTTAATGACGAGGTCATAGGTATAGTAGTGCCTATTTACTACATGGATATTCCTAATATTGTAAGAGAATTCTTAGAAAAAGTCAAATTCTCAAAGGAAAGTTATATTTTTCAGGTGGTTACCTGTGGTGGTATGGAAGGCATAGCTTTTAATACTACAAAAAAAATTCTTGAACAAAAAGGTTTAAAGCTATCCTATGGCTTTACAGCTATTCTTCCAGATAATAGTATAGCTTTACCTACAAAAGAAGAAAAGAAAATAGAATTTCTTAAAAATGAAGAAGATTATATAAATAGCATTACATTAGCTGTAAAAGAAAGAGTTGATAACTCAAATGAGCTCAAAGAAAGGATTAAGAATTTGGTCATGAGCAAAGTGCTAAAAAAAGGATTTAATTTTATTTATAAAATTGATAATAAGGCTATAGATAAATCAAAGTGTGTAAAATGTGGAATTTGTGAAAAAGTTTGTCCGCTTTCTAATATCTATAAAGAAGGAGATAATTTTATCATAGGAAGCCACTGTGAAAATTGTTTTGCCTGTGCTCAATGGTGTTCAAAGAAAGCAATTTCCATTGGAAAACTTAATGTAAACGACAAAACACAGTATACTCATAAAAATATCACTGCTCAAGATATTAGTAATCAAAAAAATAATGAATATGTAGTATAAAAAAAGTTATATGAAAATAATATTAATCAAATAAGTTTTAATTACAGTTACTCAATATAGCTAGACTATAGTCAGTATAGAAACATAATATAAAATAATGTTAGAATAATAAGCTTAAATAAAAAATTCACTACAAATTTGTGGTGAATTTTTTATTGTTTAAAAGAAATAAGTTGCTTACATAAATAATTTATTTCTATATATTTACTGAAAGGTTTAAAGTTGTAACTGCAAACATCGAAATATTTAGTATAAAGGTTACTCTTTTCCTGGATAAACAATATAAAAAACCATTTTATATTAGTTAATACTAGATTATAATTTATGATAAAAAAGTCCAATTTTAAAAACTTTTATATTTACGTATAAACTCTAAATCTAACTAATGAAATTTATTTAGGAGGGTATTATGGAAATAATTTTTGAATATGAGGAAAAGGAATATTTAGCTATTAGTACAATATCTGTAATAGGAAATTTTAATAATTATGATCCTCTTAAAGGACAGATGTTAAAGGAAAATAATAAATGGAGTTTTAAATGTGTTCTTCCACCAGGTGAACATTATTATAAATTTCTTATTAATGGAGAATTAAAACTTAATGATCCAATAGCTAATGTATATTTACCAGATGATAATGAGGAACTTTGGTCAGTAATTATGATTAATGAACAAGATCAACGACTTTATAACAATACTCAGTACACAACCCATATAGAGAAATACAATATAACTTCTAACATTCATGAAGAGGAATTTGTTGCTAATAAGAAAAATTTTAATATGATACTAGATAAAAAAATAGTGACAAGATTCCAATTTACTAATGTCACAGGATTACACGCCGTAACAACAGCATGGTATACACCAAAAGGGGAATTATTTCAAACTACAGAAAATAACTTATTTACATCACAAGAAAGTAAAGAGCCAATAATGATGTGGTTTTGGATGGATTTAGAAGATGATACACGTAAGTATCCTCATGGAACTTGGACAATGAAATTATTCATAGATGGAGAGTTTATTTTAGAAGATAAATTTAATTTATTAGAGGCAAATTCATATTCATCACAAGGTCAACTAACCTACTAGTTAAATTTAGTATAGAGTGAGTTATCTGTAATATTATACTGACACTAATGGTTAAAGAGTTAAAATGTAAAATTAAAGTTATAAATACATTAAAATAATGTGTTTAAATAAACAAAAATAAGTAAAGGAGTGAAGAAAATGATGAAATCTTCTCATATAACTAATAATCCTAATCAAAATTTAGCTCTTATTAATAATAGGAACACATGTAAATCAACAATTAAGAAAATGGACAATAGTGATTGCAAAACAAATATAGAAAGTACTAATGTAAAAGTAGCTGATAATGATTATAAAACATCAGTTATTAAAGACTTTAGTAATACTACGGAAATTATGTCTACAGAGAAAAAAACAACTAAAAGTTCTGTAGGTAAATTCTTTAAATCAATGTCAGAATCACTTTCTGTAGCTACAAATACTGTAAAAAATGTAACAACATCAATAGCAAATAATGTTAAGAAAACAGCAGTGTCTATAAGTGAAAGTGTTAAAAACACAGTAACTTCAGTTTCAAAAATTGTTAGAGAAACATCAAATGCAGTAAGTGAAAATATAAAAAAGGTTTCTGAATCAGTAACTAATAAAATAACAAAAACTGCTTCACAAATAGCTAGTACCGTTAAACAAGTTACAACTACTGCGTCGGGATTAAAACAAGCAGTTGAAGAAGTTAAAAATTCTGTTACAGCTATTATTAATACAACCATAAAAACAGCAGTATCTGTAAGTGAAGACGTTGCTAATATAGCAGGTAAAGTTGGACTTGCAGTAGCTAGTATAAAAGCTGTAACAAGTGATCCTAATAGTGGAATTATAAAAAAAGCAGTAGAAACTGTAGGTATTATAAAGACTGGAATAGATTCTGTAAAAGAGCCTGTTAAGAGAATACCAAATACTATTTCAACAGCTTATAAAGATATTGAAGAAAATTACAAAAATACTGTAAATACTATTAAAGATTCAATGTCTACTATTAATACAATTAAAAAAGACATAGTATCAGTTAGCAAAGAAGTAATTTCTACTGCAAAAACTATAGCAACTGAAGTAAAAGAGGCAAGTATAAGTATATCTAATACTTTAAAACAGTCTGCATCTGATATTAAAGATACAGTTAGCAAAGGCGTTAACGAAGTGACGCAGGCAGTAAAAGAAGGTTATACAGATTGCAAAAATGAAATTAATGAATCAATAGATGGTATAAAAAATAATGGTGGAATTAATCCAGTATTAGCTTAAAAGTGAAACGTTCAGATTATTTGTAGATAAAAGAAATATGTATATAAATTGTTAACTAACTTCCCTTAATAGGGACGGTTCATAATATATTCTATAAATTATATTATTTTATAAGAATAAAAATGAACCGTCCCTTTAATTTAAATTTATAATATTACTTAGGACATAATTGATACCATTTATTTTCCATTGTAGGTGGAGTATAAGTTTTCATCTTATCTATTAATGATTTAGGATTATCTGAAACTAAAATAAGCTCCATATTTGACTTATTCATAAAGCCTTCATTATAGGTCTTTTCAAGCATATTTAAAAGAGGATCAAAGAAATTTGAAATATTTAATATACCAATAGGCTTTTTATGAATACCAAGTTGGGCCCAACTTAGTATTTCAAAAAATTCTTCGAAGGTGCCAAGACCACCTGGAAGAGCTATAAAACCATCAGAAAGATCAGACATAGTTTGTTTTCTTTGATGCATATTTTCAACTTCAATAAGTTCGGTTAAATTTCGATGAACTATTTCGCCAGAAAAAAGAGCTTTAGGCATAACGCCTATGACTTTTCCATTATTTTCTAAAACTTCGCTTGATACTTCACCCATAAGTCCTATTTTTGAACCACCGTATACTAATTCAATTTCATTTTCTACTAATATTTTCCCTAATAATCTAGCACTTTCTTTGTATTCAGGGCGTGAACCTAAGTTAGAACCAGAATAAACACATATTCTTTTCATTGATATTACCTCCAATATTTTTAGTTATAAATTATAATGTTAAAAATTATCTTAACTATTGCTCATAGGTTATTTGTTAAGATTTAAATATTGATTTTAATTAATGGGTTTGAATAATATAAACTCCCAAAATTAATAAAATAATTCCTAAAACTCTTAATGAATTTATTGTATGAATTTGATTACCAAGCAATCCAAAATGGTCAAATATAACAGCAAGAATTATTTGACCACATATAACAAGACTAAACATATTAGCAAATCCAATTTTAGGAGAAGTAAATATGGTAGTAAAAATATAAAATGCTCCTAATAATCCTCCTGTAAACATCCACCAACTTGTATTTTTAATATTAATAAAATTTTGTGCTGAACTGGAGCCACTTAATATAGTAAAGAAGAATGTTATAGTAAGTACTATAGTTCCTACCGCAAAGCTAATAAGAGATGAAAGTATAGGACTTCCTATTTTTGAGCGAAGTTCTCCATTTATACCCACCTGTAATGTTAAGGCAAAACCTGATATTAGCGCTAGAAAGTAATATATAAATATCACAGTATAACCTCCATATCTTTATTATTTGATTAATTTCATAAATTAATTATAATTAGTTTATAGATATAAATAAAATTGATATTTAATATAGGAGGTATACTAAAAATTTATATGTATATTAATCTCGAACTTTATAGAATTTTTTATATCACAGCTAAATTAGGTAGTATATCTAAGGCAGCAAGAGAACTTTTTACGTCTCAGCCAGCTGTTAGCCATTCTATAAAATTGCTAGAAGAAAAATTAGGAGGACAAGTATTTTACAGAACTCCAAAAGGCGTTTCTCTTACAATAGAGGGTGAAGTTTTATTCAAATATATAGAGCAGGGCTATGGGTTTATGCAGACAGCAGAAAGAAAATTTATAGAGCTTAAAAATCTTAATTTAGGTCAATTAAGAATAGCAGTCTGCAGTACAGTATGTAAATATTACTTAATGAATTATCTTGAAAAGTATAAGAAAGAATTTCCTAATATAAAAATTTATATTACAGATAAGTCTACAAATAAAATAGTTGAATTGTTAGAGTCAGGAGAAATAGATATTGGAATTATAAATATGAATATTAATAAGAAAGATTTACTTAATATTATAAAAACATTTAAAACACAAGATTGTTTCGTGGTAGGTGAAAAATATAAGCATATTTGTAAAAAGCAAATAACTTTAAAGGAGCTTACGAATAATTACCCTATTATTTTGCTAGAAAGTGGAGGTAATTCAAGAGACTATATTGATAAATATTTTAGCTCAAATTCTTTAGTTGCATCACCAGAGATAGAGTTAAGCAATATGGAATTATTGATTGAATTTGCAAGAAGAGGCTTAGGTGTTTCTTGTGCTATAAAGGATTACATTCAAAATGAGCTAGAGGAAAAACAATTATATGAAGTGCCTGTTAAAGAAAAAATTCCTGAAAGAAATCTAGGAATAGTAACTAAAAAAGGTATTCCTATATCCACCGCAGCAGAAAAATTTATTGGACTTATAAAGGATTTATACTAAGGGACGGTTCATAATTATATTATAATATTTTATATAAGAGTAAAAATGAGCTCTCATTTTAATATTGATAGTATATTTTGGTGTCACAACTGTAGAAGTCAACATAGCTGTTGTATATTTCTGAATAGGAGGAGATTCAAATAAGAGGTGCAATACTTGGGGAATGTACTTATATAGATGAAATTTTTTTAGCATTTAATAATATGCAATTGAATTATAATTGGCTTATTACAAATTATGAATGCAATGATTATTCAGATGAAATGATACCTTATAATAAGGAGTATGTTTGGATTTCTGGAAGGGATTTATGGAGAATTGTATATAAAAATGAAATACAATTTATATGGGGAGTTTTTTCTGCCTTTTCTAAGGATGTTACCTTAAATGATGTTTTGAAATACTCTTTGCCATATGCAGATGGAAACCCTAATTTTTGGGTTAAAAATATTAATATGCAACATCCTCTTGCCGAAATAGAAATAGTACCTTGGGATTCATCACTTGTTTTGCTCATATCAAAGCATGATGAAATTGTAGAATCCTTTCTTAACTATTTTCCATATGCTGAAGACTTAATAACACATAATAGTAGAGAATAAAAAACATCTACTTAGCTAAGTTTCGACTAAGGGACAGTTCATTAAAAATATCTAAATTTTTTAATTATCATATGAAAATTTTGTTTAAGGCTTTAAGGAATGGCAATAATTATAAAAAAACTATGATAATTGGAGGAATTAAGGTGGCTAGAACAGCTAGAGTATTAAGCGAAAGCGGAATATATCATGTTATGACTAGAAGTTTTCCCGATAAACCTTTATTTTATGATGATAAAGATAAAGAAAAAATGCTTCAAATCTTAAGGAAATTGCAGATTGAAGAAAATTTTAAAGTTTATGCCTATTGCTTAATGGATACCCATACCCATTTTTTGATAGACATTAATGGTGGAGATCTAAGTAAAATGATGAAAAAATTTAACTTAAGATATGGAGGATATCTTAGAAAGTGTAAAAAGCATAAAGGACCGGTATTTAGAGATAGATATAAAAGCAAACCCATAAATAGTGATGCATACTTAATAGAAGTTTCTAAATATATACATAGAAATCCAGTAGATATAAAGGAATACAAAGAAAAACCAGAAGAGTACACATATTCAAGTCTATCATTGTATCTAGGATTAAAAAAAAATAGATTTAATATTTGTAATGAAGAATATATAATGAATTTCTTTGGTAAGAGAAAAAGAAGAGCGAGAGAGAACTACTATAAAACTATGTTTAATATAGAAAAAGAAAAACTTAAAGAAATAGAATTTGAAAATGATAGATCAGAATATAGAAGTGAAAAAGTTATTTTACTTAGAAATTGTTCGGAAAAGGAAATAAGTAATTTTGTTTGTGAGAAAACAGGAGTTGGACATATGGAGTTAAAATTGAAACATAGAAGAAAAAGTAGAAAGGCAAAGGCTATATATGTAGTATTTTTAACTCAGTTTAGTGGTAAAAGTCAAAAAGAAATATGCAAAACACTAGAGAACATAACACAATCTAATATATCTATGCTTTGCCAATATGGAGTAGAACTAATAATTAAAGATAAATTTTATCAGACTATGTTAGATGAATTAGTAGAAGTTAATCTTCAGAAAATAGCATGTAAATATAAAAAATTATTCTTATATACTACGTTATTATAATTGTGAGAAATAGGACAAGCTTAAAATACTATAATAGGATTTTGATAGTATTTAAGATAATAACAAGTCTAAATATATGTAATTAATTAAAATAAGCAAGAGTATTGAATTTTTATTTTTTATCTAAGGACGGTTCATAATTATATTCTAAATAGGATTAAAATATAAGAATAAAAATGAACCGTCCCTTATACTTAAAGGATTAATTTATTGGTAAGAATAGGTTAATAAAAATGAGGAAGAAAGCTTAAAAATATACGTATATAATTGTATTAATATATGATTTTAGAGGTGAGTTTAGTATGGAGAAGATTACAACTACAGAAAAATGGAATGCTGTAATAGACTGTAATAAGCAGTATGATGGATTATTTTATTATGCTGTTAAATCAACAGGTATTTTTTGTAGACCATCCTGTAAAGCTAAGACACCACTAAAAAAGAACATTTTGTTTTTCAATAGTGTAGATGAAGCTAGAAATGCAGGTTTTAGACCATGTAAAATATGTAGACCAGATATAAACGAACATATTTATGAACCTAATAAAATGTTACTTGAAAAGGCAAAAGATATGCTAGCGTTAAATTATAATAGTGAATTTAGTTTAAAGTTCATATCTCAAGAAATTGGTATAAGTGAAAGTTATTTTAGGAGATTATTTAAGCAATATTATAGTCTAACACCAAATGAATATATTTTTAAAATAAGAATTAATAAGTCTATGGAATTATTATTACAAACTAATTTAGACATTCTTGAAATAGCTTATGAAGTTGGATTTAAAAGTTTGTCCAATTTCTACAAATATTTTAAAGAACAAGTTGGACATACACCAAAGGAATATAGAAAAAGAAATAATATAAATGAGGTGAGTATAAGATAATGCCTTTATTTTTTTATAATACAGATATAGGAAGAATTGGAATAGAGGAAAAGAAGGGAGAGATATGTGGTGTATACTTTAAAGATAAAAGGTTACCACAAGAAGTAGATATTTATGAGACAGAAATATTAAAAGAAGCATCATATCAACTTAATAAATATCTTTCTGGAAAGCTTAAAACTTTTTCATTACCTTTAGCTTCTGTTGGAACAGAATTTATGCAAGAAGTATGGCAATTGATATGTGAAATCCCTTATGGAAAAACTTTTACTTATAAGGAATTAGCAGAAAAGGTTGGTAAGCCTAAAGCTGCACGTGCAGTTGGGCTTGCATGCAACCGTAATCCAATACCAATTTTTATCCCATGCCATCGTGTTGTAGGTAGTAATGGTAAGCTTAATGGATATATTGGAGGAATAGATATTAAAGAACGATTGTTATTATTGGAGGCAAAGTGATGAAAGGATTAATACAAATCTATAATTTACTATTAACGGCTTATGGAAAAAGAAGTTGGTGGCCTGCAAAGACAGCTTTTGAGATGATGGTTGGAGCAATACTTACACAAAATACATCATGGACTAATGTTGAGAAAGCAATAGCTAATTTAGGAGATAACTTATCACCAGAATTTATAGAAACCGTTTCAAATAAAGAACTTGGAGAAATTATACGACCTAGTGGATACTATAATCAAAAGGCGATTAGACTAAAGGCCCTTACTTCATGGTTTAAAAAATACTCATATGATATTAAAAATACAGAGGGTACAGATGGACAAGTCCTACGTGATGAATTATTAGAAATTAAAGGAGTTGGAAGGGAGACTGCTGACTCAATTTTAACTTATGCTTTAAATATTCCTTTTTTTATTGTAGATACTTATACTAAGCGTATATTATATAGAATTGGATATGATATACCTAAAAATTATGATGAGTTAAGAGTTAAAATTGAGGAGAGTATACCAAAGGATTTATACATATATAACGAGTTTCATGGTCTTATTGTAGAACATGCTAAATGTTACTGTAAAAAGTCACCTAATTGTGAAGGATGCCCACTTGAATCTATATGTGAAAAGAGAATTCCCAGTAGCTATATAAAGTAATCAATATTTTAAGGGACGGTTCATAATTATATTCTAAATTAAGCTTTTAATTTTAGGAATAAAAATGAACCGTCCCTTAGAGCTTTAAACATATTAGAAAATAAAAAATACATTTAAACCTTTAAAAATATTTTAAAATATATATTTATGTAGTTTTTTGTCTACTTGTGTTAACTGCTATATTATTGTATAATTGGAATAGCGTAACAAAATTGAATAATAAAGAAATAGGTTTAGTGCAGATAATTGCTTGCATTAATTAAAAGGGAAGTTGGGTGAAAATCCCACACGGTCCCGCCGCTGTAAGAGTGTAGTCTTTTCAAATAAACCACTGGGAAACTGGGAAGGTAGAAAAGATGATGATACTTGAGTCAGAAGACCTGCCTATTTTTTCACCGGAACTCTACGAGTGATAGAGGGTGTTTTAGATATTTCTTATTTTACACAAGTAATAGTGAAACCTCTTGATTTTTGAATTGAGAGGTTTTTTTATATGGAAATTTTTAAAAGATATTCTATAGGAGGAATTTAAATGAATAAAAATAAATCTTTTATGGAAAAGGTGGTATAGGAAAATCTACAATAGCATCAAATGTTGCAGCGACTTTTTCTAGTATTGGACTTAAAGTTCTTTTTATAGGCTGTGATCCTAAAAGCGATTCTAGTAGAAATTTAATAGGCAAAAAGATACCATCTGTTATTAAAAGTCTTCAGGAGAAAGGAAACAATATCGCGGAAGAAGATATTATAAAGATAGGCTTTAATGGGATTTCTTGTGTTGAAGCAGGTGGTCCTGAAGCTGGAGTTGGTTGTGCAGGGAGAGGCATAATAACTATGGTGGAAGAACTTGAACATCTTAATATCCTTCATAAGTCTTGGGATGTAATTATATATGATGTACTAGGTGATGTTGTTTGTGGTGGGTTTTCTGTTCCAATGAGAGAAAAATATGTAGACGCAATATATATAGTCTCTTCTTCAGACATAAAGAAATGTCTTAAAGAAGATTTTGCAATGAAGAATATATCTATCTTATCAACAATAAAGAAGGGGACAAATTCTGAGAATTTTTATATAAATAATAGATATTCCGAAGTGAAATTTTTTGAAGAAGAAAAGAAACTTTTAGAGGAAATAAGTAGTGGAGATATTATTATAGCTGATCCTATTTTTCAAAATTTTATTCCATATGAAAATAAAGTGAAGTTTATTCCACTACCTTATTTAGGGTTTAGTGGAAGAGAATTTTCTCATATTGATTATAAATACATTGGGGAAAAAGGGTTCAACTATTTTAAAAAATACTTAAAAAATTAATAGAGTTTAGGAGGAATTTTTATGAATAAAAAAACAAAAAGTTTAAAATTAATAGTTATGTCAGTACTGTTATCATCAATTTTTATTATAGGGGGATGTTCAAATAATAAAAATAATGAGCCTACTGAAAAGGAAAGCACTAAGCAAACAAAAAAAGAAAAAACAGATGGAACTAAGACTATTGTAGATACTACAGGTAAAGAAGTTAAAATGCCTTCGGAGGTTAAATCTATTGCAGCAGTACCAATTCCATGGGCTTCTATAATTTATGCAGTTGATGGCAATGGGGAAAGAATTAGTGGAATGCACCCTTCAGCGCAAAAATCTTATGAAAAATCTATTTTAAATGATATGGCTCCAGAGCTTAAAAATGCAAGCACTAATTTTGTAGATAATGATTTCACAATACATATGGAAGAAGCAAAAAAGCTTAATCCTGATGCTATGATAATATGGGATTACCAAGAAGCTGAAATTGAACAGCTAAAAAATATTGGGATACCTGGTATTACATTAAAATATGGAACTCTTAAAGATCTTCAAAATGGAATAAAAGTTATAGGGGATGTATTAGATAAACAAGATCAAGCATTAAAATTAATAGAATATCATAAGGAAACAGAAGAATATTTTGTTTCAGTAAAAGATAAATATGAACAAAGTAAAAAGCCAAGAGTATTGTACTTAAGAGATGAAGAACTTAAAGTTGCAGGAAGTAAATCCGCTAATAATGCCTTTATAGAAATGTCTGGAGGAAATAATGTATCTAAAGATACTCCAGGCCAATGGGTAAATGTAACCATGGAGCAAATAATTGAATGGAATCCAGAAATAATCTATTTAAGTAATTTTTCTGATTTCAAACCAGAAGATATTTTAGAAAATAAGATTGAAGGACAGGATTGGAGTAAAATTGATGCAGTAAAAAATAATAAGGTATATAAGACTCCAATGGGTATTTATAGATGGGATGCTCCTTGCGCTGAGACTCCAATTATGATTAAGTGGATGTCTACTGTTCAGCAGCCAGAAATATTTAATAAATTAGATATAAAAAAAGAATTAAAAGATTTCTATACAAAATTTTTAAATTATAATTTAAAAGAAGATCAAATAAATAGAATATTAAATATAAAGTAGTGGTAGTTGATAATGAATAAATTATATGAACAGAAAAGAAAAAACAAATTAAATGGTCTATAATGATAGTCATGCTTATGATTACATTTTTTGTATCATTATTTATGGGAAGATATATTGTTTCACCTAAAGTGGTATTAGAAATATTGCATAGCCATATTTTTAAAGTTAATTTAAATATGTATGAAGTTGAAAGATCAGTAGTTCTTCGGATAAGGCTCCCAAGAACTATACTTAGTCTACTCATTGGGGCGGGTTTAGCTATTTCTGGAACTACTTTTCAAGGTTTATTTAAAAATCCATTAGTTAGTCCGGACGTATTAGGAGTTAGTAGTGGAGCTGGTTTTGGCGTAGCTTTAGGAATATTAATATTTAATAATTCTACATTTACTTCATTAAGTGCATTTACTTTTGGTATAGTAAGTGTTGTTTTAATATTTTTGCTTGCGAAAAATAAAAATAAAGTTACTGTATTGTCACTTGTACTATCTGGAATTGTAGTATCATCTATCTTTTCATCATTAATATCTTTGGTAAAATATGTTGCAGATCCATATGATAAACTTCCAGCTATAACCTATTGGCTAATGGGAAGCTTTGCAAAGACCTCTTTTAAAGATATTAAATTAGTTATAGTTCCAATAATGGCAGGAATTATTATATTGTTGCTATTGAGATGGAGAATTAATATACTTTCCCTTAGAGATGAGGAGGCTAATTCTCTTGGTGTTAATCCAGTGAAAATAAGGTTAATTGCAATAATTTGTGCTACTATAATTACTGCATCATCTGTAACGGTAGTTGGAGTTATAGGATGGGTTGGATTAGTGATACCTCATATAGCTAGAAGAATAGTAGGAGTGGATCATAAAAATTTATTGCCGGCTTCAGGAATCATTGGTGCAATATTTTTAACCATAGTAGATATTGTTGCAAGAACAGCTACTTCAGTTGAAATACCTATTGGTATATTAACTGCTTTAATAGGAGCTCCATTTTTTGGATATTTATTAAAGCGCAATAGGAAAGTAACAGGTGATTGGTAATGATTATAGAAGTAAAAAACGGAACTTATTGGTATATAAAAGGAAAATCAGTATTAAATAATATAAATTTTTCTCTTGAAGAGGGAAGTGTAATGACCATCTTAGGCCAAAATGCTGTAGGGAAGACAACTTTATTAAAGTGCATATCAGGTTTATTAAAATGGAAGTCAGGAGAAACCTTTGTACATGGTAGAAAAATTACATCTATTAATGACTTTTGTGAAATTGGTTATGTACCTCAGGCTAGAGGACTCCCTTTTCCATATACAGTTAAAGAGATGACATCTATGGGAAGAGCAAGATATGTAAAAATGTTCTCAGTACCTTCTAAAGCAGATATTAAAAAGATTGAAGATACTTTAGAAGATATAGGAATATCACATTTAGCAGATGTTCCTTGTAATCAGCTCAGTGGAGGACAGCTTCAATTAGTATACATTGCAAGAGCATTAGTAGCTGAACCTAAGGCATTGATTTTGGACGAACCCGAATCTCATTTAGATTTTAAAAATCAGCTTTATGTATTAGAATTAATGAAAAATTTGGTAGATAAAAAGGGCATTTCATGTATCATTAATACGCATAATCCTGAAAATGCTTTAAATATATCTGATAAAACATTATTTTTAGGAAAAAATGATTACTTAGTAGGAGAAACAAAAAAACATAATCACAGAAGAAAATATTAAAAAATATTTTGATGTGACTTCAAAAATAGTATCAGTGCCTCATGAAGATGAAATATTAACAACTATTATAGCTATAAAATAATAGCTTTATTTTGTAATTATGATTTAGCACAAAAAAGCTATGAGCAAGAATTTATAGCTTTTTAGAAAAATTAATATTAAATTTTCTTATATTAATTAGGTTTATACAATTGAAATTATGGAGATAAAATAAAGGCTTACTTTTGATAGTAAGCCTTATTTTATCTATAGTTAATATTCAATGTATAAGAATTAGATGATGTGAATAAATAGATATGTGATAGTTTGTATTTCATATAGTGATAGTGGGTATATTATAGTTTATATAGTATTTATTTTATAATGAGAAGAATTAAAATAGAGGTATATAATACTTTATATTATATAAACAGAGGAGAGATTATAATTGGAAGGTGGTCTTGGATCTAGTAATATTATTTTTCAAATTATTCTTGTGGTAATATTAACTTTAATAAATGCATTTTTTTCTTCTGCAGAAATGGCAATAGTATCTATGAATAAAAATAGAATTAAAATATTAGCAGAAGAAGGGAATAAGAAAGCACAATTGCTAGAAAAATTAAATGAAGAACCCAGTAAATTATTAGCAACAATACAGGTAGGTATTACATTAGCAGGATTTTTCTCAAGTGCTTCTGCTGCTACAGGAATATCCAGTTATTTAAGTAGGTATTTATCACAATTTAACATACCTTATGTTAATCAAATATCATTAATATCAATTACAATAATAATAGCATACTTAACTTTAGTGTTTGGAGAATTGTACCCAAAAAGAATTGCATTACAAAAATCAGAAACAATTGCAATGCTTTCTATAAAGCCTATATTAATTGTTTCAAAAATCACTGCACCATTTGTAAAATTACTCTCCTTATCAACAAATGCACTTGTAAAACTATCAGGATTGAACACAGAAAATTTGGATGAAAAGATATCAAGAGAGGAAATAAAATCATTAGTTCATGTAGGGAGAGAACATGGTGTTTTTAATGAAACAGAAAGTGAAATGATAAATAGCATTATTGAATTTGATGACAAGTTAGCTAAAGAGGTAATGAAACCTAGAACAGAAACATTCTTGCTGAATATAAATACTCCTATAATGGAAGCTTTAGATAAATTATTAAGAGAAAATTATTCAAGAGTACCTGTATATGAAGAAAATCCAGATAATATTATAGGTATTTTATATATGAGAGATATGCTTGCTGAAGCAAAAATAAAAGGATTTGAAAATATAGAAATAAGGCCAATACTTCATAAACCGTATTTTGTAATAGAAAATAAGCCTATTGATGATTTATTTAAGGAATTACAGTCAAAAAAAATTCATATGGCTGTTTTAATTGATGAATATGGTGGATTTTCAGGTATAGTAACAATAGAGGATTTAATTGAGGAAGTTATGGGAGAAATCAATGATGAATATGATGAATTAGAATTACTTATTGAAAAAATAGATGACAATACGTTTCTTATCAATGGTCTTCTTTCTCTAAATGATTTTAATAGTTATTTTGATGTAGATCTTCAATGTGAGGACTTTGATACAATTGGTGGATTCTTATTAAATATAATAGGTGGCATACCTGAAACAGATGAAGAAAAATTAGTTGAGTATGAAAATTTATCATTTAAAGTAGAAGAAGTTCTTGATAAACGTATAAGTAAAATAAAAATGTATATAGAAAGATAACTACTATGCATTTATTTTTAGCTAATGCGGCTCACAAATTTTCGTATATTAAAATCTTCTAATAAGAATGTGAGTTCTGAAAAGTTTTAGTGATAAGTCTAATAAAAAATCTTTTTATTAGATTATAAATAAGATTAAATGAATATCAAATATAGGTAGAGCCCTAATTTTATAAGGGCTCTTTGTATGAATAAATTTATATGGTTACTTCTCTTCTAGGTATCTTAAATTTTATTGCTCTTTCTATTTCCTCTAAGGTCTTTTGATTTTTTGGATCTATAAATAGACAAGTGTATCCTTTTTCACCAGCTCTTCCTGTTCTACCAATACGATGTATGTAGCCTTCAGCACTTTCTGGGATATCATAATTATATATATGAGTAACTCCACTTACATCTAATCCTCTAGCTGCAACATCTGTAGCTATTAAGTACTGAATATCTGCATTTCTAAAAGATTTCATTATTCTTTCACGTTTTGACTGAATTAAATCACCATGTAACTTTTCACATTTAAATCCACGTCTATGAAGCGCTATTTCAAGATCATCAGCCCTTCTCTTAGTCCTGCAAAATATGATAGCCATAAATGGATTATCTTCTTCTAAAACTGCACATAATGCATCTTGTTTTTTTCTATCTGTGGTTTCCACCACAAACTGTTTAATGTTATTAAGTGTAACTGTTTCTTTTTTTATAGTAACCATTAAAGGATCATTCATATACCTATAGGCTAATTTTTTAACTTGAGAATCCATAGTTGCAGAAAAACAAAGGGTTTGATGCTTTTTAGGGGTTTCCTTTATAATAGCTTCAACCTCATTTTTAAATCCCATAAATAACATCTGATCTGCTTCATCTAATACTAAGGTTTTCAATTTGCTAAGATCTACTGTTTTTCTTTTAATATGGTCTAAAAGTCTACCAGGAGTTGCAATGATTAGATGGATATTTCCTTTTAGTTTCTTAAGTTGTGCTCCTATATCTTTTCCTCCATATGCTGCTAAAATATTTATATCTTTAGCAACTTTAAGCTTCATAGCTTCCTCAGTTATTTGAATAGCTAGTTCTCTTGTAGGAGACACAATCAATGCTTGAACTGCATCTATATTAGGTGATATATTTTCAAAGATAGGAAGTAAAAAAGCAAGGGTTTTCCCTGTACCAGTTTGCGCTTCTGCTATAACATCTCTACCTTCTTTAATAAATGTAATGCTTTCTTCTTGAATTGCCGTTGGCCTAGTAATACCTGAATTTTTTAATACAGTTATTATATCTTCACTAATTCCTAAATTTTTAAAACTCATTATTTTTTACCTTTCATCGCTAAATTATATTTTTATTTATTTAAATCAATTAATAGTATCATATTATTAGTATTAATTCATATAGTAAATTTCATGTAAGACTAATAAAAAAATAAGAAGTTATGTAAAAATATTATTTCTAGAATAACTTTTTTATATTTCCTAGAGATTTCACAAATTAAATGGTATTATAACATTTTATAAGAATAAAAATGAACCGTCCCTTAAATTAAAAAATAATAGATGACATAGTGGTGTCAGCTATTGTTTTTTATAATGAATTTAAAGGATATATTTATTGATTATTTTTTACAAATTTCTTAGTCTTGGGTTGAATAAAAAATATAAGGAGGAATAAGAATGCTTATAGATAGCCATGCACATTTATATTCAGAAAGATTTGATAGAGATAGAGATAAAATTATTAGAGAGTTGAAGGGTGATGGTATTGAACTAGTAATATTACCAGGAGCATGCATTGAAAGTTCAATTGAGGCGGTTTCACTGGCAGCTGAATATGGCAATTTATATGCTACTGTTGGTGTTCATCCAAATAATTCAGATGAGATGGATTGTGATTCAATAAAAGCTCTAAGAAATTTAGCAGGGCATAGCAAAGTAGTAGCTATAGGGGAATGTGGATTAGATTATCATTATGAAAATTATCAAAAGGAAGTTCAGAAGAAATGGTTTATAGAACAAATAAGGTTAGCAAAGGAATTGGCGTTACCTGTAGTAGTTCATGATCGCGATGCAAATATTGACACCTATAATATTTTAAAGAAGGAACAGGATGGAAATTTAACTGGAGTACTACATTGTTACTCTGGAGATTTAGAACTTGCAAAAAAATATATTGATATGGGATTTTATATATCTATAGCAGGTCCTGTTACCTATAGAAGTGCTAGAAAACTTCAAGAGGTAGCAAAAGAGATACCTCTTGAATATTTGTTAATTGAAACAGATTCACCTTATTTAACACCTTCAGATCTTGGTCGAAAACGAAATCAGCCTTCTTATGTAAGGTATGTTGCAGGAACAATTGCACAATTAAGAAAGATACCTTTTGAAAAAGTAGAGATTCAAACAAATAAAAACACGAAGAAAATTTTTAATATTGACATTTAAAATAATTTACTTTTGATACAGAATTGGGGACAGTTCATTAAGAATATGAGATAAGTATTTAAATATTTATTATGAACCGTCCCTTAGGAAGATAATATTTATGAAAACCACTAAATAATATAGTGGTTTTTTATTTTGAGGTAAGAAGAAATATAAGTAAATTATTTAAAATATTATAATAAATTGTAGGAACAAGTATAATTAAATAATCCAAGGACATTTGATATTTATTAAATGAAAAGGGAGCCATATAGATGCCTACAATAACTAATAGATTTATGATTGCTCTATTTGAAAGATTTGACAAGGTCATATATAACCGTGATTTAAGAGAAGATTTCTTTGGTGTACAAGCTTGTCAATATGAAGAGGAGAAGGAAATATTTAATTTACTTGAAGCACTTCAAAGAGATAATCTTAAATTAGGGATACATTTTCCACTAAGAGTAAATCAATGGAAATTTAGAGATCCTCAATATTTATCAAAAGATGAAAAACAACGTATGGAATCATTTGAATTTATTGCTAAAGAGTTTAAATTTGTAAGTAAATTTAATCCAAATTATGTACTTTTACATTATCCTAAGCCAGTAATTTTAGATGATAGGGTAGATTGGACAAACTTGAGGTTTGCAGATAAATCAGAGTACTACTATGAGTCACAATATTCTTGTAATGAATTTGAAGAAAGAAGTAGAGACTTTTTTAAATGGATATCAAATAAAGCTAAGGAATTAAATATTTCAGTGATATTAGAGTTAGATGCTGTGAATTCATATATTTATAATACAAATTTATTAGAAGAATTATTGGAAGAGTATAGCAATATAAAGCTCTGTCTAGATATAGGTAGGCTTCATCTCCAAGAGAAGCTTGATGATAATTTTGATTCCTATGGATTCATGAAAAGATTTGTAAAATATGCAGAAGTAATACACTTATGGAATGTAAAAGTTTCAAATAATTTAGAATGTAGCCATTTTCCTATTTTATCTTATCAAAAGCCTTGCGAAGGGTGGGCAGATATAGAAAAATATATGAAAATAATTAATGAGTATAATAATACATGTAAATTTGTATTTGAACATTACTCAGATAAGATAACTGATGAAGAGTTAGAAGAATGTTATAAATGGATAGAAAGTTTATTAATATAGTATGAAAATTTAATTTGTATAAAAAATGTGGTTTTGAAATATAAATAGCATTTAAATATTAAACAAAAAATATAGAAGAATAGAACTTTATTAAAACTTAACCTATGGTTAAGTTTTAATTATTATATTCAACTATGCTTCCATTGGTATTTTAAATACTACAATGTATACTTAATATATAAGATCTTATAATACATTTAATGGAGCGTATGAATATGGAAAGATTACAAATTGGTGAAGTGATATGTAAATTAAGAAAGGAAAGAGCTATTACGCAAGAGCAACTAGCTAATTTTATAGGAGTTTCTATGGCTGCTGTTTCAAAATGGGAAAATGGGGTTTCATATCCAGATATAACGTTACTGCCAGTATTAGCAAAATTTTTTAACGTAACTATAGATAAACTATTAAATTTTGAAATTGAACTATCTGATGAAGAAGTTAAGAAAATCTATAGTGAATGTGAGAAGCTTTTTAATAGTGCAAATGATTTTGATTTAGCTATTGAAAAAAGTAAAAGCTATATTTTAGAATATCCAAGTAGTTATTATCTAAAAGATAAAATAGCTCATTTGTTTTTTGCTTATTCATGGAAAGCTAATGATAAAGAAAAGTCTATGAATATGCTTACATATACTATTAAATTATTTGAAGATGTAGCGTCAAATTGTACAGATACTGAGCTTATAGAATGTGCATTATTTGCATTAGGTGCACTGTATTCATCAATTGATGAGGATGATAAGGCAATAGATTCTTTAAATAAAATTCATAAAAGCCAATGTGATTCTAATGATATACTTGCAACCATATATATTAAACAGAAGAAATTTAAAGAAGCTAGAAATTTACTTCAAAGCAAATTATATAAATATATTTATGAGATACCTCTTATTTGCATGAATTTGGCTACCTCCTATGGAAGATATGAAAAAGATTTTGACATGGTAGAAAGATATTATAAGTTGGCAATAGATTTTAAAAAAGTATTATCACCTGATGGAGATGGGGCTTTAAAATTATGGACAGAATATTTTAATTTGACAAGAGTATATTTGCAAATTAATAAAAATAGTAAAGCTATAGAAGCATTAAAAACAATGGTAAATTGCATAAGGAAATATGATATTAATGATTTTGGAAATCTAAATAATATTTGGTGTTTTAATGAAATTGAATGTGGAGAAAAATCACTAACAATGAATTTATATGAAAATATTTTTAAAATGCTTGAAGACTCAGTTTTTGATCCAATTAGAGAGTGTAAAGAGTTTATTGATATATTAATAGATTTAAAAAATTTAGAAGTGAAATCTTTGGCTAAAAAATGAAAAATTAATACTATACTTATATTTCTTTTAAATAAAATACTATTGTAATTAATGCTAATAATAGTTTTATTTAATAATATACTAAAACATTATTCTATGGTATAATCTCTTTATATCATAAAATATTCTCGTATATCATCGGAGATAAGGTCCGAAAGTTTCTACCTGCTAGCCGAAAATTAGCAGACTACGGGGTTAAGTTGTTTTAGTAAAGATATTAATTTCTATTATTAAAATTGACGCACCTCAAATATATATTTGAGGTGTTTTTATTTTTCCCTAAATATAATGAGAAATTCTAAAAAATTATTAAATATTCTATGACATAATTTTCAATATTATTTTGTGAAATATACATAGATGTACGAGAACATATGATAAATATATTTTTAGGGGGATTACAAGAGTGGAAGAAAATATACAAAATCTTTGTAATGATGAGTTACTTTATGGAATTAATGATACTCCTAGCATAAGTACGCAAATATTATTAGGATTTCAAAATATATTTGCTGCCTTTGGAGGAATCATAGCAGTACCGTTAGTAATATCAAGTGCATTGGGTTTTGATGGAGCAATTGCTACTGCAGTTTTAAGTGCATCTATTTTAGCAGCTGGTATAGCTACAATAATACAATCTAAGGGAATAGGTCCTATAGGTTCAAAAATGCCTTGCATAATGGGAACTGATTTTACCTTTGTTGCTCCAGCAATTGCTATTGGATCAGTTGCAGGACTACCGGCTATAATTGGAGCAACTATTTTGGGAGCCATAGTAGAAGTTATTTTAAGTTATTTTATTAAACCACTAATGAAACTATTTCCACCACTAGTTACAGGAACAGTAGTATGTTTAATAGGCTTAACATTATTGCCAGTATCAGTTGACTGGGCAGCAGGTGGAGTAGGTGCTGCTGATTATGGAAGTTTAATTAATGTTTCAATAGCTATGTTTGTAATGTTTATAACTTTACTCTTAAACAGGTATGGTAATGCTATAGTGAGCAGTGCATCAATATTAATAGGAATGGTTATAGGTTATATTATATGTATTCCATTAAATATGGTAGATTTTACTTTAGTGAAAGAAGCAAGTTGGTTTGCGCTGCCTAACATATTTAAATATGGCGTAGATTTTAATTTCAAATATGTATTACCTTTTATTCCAGCTTATTTTGTTGCAACTATAGGAAGCGTTGGATGTTTAGTATCTATTTGTGAAGTTTCAAAAGTCAAAGCAGATGAGAAAATTATTGGACGAGGCGTGCTAGCAGATGCTATCGGAAGTGCATTGGCAGGAGTTGTTGGTGCTTTCCCTAATACAGTTTTCAGTCAAAATGTTGGATTAATTCCATTGACAAGAAATGCAAGCCGTTCAGTAGCAACAATGGCAGGAATACTTTTAGTAGTATTAGGTTTTTTTCCAAAGTTTGCAGCATTAATTAATATTATGCCACAGCCAGTACTTGGCGGTGTTGGAATAGTTATGTTTGGTACCATAGCTGCAGCAGGAATTAAGACTTTAAGTAGAGTTGAGATAAATAATAGAAACTTATTGATAATAGCAACATCAATAGGATTAGGCTTAGGGGTTACTTTCCGCCCAGAGTTCATTGCTCAATTACCAGAAGCAGTAAAGATGATTTTTTCATCAGGAATATCAACTGGTACAATTGTGGCACTTATTTTAAATAAAATATTAAAGGAAGAAAAAACAAATGAAGGAAGTATTGAAGATGGAAAAGCTGCGTAAGAAAATATTAGAAGAAGGTATGGCGTTAAATAAAACAGTTTTAAAAGTAGACTCATTTTTAAACCATGGTGTAGATCCAAAACTTATGTATGAGATAGGAACTTATTTTAAAAATTATTTTAAAGATAAAGAAATAACTAAGGTGTTTACTATAGAAAGTTCAGGTATTGCACCAGCTGTGATGGCTGCTATGCAGATGGATTTGCAAATGGTAACTTTAAAAAAGCAAACTTCTAAAATCTTAAAAGGTGAAGTTTATCAAACTACGGTTCACTCTTTTACTAAAGGACTAGATTATGAATTAACACTTTCTAAGAAGCACATAAATGAGAATGACAACATACTTATAATAGATGACTTTCTAGCAAATGGAGAAGCTGCTTTAGGTGCAGCAAGATTAATTGAAGCTAGTGGAGCTAAGGTTGGTGGAATAGGAATAGTTATAGAAAAATCCTTCCAACCAGGAAGAGACATGCTAATAGAAAAGGGATATGATGTTTATTCTCTTGCTAGAATTAAGAAATTAGATAAGGATTTAATTGAATTTGTAGAAGAATAAAATAAATTTACAAAATGATTTAGAAAAATTTGGGGGCTATTACATATAGAAAATAAGCTATATCTTGAATGAAATCAATGATATGGCTTTATTTTTTATAAGAAATAATTATTTTAGTCAATAAGAGTTAGAGTATTACCATCTAAATCCATTTTGTATAATTTTAAAACTTTTTAGATTAATTTTAGATTAATTATCTTTAGGCAAAATTCATTAATTAAAGAACTTAAATGGAATTAAGAAAATTTGGTATTAAGTTTTCTTAATCTTTTTTCTTTATTAATTTAAATATATAATTAAAACTAATTAAGGCTTATTTTTTAAAATCAAGAATAGCATAAATTATCAAAAAAACAGTTTAAGTTATAGATAAAATATAACTATAGTGAGGATGTGAATTGATGGATTACTTTGAAAGAATACAAAATGCTATTGAATTTATAGAGGAGAATCTTGAAGAAGAAATAGAAATTAATGAGGTTGCGTCAAAAGCTTTTTTTTCAGCTTTTCATTTCCAAAGACTTTTTCAAGCAATTTCAGGGTTTTCTGTACAGGAGTATATAAGAAAAAGAAGATTATCGAAAGCAGCAGTTTTACTGAAGAAAACAAATAAAAATATATTGGATATAGCTATTTATTATCAATATAATTCTCAGGAAGCATTTACTCGGGCATTTAAAGGTTATTTTGATATAACGCCGGCTGTATATCGAAAGACTAATATAAATGTTAATAAGCAAAACAAAATTAATTTCCTTGATTATAGAAAAAATATTAAAGGAGAAATAAATATGAATAAGCCTGATATTATTATTTTAACCAAGATAAATATTATGGGATATGAATATAAGACAAATTTAAATAATTATGAGTATTTTAAAAATATACCTGAATTCTATAATGATTTTGGGAAAAATGAATATTATCTACGGATTCCGCAAAGATCTAAACCAAGCATTTGCTATGGGATAGCATGTAATTTTCAAGATAACGGTGGATTTTCATTTATTATTGGTGAAGAAATAGATACTTTTTCTGAAGATATAGATGATAATTTTATTAATTTTGAAATTCCTGAGGGGAAATATGCAGAATTTAAAATATGTGGAGCAGTTGATTTAGTTCAAAATACAAGAAGATATATTTATAGTAATTGGTTACCAAATTCTAATTACGAGAGAAGAGAAGGGCCTGATTTTGAGGTTACGGATGTCTGTAACTCAACATTTCCAAATAATATGAATATGAAAATATATATACCTATTAAGTAGAAAATTTACTTTCACATTTATTTTGTAGACAAAGCAGGTGAATAAGATGAACATAGAAATAGCTTTTAATGAATTTCCAGTTTTGGAATCGGAAAATTTAATATTAAAAAAAATTGAGTCTAGTAATATAGAAGAACTATATGAAATTTATAGCAATGAAAAGGTATTTAAATATTGTGGAATTATACCAAAAAAGAATATTAAAACTATAAGTAATATGGTTACTCATTTTGAAAGAGATTATAATAAAAGAGATAGAATTAAATGGGGGGTATTTTTAAAAAATGAGAGTGATATATTAGTTGGAATTATTGAAGCCATGGATTTTAAGCCAAGGATAGATATGGTAACAATAGGATATTTTTTATCAGAGCCATATTGGGGAGAGGGTATTGCATCCCAAGCTCTTAGAATATTAATAAAATTTTTATTTGAGAAGGTTGATGTTAATAGAATTCAAGCAGAAGTTATGCCAGAAAATGAAGCCTCAAAGAAAGTACTTTTTAAAAATGGCTTTATAAAAGAAGGATTACTAAGACAGGCTACTTTATGGTCTGGCAAGGGTATAGTAGATTTGGAGATATATAGCATTCTAAAAGAAGATTATAAGGAGTAACTTACCTTTAGTTTATAGTTATTATTTTAAATATTACCAGAAGAAAAAGAACTGTAAATAAGTTTATATAAACTTATTTACAGTTTTATATAGTTCAATGTTAATTAACGTACATTCTCTTAAATATCTATTCTATTTTTAATTAATTAATTTATTTTAAATCACTAATTAAAGTATATATTATTTATTTTTAGATAAATATTTTTTAAATTGTTTATATCCTATAAGCACTATCCAAACATAAGCTAATGTTTTAGGTATCATTAACATTCCAATTAATCTATTAGTAGTTGCCCAAAGAACTACTGGAGTATATAAAGCAAAAGATAATAACACAGCTAAAGCCATATATTTATAATCTTTATCATTAGCTTTAGTGGCTTCCTTATAAATAATATAAATCATTATTATTCCAATAATTGTAAAAGGTATATTTCTATAAATACCCCAACTTACAGGAGAATAATAATTTAACCAATCATTTTGAGGAAATAAGCATAACGCTATTCTAATTAAAGCAAGTAAATAAATTGAAATATCTAAGGCCTTTACTTCTTTAATATTAAATCTTAGTTTCCAAATTTTATATAGAATTACATAAAAAATGGTCATTGTAATAGAAGTTACAAATTTGCCGAATCCTAAACTAGCAGCATTAGCCTCAAGACCTGCAGTTAATAGTGCATATATTCTTGGTATAAGATGAAAAGAATCCCCTATTCCGAGTATTAATGACATGTAACCAAATAGCTTAAAATATTTATTATCTTTACTATTTTTTATCATGATACTTCCAAGAGTAATTACTGTTGTAAGATATACAACATGAAAAAATGGTTCCATTATAGCTTGCATAAATAATCCTCCTTTAATATATGGTTTTCATGCGAACTATTCAACATTAATTTTACTAAATCATTTCTACAAAATAAAGAATCAATAAAATACACCAAAGAAAAGGTTAATTTTATAGAAAAGCTTCTTATTCGCACATCATAATTATAAATAAATTTAATAGTTTAAAAACTGTAGCTTTATTTCTTTTTAAAGATATAGGAATCAAATAAAGAGTGCTAGCAAACTATTTTAAATCAATTAAATTACTCTTTAATTTTTGATAAAATATTTCTTAAGTTCTTTACTAATTCCTCTAACTCTTCTTTGCTGCAATCTTTAAATATATTATCAAAACTTTCTTGTATGATGGCTCTAAAATTCTTAGCAAATTCTAACCCTTTTGAAGAAAATCTTACATAAGTATTTCTTTTATCATCAGGATATTTTACCTTTTCTAAATAACCATATTCTTCTAATCTAGTCACAATACCAGATACAGTACCTTTAGCCAAGGACATTTCATCACATATCTCAGAAATAGTCATTTCTTTATTATGGGCTATAAGTTTAATTACAATAATCTGTTGATGAGTTAGATTACTATCCTTTAGATTTTTTTCAACAATATGCATAGATTTAGAATATATTTCTTTTATTAGCATGGCTATTTTAAAACTATCAAAGCTTAAACTCATAAAATCACCTCAAACTATATATAAAGACAATTCTATACCTATGACCATATTTAGTCAATCAATAAGTAGAAAGATTAAAAAAATAGTTCGTATGCAAACTATAATATACTATAAATTTACTGTGGTCAATACTAATTTTAAAAATATTTATCTTTATTTATAATTAAAGAAAGATAAAAGAAACACTAATTTGTTAGGTGGATTGACAGGTTATTTTGTATTAATAACTTGTTATAAAATATATAAGATATATATAAATTGAAATAAAAAATTAAGCAATTCATTTTTGAAGAGCAATAGGAATTTAAAGTTCACAAAGGTGGATTTTATTTATCTTTTGAATATATCTTAATTAATAATTTTTTAAATATGACATGATGACGTCATATAAGATTATTTATAATTAAGGAACATATATAAATATTTCAACAGATAAGGGGGAGAAAATTATGTCTAGTAAGTGTGAACGTATTCTTGACAGCATTAGATTAAATGCTGGGGTAAATATCTATAAAAAAATAGTGGAGGCATATGGTGAATTACCTTTAAAATCATCACCTACTAAGCAAGCAAAATATATTAAAAGTATATTAAATGAGCTTGAAAATAATAATGGAGAAAATATAGTAGAAAAAGTAATGAAGCCCTGTGGACATTTGTGCATTTCAAATAGAACAATTAAGGAAGCAAAAAAATTATTTGAAAGAGCTGAAAATGTTGAAAAATTTTTAGATTTAATGAATGAGAAACATATAGGTGGTGGAGAACTTCACATGGATAGTGGAAACATAATTGGAATTTATAACAAATGTTATTGTGGAATGGCTAAAAACATAGAAGATATGCCAGTTTCATATTGTAATTGCTCTGCAGGATGGTTTGAAAAATTATTTAGCTCAGTATTTAATAAAACAGTAAAAGTTACAAAGCTTCACACTATTTTAGAGGGAGCAGATAACTATGTTTTTAAAATTGAGTTTTAAGGAGAATAATCATGATAAATAAGTTTGATTATAAAAAAGTATTTAAAGAATTCTATAGTCAGCCTGCTAAAAAAGTATCAATTTTAAAGATGCCAAAGCTTAAATATTTAATGATAAATGGCCATGGAAATCCAAATACATCAAAGGAATACAAGGATGCAGTTGAAACATTATTCAGTTTAGCCTATACTATAAAATTTATGATTAAGAATAGTGATTTAAAGATAGACTATGGAGTAATGCCACTGGAGAGTGTATGGTGGACTGATAATATAAATGATTTTTTAATAGATAATAAAGACATATGGAAATGGTGTAGTATGATTATGCAGCCTGATATTGTTCCAGAAGATTATATAGAAAAAGCTTTATATGAAGTAGAAAGAAAGAAGAAATTATCGTCTATCTCTAAGGTAGAGTATAAAGACCATGATGAAGGACTTGTTGCAAAAATTATGCATGTGGGACCTTATACAAATGAAGATCCTACTGTAGAGAAGCTTCATAATTATATCAAAGAATGTGGATATGAATTAAGAGGATTACATCATGAAATATATTTAAATGATCCTAAACGATGTTTACCTAATAATATAAAAACTATAATTAGACAACCTATAATGTTGAAGGAATAGGCGTTAGAATATAAAAGTTTTAATATCTTAATATTAAAAGGTGTGAAATTTAGATTTATTACTCTAAGTTTAACACCTTTTTTACTTGATGTTATTAAATTTTATAAGGTGTTTATAAAGCGATTCACTTAAGTTTTATTTTAGTGAATCTCATTTTACAGTATGTGCTGTATACTGTAAATTAAAGTTTAAAAATAAATAATGTGATTAAAATTGAATTTTTTTTATTAAATATAAATTTTGTACATTATTGTTTTTGATGAATATAATAATATGAATGAATTTAGTTTCTATAGAACTACCTATGCTTGTATTATTTAGATTTTGATTTTAAATGCCATGGTAACTTTAGCAATTAATGCTTATATAATGAATAAATCATATAAAGAAATATTAGGTATAGTTAGTTTTTTTATGAGAGTTATAAGTTGATGCATGATACTTTTAGGTAATGTTCTAAGGGGGATTATAATAGAATATTTATCTGTTTATTTTATGTTTTTAATTATAGGTGTAATGATTTCTGTAGTTGTTTTATCTTTAAATTATAGAAGAAGCTTTAAAAAAGCTTAAAGGCTAAAAATTTCATTTAAATAATGAAAATTACTATATAACAAAAGGGGAGGGGATAAAGCGATGGAAGATAGAAAAGTATTAACTACTTTGGAAGAAGTAAAAGCTATTTCTGATCCTTTTAGATACAGAATTTTAAATACACTTATAGATATGAATGAGCCAGCTACAGTAAAACAGATAGCTGATAAAATGAAAGAAGTTCCATCAAAAATATATTATCATGTAAATAAGCTTGAAAAAGTGGGAATAGTAATAATTTACACTAAAAAGATAAAGGGAGTTATAACTAAATATTATGAACCTTTAGCTAGAAAGTTTGAAATAAAATGTTCAAAAGAAGTAGAGGAACCTTCTAAAATGATGCTTTTGGCAGTAAGTCAAATGATGATTTCAGAGTTTTATGATGAAAGTAAAGATATATTTTTAAGTTCCATGGATAAAAGTATACACGAATCAAATGGAACTATTATAAAGAAGAATATCTATCTTACAGAAGGAGAGGCAGATGAAATAATAGAATTAATGAAAAGTTTTTTTAAAAATCATAAACAAAAAGATTCTAAAAAGCTTAAATATCACAGCTTTTTTACAATAATTGAAGAATAAGAAGTAATTTATTGAACCCCATAACTATTTTTCTTAGATATCTAAGAAAAATAGTTATGGGGTTCATATATTAATAATAAAACAGTTAAAAAATATGGGAATTATTAGATGTGATATGAACTAAATATTATTACTAATTTCATTTAATTTACAATTTTTATTGATAATATTAGCAATAAATTAAATAAAAAAATAAAGTGATTAATATATTTCTGAAAGCATTTATAAGAAAATAAAATATTTGACATGTTTTTAAATACAATGTATAATTTTGTTGAAAAATTAATAAATTTAAGAATTTAGGGAAGTTTGGTGAAATTCCAACACGAACCCATCACTGTAAGCGATGACGATGCCTAACATGCCACTGGATTAATTCTGGGAAGGCTAGGTTAAGGGTGAATCGTAAGTCAGGATACCTAAACTTAAAGAGAAATAGATTGAGGGGGGAGCAACTAAATCTAATTTTATAGCAAAGATGGGTAAGCTATGGCATTGACTATGGCTTTTTTTATTATAAAAATTTAAAAGAAAAGGAATGGAGTTATGAAAAAATTATTTAAAAATAAGATATTACTAGTATTCTTAGCATTAACAATGCTTCTAGGAACTTTAGCCGGATGTGCAACTAAAGACACTGGCATAAATGAGGATAATGAAATTGTACTAGCAGCTGCAAGAGATTTATCACCAGGAGCAAAGGATGCATATTATGCTACTTCTATATTATTTGTTTGGGAGCCTTTAATTGGATTAGATGATAAAGGAAATCCTTGTGCAGAATTAGCAGAAAAATGGACAAACTCTGAAGATTTTAAAGAATGGACTTTTAAGATAAAAGAGGGAGTAAAATTTCATGATGGAGTTCAATTAGATGCTGATGCCGTAATTAAAAACTTTGATCGATATATCAATATGAAAACGAAAGGATCACCATTTTATTCTTTTGACTTAGAAAAGACATATCCTAATTTAAAAGAAGTGGTTAAAGTATCTGATCATGAAGTAAAATTAATATTTAATAAACCTATATCAACATTAATATATAATATGGCTAGATTTGGTAGTGCTATATATAGTCCACAGTGTTTTGATATAAATACGGGAGATTTTACAGATATAGCAAAGGGTACAGGACCATTCAAAATTGTAGAGCATGAAAAAGATCAATATACATTATTAGAAAGAAATGAAGAATATTATGGTGATAAAGCAAAGGCTAAGAAAGTAAGAGTGAAAGTTATTCCAGATGCAGAAACAAGATTTTCAGCTTTAAAATCTGAAGAAATTATGGGAGTAATGGACTTAGGAGCAATAACTCCAGAATTATCTAAAGAATTGTTAAAAGATGAAAAATTTGATGTATCTGCTGGAAAATCAAGTATAACTCACTTTATATCCACTAATGGTATTAAAGGACCATTCAGTAATGCAAAAATGAAAGAGTCTTTAGGTTTAGTAGTGGATAGAGATCTTATAGTTGATGAATTCTTTGGAGGATATGGAACTTCAACTATTAATATATTAAACCACACATCTCCTTTTGCAAAGGAAATAAAACCAGTTCATGATAAAGAAGGAGCTAAGGAAACTGCAAAAGAAGTATTAAAAGGAGAAACAAAAGAAGTAAAATTTATAGTACCTTCTTATGGAGTAGATCGTTATCCTTATAAAGCTGAAGCAGAATATATTCAATCAGCGATAAAGGATATAGGATTAAATGCAACAATAACAATTTTAGACGGAGCTGCATTTAAAGAGGCTATGAAAAAAGGAGAATATGATTTAGCTATACATCCTCAAGGGCTGCCAAATGCAGAACCTTTTACTATATTTGAGGGATATATGCATAGCACAGGATCAACTAATAAATCTTATAGTCTAGGATATAAAAACCAAAGAGCAGATGAGCTAATTGATAAGCTAAAAGAAACTAATGACATGGCTAAAAGAAAAGAAATATACAATGAACTTCAAGATATATCAGCTAAAGAGCCAGCAAGTATACCACTGTTCCAAGATGTTAATTTAATAGCCTTTAATAAAAAAATAAAAGGTTTTGAGGCAACAAATTATGGAGCTACATTAAACAAAACGGAGTGGAGTAAATAGTGGAAAATATCTTCAAGTATATATTTAAAAGAGTATTGTCCACTATACCAGTTTTAATAGGAATAACTTTATTAGCATTTATCCTTGGAGTTATTGCACCGGGAGATCCAGCAGTTGAAGTTTTAAGTATAGACGGAATAAGCACTCCTACAGAAGAAGAAATACAAGAGGTAAGAGAAGAATTAGGATTAAATGATGATATATTAGTTCAATATGTTAATTGGACTAAAAAAGCTATTAAAGGAGATTTAGGAGTTTCTTATATAAAGAAGACTCCTGTGTCAGAAGAAATACTGAGAAGGTTACCGATAAGCTTCTCAGTATCATTAATGGCAATGATATTTGTAATAATTTTTTCAATACCGACAGCGATAATTATGGCATTAAAGAAGGATTCTTTAATTGACAATATAGGAAGAACTATATCATTACTTTTAACATCTATACCAGGATTTTGGCTTGCTATAGTTATGATGAACATATT
Organism: Clostridium sp. Marseille-QA1073; assembly: GCF_054863625.1. Taxonomy (NCBI): domain Bacteria; kingdom Bacillati; phylum Bacillota; class Clostridia; order Eubacteriales; family Clostridiaceae; genus Clostridium; species Clostridium sp. Marseille-QA1073. The sequence goes on along the minus strand of NZ_JBSVQM010000002.1, from coordinate 44,427 downwards.
TTGTGAAAGATTAAAAATATTACCTACCAGTGGATATGGTACACTTAAGCACTTAATAATGCCTGCCTTTGTTTTAGCAGCAGGAACGATAGGAACAATCATGAGGTTAAATAGGGCTACATTAATAGAATCTCTTGGACAAAATTATATAGTCACTGCTGAAGGCAAAGGGCTTCCAGAAAAAGTGATTTTATTAAAGTATGGGTTTATGAATTCAATTATGCCTATAATTACTGTTTTAGGAAATTATTTTGGAGCAATACTTGGAGGAGCAACAGTTGTAGAGGTTATTTTTGGACTTCCAGGTATGGGGAGTTATGTTATTCAAGGTATAATGAGCAGAGATTATCCTGTTGTTCAGGGATATGTTGTTTTTACAGGAGTAATTTTTGTTATATTTAACCTTATAGTAGATTTATGCTATTTAGCACTAAATCCTAAAATAAGGCTTGGAGGTAAATAATGGTGAAGAAGTTTAACAAAATTAAAAATATACCTCTTATTTATAAGATAGCATTTATAACACTTATTGCTATGATTTTAATAGGTATATTTGCACCAGTATTAGCGCCTTATGATCCAAATGCTGTAGATATGACAAAAAGACTTCAAAGCATATCTAAAGAACAACTTTTAGGAACAGATGCATTAGGGAGAGATGTTTTTAGTAGAATATTATATGGTGCAAGGATTTCAATATTTTTAGCAATACTTGCAACTATATGTACAATGTTTTTAGGAACAACTATAGGAGTTATAGCAGGATATTTTGGAGGCATTTTAGACAGCATAATACAGGTGCTAGTTAGTATATTTCAAGGACTCCCAGGACTTAGTTTTATGATAGCTATTGCAGGAGTTTTAGGACCAGGTATTAAAAGCTTAATGATTGCTATAGTAGTAACTTCTTGGGCAGGATTCTCTAGAGTAGTAAGAGGAGAAGTTTTAAAAATAAAAGAAGAGAATTATATAGAAGGTGCTAGGGCTTTAGGCGCTAGTCATTTTTATATAATAATTCATCATATATTACCCAATATTTTTGCATCTTTTATAGTACTCTTTACTGTAAGAATTGGAAAAGTTGTACTATCAATGGCATCACTGAGTTTTTTAGGACTTGGCATTCAACCACCACAGGCAGATTGGGGTGTAATGGTAAATGATGCTAAAACTTACTTTAGATCCTATCCACATTTATTATTAGCTCCAGGAAGTTGCATAATGTTATTGTGTTGCAGTATAAACCTAATTGGCGATGGGTTAAGAGATCTATTTGATGAGAAAAAGGATTTCTTTAATCAATATCTTTAAAAGGATGTTTTAGTATGGAAGAAGATATAAAAATAGAAAATTTAAAAGTGTATTTTAATACTAAAGAAGGTGATGTTAAGGCAGTAGATGGAATTGACTTAACATTGAAAAGAGGAAATATTATAGGAATAGTAGGGGAAACAGGCAGCGGAAAATCTGTATTAGGTCTCTCAATCTTAGGATTATTAGCTCAAAATTCTAAAGTAGAAGGAAATATACTTTATAACAATAAAAATTTATTAACTTTAAAAAATAAGGAACTAAGAAAAATAAGGGGAAAGGAAATAGCATTAATACCTCAGAATCCAGAAACGGCATTTAATCCTATATACAATGTAGGTTCTCAAATAAGTGAATTATTTTATTATCATAACAAAGAAAAAAAGAGTAAAAGTAAGGAAAAGACCATAAAAATTTTGGAGAAATTCTCATTTGAAAACAACAATGAAGTGTATAGTTCTTATGGATTCCAGCTAAGTGGGGGAATGAAACAAAGAGTATTGTCAGCAATGGGTATGGCATTAGAGCCAAAATGGATAATTGCAGATGAGCCAACTAAAGGGTTAGATGCAATAATAAGAAATCAAGTATATGATATTTTCAAAAACCTTAAAGAAAATATGGGAGTAAGTATGATACTAATAACCCATGATTTAATGCTAGCAAAGAAGCTTTGTGATGAAGTTATAGTAATGTATGCAGGGAAGATATTAGAAAAAGGTAGTAAAGAAGATATTTTTAAAAATCCTAAGCATCCTTATACTAAGGGATTAATAAATGCTCAACCTAATAAAAAGCTTACTCCTTTAGATGGAGTTGCGCCAAGTTTAACAAATCTACCGGATGGATGTAGATTTCATCCTAGATGTAAATATAAGAAAAAATTATGTATGGAAAAAGAGGCCAAGCTTTATAAAGTAGATAGCTGTGAAGTGAGGTGTTTTTTATATGATAGAGATAATAAATCTACGTAAGCAGTTTAAAAATGGAATAGTAAATAGAAATATAGTTACGGCGGTAGATGGATTATCTTTTAAAATTGAAAAGGGAAGGACCTTAGGATTAGTTGGAGAAAGTGGATGTGGAAAGTCTACTTTATCAAGATCAATATTAAAACTTATAAAACCAGATAGCGGTAGAATAATTTACAATGAAGAAGATATTACAAACTATAGCTTTTCAAAAATGAGAGATTTAAGACGAGAAATGCAAATAATATTTCAACATCCTGATTCAGCACTAAATCCTAAAAAAACCATAGAAGAAAGCTTAATAGAACCGTTGAAATTACACAAAATTCATAATAAAAATACTTCACAAAAACACATCAAAAACTATTTGGAGTTTGTTGGATTAAGTGATGAAATTTTATCAAGATATCCTTATCAAGTAAGTGGAGGTCAAATTCAAAGAGTAGCTTTAGCTAGAGTGTTACTTTTAAAACCAAAATTTATTATATTAGATGAACCTACATCAATGTTAGATGTATCTGTACAAGCTCAAGTCATGCAACTATTAAAAAAAGCTCAAAAGGAATTTGGTATAACATATTTATTTATATCACATGACATAGATTTAGTTAAGGCAGTAAGTGATGATATAGCTGTAATGCTAAATGGTAAAATAGTAGAAATTATAAAAGCTGAGGAAATCTACAAAAATGCTAAAAATGAATATACTAAAAGACTTATAGAAAGCTTTATAAATTTTTAAAGGAGAGCTAGAAATATGTACTTAGATTATAAAGATATAGATTTTGAGGGAATATGGCAAAATAGAATTAGAAGTAAAAATGGGTATGAAAAACAGCGAGCTTTTGATGATGAAGTTGAAAGAGAGTTTTGGGAGAATTTAGCTCCCAATTATGATAAAAATCCTACACTATATGATTATTCTAAAGAAGTATTTAAGATAATAGAAAGTTTAATTGAAAAAGGTAGTAGTTTAATAGAAATCGGATGTGGAACAGGAAAGTTTACAATACCATTGTCAAATAAGTGCAAAGATGTATTAGCCTTTGACTTTTCAAAGGATATGTTAAAGATATTAAAAGAAAAAATAGAAAACAACAATATAAATAATATAAGAACCTTAGAGGGAAAATGGGAAGATGCCAATATTGATAAAATGGATTATATACTATCAATAAATTCTCTTTATAGGATATGGAGTATCAAAGATGCTTTAAAAAAGATGAATACTTTAGCTAAAAAGGCAGTTATAATAGTACGAACTATACAAAAACCTATGTTTAACCAATTATATATGGAATTAGGCTTAGAGGATCAAACAGTCTTAGACTACATATACCTTGAAAATATAATACATTCTTTAGGTATTTATGCAAATATACAATATATAGATATAAAAAATAAAATATATTTTAATAATATAGAAGATATATATAGAAAGATAGAAGAAGACATAGGGAGAAAAATCAATAATAATATAATAGATGGTTTTATAGAAAAAAACTTTATAAAAGAAGAGAATAACTATGTATATACTAATAACTCTAAAGTTGCAATTATATCTTGGAAGATATAATTGCAACTTTATACGATTAATAAAACAAAAAGCTGGTTAAGGTAAACTTTATACTAACCAGCTTTTGTTTTATATTATGAACTTTGATATTTTTTTCTTTTAAATTTGAGAGCAAATATGGATGCAATAATTATAGATAATAATGAGAATATAAGAATAGTAACTAAATAAGAGGTATTTTGAGGAGTCTGAGCTCCTTGAATTCTATCCTTTGGTCCTCTACCAAATTGATTATCTTTCATATTTTCATTATCAATATTTGGATTTTTGTCTAAGTTATCTTGAAAGTCTTTATTGCCATTCTCCCCCATAATGTCAAAAGGAGAGTCTTTGATAATTTCAATTACTGATTCATCAATACCTAAATCTTTAAGCTCTGCAATTTGTTCATCTGTAAGTATTCCATCTTCAGAAGCTTGAATTATTTCCATAGCTTTTTCCATTGTACTCATATCAGGCATATTACCATCGCCAGAGCCATTTGAAAGGTCATTATTCGGATTTGGAAAATTGTTTCCAGGTAATTTTCCCCCAGGAAAACCACCATTACCACCACCCATAGTTCCAAGAGCACTTAAATCAACATTGGTAGGAATATTGCCATAAGTAGTTGATGGTTGAGCACCTGCAAGTTGAGCGATTATGCTTGAAGCTCTATCTTTTCCAAAAGAAATAAGTATTGGAAGAGAAGTTTTATATTCTTCATAGGTATAAAAGGCAGTAGCATCATTCTTAACATAGTTTCCAATAAGGTTATCTAGATTATTTATTGTAGATTTGAAAACTCCATTATCAATGTAGTTCGTCACTATTTCATTTAGATACTTATGATATAATTCTTTGTATTCAGATACTTCAAGAAGTTTAGCTATAAGTGGACTATTTTCTAGAGTATCTGTAACAGGTGAATCGATAGGAAAATTAACAGCCTTTTCAGCATCGTTCATTTGAAATCCTGCGAAAGAAAGGTTAAAGTCCCATGGCAATATTTGAAAAATACCATTTTGTTCATAAAGATAATAGTTATGTTTCATACTTCCAGCATAGCTGTCTAAATTAACTAAAAATGTATTAACAGCAAAATATCTTAGTATTTCATCTACATCAAGATATTTTTCTAAATCAGTGCCTTCATTGAGATTTTTTATCATATCAATGACCTTTTCGTGATCTGAGGAATTAGTCTTTTTAAGTACAGCACTATCTAAAACACTTGAGTAATTTGAAGGATCATCACCATTCCATACAAGGTTTGTACCACCACTTGATCCCATACCTTTACCGCCACCCATTGGATTTTGTTCATTGCCTTCTCTATTAGGTACTTCATTCAAATTAGCTTGTTCATTTAAATTGGGCTGCCCATTTAAATTAGGTCTTTGATTAGGAGCAGCATCTGGAGCATTATTTGGATTTTGTCCTTGCTTACCATCAGGCATAGCACCACCCACTTTTGTGCTTTCAGGTTTATAAAGATTTCCTTCTAAAGTACCATAGTTTCTTTCTAGAAAACTTTCCTCTATAACTTCTACAGCTAAGTAAAGACCCCAGTCTTCACCATTTATCTTTATATTTGCATAAGCATAAGCTGGTGTTGGAATTCCCATGGCAGTATATAAATCGTATGAAAGATACTCTTTCATATAAGTGGTATCTGACATAATATTATTTATAACTAATTTATTAAGACCATGTAAAGTTTGTCCATCTACGTACTCATCAAACTTAATTTTAAAGCTATATCTATCAGTGGTGTCGTCACTTGCAATCATTGATAAGCTAGAGTTACCTTTAGGTCTTATGCCTACATTATAATATGTTTCACCATTAATTGAGATATTTGCATTTTTATATTCTTCTTCTGTTGCATTTTCAATAGTCCAATCCCAATCTTCTTGAGAAATATTTATATCAATTTCCATTACTTTATTTTTATCAAATACCTTGCTGATATATTCTGCTTCTGTAATAGAAGAGGTGTAATTTGTATTATTAGATAAAATCACAATTAAAGATGCAAACAAAAGAGATAATATCATAATAATTGATATTATGATATTAATAAATTTATTGGAAATCATTTTAACACCACCTAATATTAGGACATATATTCGCCATTGTAACTTACAAGAATAGCATTATTTATACCTTGTATATGGCTAAGTTCATTTACGAACTTTGTTGACATTTCTTTTAGCCTAATTTCAACAGTTAGTTCAATACCATTACTAGAAGAAACAGTTTTTGATTTAACAACATGCTTTTTCACGGATTTTTTTATATATTCTACAGCAGCATTTTCACTTTCATCACTATTACAGTTTATTACTAATATATAAGGATTGTCTGTACTTTTTTTATTTACAAATATTATCATAATTATGCCAATAAACGCTGAACCAAATATAGCAAGTGGTATGAGTCCAGCACCTAAAACAATACCGGCACTGATTGACCAAAATAGAAAAGCTATATCCATAGGCTCTTTAATAGCTGTACGAAATCTTACAATAGATAATGCACCAACCATACCAAGAGATAGGACTACATTTGAAGTTATTGCTAAAATTATTAGTGTAGTTATAAGGGTCATTGAAAGAAGTGAAGTACCAAAACTTTCTGAGTACATTACTCCTTTAAAAGTCTTTTTATATACTAAGAATATAAAAAGACCAATAGCAAAAGCTAATCCTAGTGCTATAACAGTATCTAATAAGGAAAAGGTTGTTGCTTTTTCTAAAAAGCTTGATTTAAAAATATCATTGAAGCTTAATTGGCTATTTCCAGTCATTTTTATTACCTCCATTAATTTGTTTTAGCCATATATTCTACAGGCTGCGTATTTTGAAACTGATGTACTTTGTCTTTCTTTTGTTTGGATTATATCTCGTATAATTTCTGGTAAAAATTCATCATATTTAACTTCTAAAATCATTGTAGTATTTACAGGCATTCCTAAAGTGGGAATATTAGAGTTAAAAAAGTTTTTAGTAAATAATCCAGTTCTAAGGTTACTATCTATGGTAATTCTTACATTACCAGGTTCGTAAATATATGCTTCTCTAGTATAATCCACAATAGTTTTAGGCCTTAAAAATTGGTATTTCATTTTTGCATAGAGCTCCTTAAGGAGATCACTATTGGAATTTAAAAGCCATGAAGTATGGTTTTCTAGTAGTAAATCACATTGATTCTTTGTTAATATTGCAGAATGCTTTAAACATAAACCATTGATTTTGCTTTTCTTTTCAAGCTTGATAACAGATGGTACATCATTATAAAATCGAATTCTAAATTTTTCACGGTTATTTACACCATTTATTTTTTCCATCAATGCTTTATCATTAAAATTATCAAAATATAAACTTCTAATTTTATATGTGCCATCAATTCCAGCATTTACATCTAATTTGGCAATATGCTTAAGTCTATTTTTTATTTCATAGTAATCACAAAGGTTTATAAAATGTTTTATTTCATGTCTTGGTTTTATTTCTTTCATTATGTCACCTCCCTCTATTAGGAATTTTACAAGTAGATCATAAAATATAAACCTTAAATTAGTCTTAAACTTAAAGTTATTTTAAGATTTGTATGATAAAATTTATTTAACATATCTTAAAAAAATAAAAAAGAAAGTAAAAATTTATAAAATTAGAGGGTGATTATCTTGAAACTATTATTAATAGAAGATGAAAAGCAATTGTCAGAGGCATTAACGCAGCTTCTTATGAAGAATAAATATTTTGTTGATGCGGTATATGATGGCGAAGAAGGTCTTGACTATGCAATGACAGAAATATATGATGTTATAATTTTAGATATAATGCTACCAAAGCTAAATGGATTAGAACTTCTTAAGAAATTACGTTCAGAGGGAATATCTACTCCAGTAATTCTTTTAACAGCAAAAGGGCAAATTTGTGATAAGGTTACAGGTCTTGATTATGGAGCTGACGACTATTTAGTAAAGCCTTTTTCACCAGAAGAATTATTAGCAAGGCTTAGAGCACTTTGTAGAAGAAAAGGTGAATTTATTAATGAAAATATATTAGATTTTGCTGATATTAGGCTTAATTTATCTACCTATGAATTAGAAGGTAAGGAAAATAGTGTAAAATTATCATTAAAGGAATTTGAAATAATTAGATATTTTATGCAAAGACCTAAAAATGTAGTTAGTAAAGATGACCTTATTATTAAACTTTGGGGTTTTGATTCAGAAGCAGAGTATAATAATATTGAAGTTTATATATCTTTTTTACGTAAAAAGTTATTACATATTGGATCTGAAACAGCTATAACTACATTAAGAGGAATTGGATATAAACTGGAGGATTAAAATATGTTCGACAAACTTAAAAGAAAATTTATTATAATAAATATGACCCTCCTAACAGTAGTTTTTATTGCAATATTTTCAACCATATATATTATGACTATGGTTAGTGCAGCAAGACAAACAGAGTTTACTCTTAATACTTTAATGCATGCACCTCCTAAGCCATCTCCTAATAATCCAGCAATTGCAACTAGTATTATTGTAGAGTTAGATAAGCAGCATAATATAGCAGATGTTTTTTCTTTATTTGACATTAAAAAAGAATCAATTGAAGAGGCTATATCGCAAGCTATAAAAAGTAAAGAACCTTCTAATAATTTAAAGATAGAAGGTAGTAGTTATGCCTTTTTAAAGCAGGATACTCCGAGAGGTATGAAAATTGTTTTTGCTGATAGGAGTCCTCAACAGACAATGGCTATTAATTTGCTTAAAATATTCTTTTTAGTAGGAAGTATTAGTCTTATTATTTTGTTATTGATTAGTATGTATTTTGCTAATAGAACAATAAAACCTATTAAAGAAGTGTTTGAAAAGCAAAAGCAATTCATAACAGATGCATCTCATGAACTTAAAACACCACTTACAATAATAAAAACCAATACAGCCCTAGTTTTATCTAATAGTGAAGAAACTGTAAAAAGCCAAAGTAAATGGATTGGATACATAAATTCTCAAATAGATAGGATGTCAAAACTTATTGATGATATGCTATCATTAGCTAAACTAGATAATCCTCAACAGAAAGTGTATTTTTCAAGTTTTGATATTAGTAAAGTCCTAGAAAATATTCTTTTATCCTTTGAAGCAGTACTTTATGAAAATAATATAGAGTTAGATTTTAATATAAACAAGAATATATCTATAAATGGTGAAAAAGAAAGTATTAAAAAACTTTTCAATATTCTTATGGATAATGCAATAAAGAATACTCCACCAAAGGGAAAAGTTTCTGTAAAGCTTGATTGTGATAAGAGTAAAATAGAAATTGAAATAAAAAATACTGGTGATGGTATTCCAAAAGAACATATTGATAAAATATTTGAACGATTTTACCGGGTTGATGACTCACGAAATAGAGAGAGTGGAGGATATGGACTTGGACTTTCAATTGCTAAATCAATTGTAAATGAGCATAATGGAAATATATATGTAAAGAGTAATATTAATGAATATACTTCATTTATTGTGGAGTTACCTCAAAGTATTAAGTAATGATTTTTATTTTATTTCGGAAAATTTCAGGGAGGGGATTTATAATGAAAATAGAAACAATAGAGGCAAGTATTAATGATAAATTGATAATAAAAAATATGATGGAGTTATATAACTATGATTTATCAGAATATGAAGATGTTGATTTAAATGAGCATGGTTTGTATGATTATAGTTATTTAGATAATTATTGGACAGAAGAAAATAGGCATCCATTTATAATTAGAGTTGATGATAAATTAGCAGGATTTGTTCTTGTTAATAAACATGGGGTTGATACCTCATTTTCAATTGATTATAGTATTGCAGAGTTTTTTATATTAAAGAAATATAGAAAAAAAGGAGTAGGAAAGGCTGTTGTTTTTAATGTTTTTGATAGATTTCATGGAGTATGGGAAGTAAAACAATTGCCAGATAACAAGATTTCACATGTTTTTTGGCGTGAAGTAATAAAAGAATACACATTAAATAATTTTGAAGAACTGCCAAAAGGTACAGAAAGTTGGAATGGTCCAATCCAAAGATTTAACAATAAAAGCTTTTTAAAATAATTTAAAGTGAATTTTTAAGTTATGGTAATGTATAGATAAATAATAATTATGAATTTATAGTATTGAATAGGATTAATTCAAAGTATATTAAATTCTATAAAAAAGATAGAGCTAAACTCATTGAGTTCTTGTGATGAATAAATAAAAAAATATCAAGAAGCTTAAATATAAAAAAATAATTTTTATATCTTCAAAAAGTTTTATAAAAATACTGGAGGAATTTCATAAATTCACTCTAGTATTTTTTATTTTGCTACGAATTATTAAAATTATATAAATTTAGTATTATTGTAGATACAATTATTATAATAAGTGGGATAATATAAAATGTTTATAAATGAAATTAATTATTTCATTCCATAAAGCTTAATTTACAAAAATAAAACAATATTGTTTATGAAGTATCTTATACACTATAATAATAAAAAGTGGAAACTTTAATTATGTAGAAATATAATATGATAGATTAAATATAGTGAGGTGTCTTATATGAAAAAGAGTATTTTAATTATAGATGATGATATTGAACTATGTAGATTACTTAAAAGATGTATGGAAACTGAAGGTTATGAGGCAGATGTTGCTCATACAGGGATAGAAGGCTTGAAGTTTGTTAATAACAAGGACTATCATTTAATTATATTGGATATTATGATGCCAGAAATGGATGGAATATCTACATTAACTCATATTAGAAAAATAAAAAATACGCCAGTGCTAATGCTTACAGCAAAAGGTGATGAAATGGATAAGGTTTTGGGACTAAAATTAGGTGCAGATGATTACATAACTAAACCTTTTAGTTTATCTGAATTAACAGCTAGAGTTCAATCATTAATTCGTAGATATGTAGTGCTTGGTGCTGCGGCAGAAAAGCCACATTGCATGGCTTTTGGACCTCTTGTTATAGATACTGCACATATCCGTGTCACTTATAATGGTGAGAATGTCTCACTTACTGGAAAAGAATATGATTTATTATACTTTTTAGCATCTAATCCTGGACAAATTTTTACCAAGAAACAAATATATCAAAACGTATGGAAAGAAGATTATGCTTATGATGACAACAATATTATGGTACATATTAGAAGATTACGAAAAAAAATCGAACCAGATCCAGAAAATCCAATATACATTTTAACAGCTTGGGGTATGGGCTATAAGTTTAATGGAGAAGCAGGCAATGAGTAGGGAAATTATATGGTTTATCATTATTTTAGTAATAGTTTTTATATTTTTTATTTATCGTGAATGGAAATATCGCCGCCGTATTCAAGAGACTTTACATATTTTAGATGATATTATCGAAGGTAATGAAAATCGAAAAATTCATGTTGGAGCTAAGGAGGCTATCGCCCCTTTAGTATTTAAAATTAATAAATTAGTAGATTCTTACCAAAGAGATAAGATAAGGGCATTTCGAGCAGAACAGGCAAGGAAACAGATGCTATCTAATTTATCACATGATGTAAGAACTCCATTAACATCTGTTCTAGGGTATCTAGATGCATTGTGCGATGGTATGGCTGGTGAAGAAAGTGAAGAATATCTTCATATTGCAAAAAATAAAGCTTATGCATTAAAAGAATATATTGATGAACTGTTTACTATAGCACAAATAGATGCTAACGAAATTCAACTTGTCTTTGAACCAATTGACTTATTTGAATTACTGCGCAGTGAACTTATTGGTTGGATTCCAACATTACAGAAAGAAAACATAACCTTAGAAGTTCAAATTCCTGATGAGGAGTGTTTTATAAATGGAGATCAACATGCATTGATTCGTATTTTTAGTAATTTACTTCAAAATGCTTTTCGTTATGGTGGAAACAATCATTTTATAGGGGTATCTGCATGGGATGATGAAACTAATGTTTATTTTGAAGTTTGGGATAAAGGACCTGGACTATCTTCAGATGAAATATCTAGGGTCTTTGAACGGCTCTACAGAGAGGATTCTTCAAGGTCAACTAAAGGTCATGGCTTAGGTTTAGCTATATCCAAGGAACTTGTTCAAAAGATGCAAGGAAGAATTTTTATGGAAAGTATTCCTTATATAAAAACATTTGTGCAAGTTTCTCTACCAAAAAGTAAGAAAAAGTAAGAAATATGTAAGCTCCATGTCAGAACTACCATATAGAATAAAATATATAAGCTATTTCAATTCATAATTAGTAATTTGGGATATTTCTTAGGAATAGCTGATAGATTTAGAATTTATTCTTTTAAAAGTAATTTGGTTATTTTTTATAAAAAATGGATATTTATATTTTAGTAAGAAAACAATTAAGACAAGGAGCGATATAGATGGAAAATTGGATTTTAGAAACTAAAGCACTTACAAGAAAATTTGATAAACAAATAGCAGTGGATAGTATCAATCTCCATGTTCCCAAAGGTAAAATTTATGGACTTTTAGGTCGTAATGGAGCGGGTAAAACTACAACACTGCGCATGATTATGGGATTAGTTCAACCTACCTCAGGTGAAATTGAAATATTCGGAAAGAACTTAATGCAAAATAGAAAGGAAATTTATCCACGTATTGGATCAATTATTGAAAATCCTGGATTTTATCAAAATTTAACGGGGAGCGAAAATCTCAAAATATTAGCTCGGTTACGTGGAGTTCATCGTTCAGATGCTATAGAATATGCACTTTCAACAGTGGGGCTTGACAAAGAGCCAGAGAAAATAGTATCTCAATATTCTTTAGGAATGAAACAGCGTTTAGGAATTGCAGCTGCTATTATGCATGAACCAGAGTTATTAATTTTGGATGAACCTATAAATGGCCTTGATCCCATAGGCATACAGGAAATGCGAAATTTTCTTGTTAAATTATGTAAAGAAAATCATGTAACCATTGTTATTTCAAGTCATATTCTTAGTGAAATTGAACAATTGGCAGATAATATTGGAGTTATTCATGATGGAAAATTGCTAGAAGAGGTATCCGTTGAAGAGCTTAGAAAAAGAAATCGTAAATATCTTGAATTTCAAGTATCTAACGAGAATAAAGCAGTTATGCTTATAGAGAAGCATTTTAATATTACAGATTATGAAGTTCACGAAAAAGGGAACATTCGTATATATTCTCATTTAGGTGAACAAGGAAAGATCAATAAAGTATTTGTAGAAAATGATATTGAGGTATTAAAGATTATTATGAGTGAAGATAACTTAGAAGATTACTTTATTAAACTAATAGGAGGTGGCACTATTGGCTAATTTATTATATACTGAACTTCTAAAGCTTAAACGATCTAATATGTTTTGGGTAAGTATTGTGGGGGCGATAGTAGCACCTTTTATGTGCTTTATAGCATATGTAATGCAAAAGGCTAAAAGACCTGATATACCTATTGAATTTAATGTGGTTTTTTCTGATACTAATTTATATGTTGTTTTTCTAATTGGAGTACTTTTATATGGGTTGATTACTGCCTATCTTTTTAATAGAGAGTATGTTGAAAACACGTTAAAAAATCTATTAACTGTACCTGTATCAAGAATAAGCCTTATTGCGAGCAAGCTAGTTCTACTATTAATTTGGATTATGGTATTGACTATAATTTCTTGGGTTATGACTTTAATTTTTGGACTAATAGGACAGTTTGAAGGTTTAAACACTACAATATTGATAACTTCATTTAAAGAGTATATCATAGGAGGTAGTCTTCTTTTTCTATTGTCAACTCCAATTATATTTGTGACACTTTTGTTCAAGGATTATGTGCCAACCATTGCATTTACTATAGCAATAACTATGGTAAACGTGCTAATTTCAAATTCAGAATATAGTGCTTTATATCCATGGTCAGCAATACTAGCTATAGCAACTAATATTTTTCGTCCAGAATATCCTCCAATATATTCTTATATTTCTATTTTTATTACGTCTATTATTGGATTTATAGCAACAGTGATTTACTTTAAAAAGGTGGATATTCATTAATACAGATATGCATTTGAATAAGACATATTGGAAAATAATTAGTAATTATAATAATCTATTTTAAATTATACTGTGTATTTAAGAAATCATGATATTAACTATCATCAAAGAAAATACATTTAAAATCTTTAACTGGTTATTTTTTCCTATGTCTAAATAATAAATTAGAAAAAGGTGATTAAATGGAAACAATAATTTTTATAATAAAATCTATAATATTAGGAATCATAGAAGGAATAACAGAATTCTTACCGGTATCCTCAACGGGCCATCTTGTTATTTTTCAAAATTTGATAGGATTTAAAGGAACTAGTGCAAACTATGTTGAGATGTATACATATGTAATACAACTTGGAGCAATACTTGCAGTTGTTATACTTTACTGGAAGAAGATAAAAGATACTCTTGTAAACTTTTTTCCACAAAAAGTTGGGTATGAAAAATCAGGATTTAAGTTTTGGTTTATGATATTTATTGCTTGTATACCTGGAGGTGTCTTTGGAATATTACTAGATGACTTAGCAGAGCAGTATTTATTTACGCCAGTATCTGTAGCTATAACTTTATTCTTAGGTGGTATATGGATGATATACGCTGAAAAGAAATTTAGAAATAATAATACAAAAAGTCATGAATTAAATGTTACACCAAAGCAAGCAATATTAGTTGGATTATTTCAATGCTTAGCTATAATTCCAGGGATGTCACGTTCAGCTTCAACTATTATAGGAGGATGGGTATCAGGGCTTTCTACCGTTGCAGCTGCCGAGTTCTCATTCTTTTTAGCAATCCCAGTTATGGTAGGAATGAGTTTCCTAAAAATTTTAAAGATTGGTGGCATATCTATTCTTACATCTCCAGAAATTATTTCTCTTGTGGTTGGTTTTGTAGTTTCATTTATAGTAGCGTTAGCAGTAATTAATAAGTTTATTTCTTATTTAAAGAAAAAACCAATGAAGATATTTGCAATTTATAGAATGATATTTGCAGTTGTAGTTTTATTAGCAGGATTTGCGGGACTGTTTTAATAAAATATACAAGCAGTTCTTTCGGACAAGCTTTTAGGTTAAACTTAGAAATATTAAATTTTATATAATTTAAAGTAGTGTTATCTTGCTTTGTTACAGTAGGTATATTCTCTAATTTTAGTAAGTAATTGTTTTTAGGGGATTTTTAAAAGTTGAAAAATATTTAAAGTTTATCTTAAACATTTAGAAATTATCTTTGGACAAGTTATTGATAAAAGGTATATCAAGTTTAGGCATTTGAAAGAAAATAAAAAACAAGGATGTTACTATATTTTAAACTTATGAAATAAAATAGCTAGTTAAAGATGCGAAATATATGAGCATCTTTAACTAGCTATTTTTGAATATGTCTCATGCTAGACAATGTGTCGAGTTCTATTAATAGTAGACTTATGAACAGAAACTTACAACTTAGAATAATGGAAAGTAGGCTGATATACTGATCTATTATTTTTTGAAGATACCTTATTAGTAAAAATCAACTTAGCAAAAATGGATAAGCGGGTGGTAATTAACTCTGATATTATAGAATCATAGATCGGGGAGGGAAAACATGGATTATAGAGCTTGTATTCAACAAAGTATCGACTATATTGAGATTCACTTAAAAGAAGATATTACAGTAGAGAAACTAGCTACATTAGCTGGATTTTCATCTTATCATTATTACAGGGTATTTCAATTCTATGTAGGGCTACCAGTAATGAAATATATACGGAAAAGGCGTATAGCTTATGCTGCCACAGAGCTACTTGATGGACGAAAAATCTTGGATATTGCTCTAGACTATGGCTTTGATACCCATGCAGGCTTCACTAAGGCATTTCGCAAATCCTATGGTGTATCTCCAGAACAATATCGAATTCATGCAACTAAACGGATTCCAGAGAAAGTGGACTTAATGAAGTTAGCAAAATATAAAATAATAGGAGGAATTATTATGCAACCTAAATTTATTGTCAAACCAGCATTCAAGTTAGCAGGTTATGAACTAAAGACTACTTCAAATGATGGAAAGAATAATGCAGAAATTCCAAAATTTTGGGACAGATACTTTGAAGAAAATTGGGCAAAAACTTTACACGATAAAATTACTCCAGTTAATCATGCAGAACTGGGTGTTTGTCTACAACCAGATATGAAGACAGGAAACTTTTCCTATATAATAGGGGTAGAGGTAAGAAATTTTGATAATATACCAGAAGGACTTTTCAAAGGAGAAATAAATGAAGCTACCTATGCTGTATTTACTACACCGCCATCAGACCGTAAAGATAATGGATTTACTAATACTATTCAAGGCACATGGAATTATATCTGGAATGAATGGTTTCCAGAGTCCGGTTACGAATATGCACCAGATGGAGTAGATTTTGAACTATATGATGAGCGTTGCTATGGATATGAGGGAATTGTAATGGATATCTATATACCAGTAGTGAAAAAAGAGTAGAAGAGTATTTTATTTATGAAAATGTTCAATTAAAATATCTATATTTATTTATATAATATCCGATGTGATACTTTTTGTTATCATGTCGGATATTTTTTTATTAGTCTACTAGTCGAATAAAGATGCTTAACTTTAATAGATAAATCAATAGAAAATACACTTTTTATAGTAGCAAATTTAGTATTGCAAAAATACTTAAAAATTTATTTTTTTCAATAGAATTTCATAAGTGTATTAAAAGAATAAATAAGAGAATGAAATCGATAAAATATTAAGCTAATTTTGTATAAGAACTTGTAGATGTATGAAAATTATGGTTTTTATTGATTTATCAATAAAAAAAATATAAGAAATATAATTAGTAGTAAAACAAGCTAAAACTATGAAACAAGCTACGCAATAAAGAGATAATCTAATCCTATCAACAATAGTGATAGAAAGAATTTCTATTTGCTTCAATTTGGAGATTTTCATTTTATAAGAAAGTAGATTTATAATCTAGTTACAGATTTTAAAATCATAGTAATTTAACGGGGGAGTGTATATGCTAATGGATTTTATTTTTTTAGCCACATTACTAGTAAGTTATGGATTGTTCTATAGATTTATAAAATGGTGTGATTATCAAATTAGCCCCAAACAGATAGATGAATAATAGTATTCATTATTTAGAATCAAAAAACTTGGGAGGTTTAGTATATGGATATTCTACAAATAGTTGTAACACTGATATTATTTATGTTGCTTATAGTACCAGTAGGCACATATCTCTATAAAGTGGCAAGTGGAGAAAGGTCATTTGTTGATCCAGTCTTTGATAAAGTAGACAATTTTATATTTAAGATTACAAAAGTTAAAAAAGAGGAAATGAACTGGAAAAAATATGCTACATCATTATTGTTATTTAATGGAGTAATGATTTTAATAGTATATTTCATTTTAAGGTTTCAAAATATAAGTTTTTTAAACCCCAATGGTATAGATAGTATGGAGCAAAGTCTTAGTTTTAACACTGCTATAAGTTTTATTACCAATACTAATCTTCAAAATTATAGCGGAGAGTCAGCAGTATCATATTTTACTCAGATGAGTGTGATTACATTTCTTATGTTCACATCTGCAGCAACAGGTCTTTCAGCAGCCTTAGCTTTTATTAGGGGACTTGCGGGACGTAAAAAGACTGTTGGAAACTTTTTTGTTGACCTTGTAAGAATTATAACTAGAGTATCGTTACCACTATCAATATTCGTTGCATTATTTCTTGTATGGCAAGGAGTTCCACAAACTCTTTCTCCGAATGTGACAGTTAATACCATTGAAGGAAAGTTTCAAGATATAGCCCTTGGACCAGTAGCCTCTTTAGAATCTATTAAACACATTGGAACAAATGGCGGAGGTTTCTTTGGAGCTAATTCTTCACATCCTTTTGAAAATCCTACACCTATAACAAATTTAATAGGAATACTATCAATGATGGTGATACCAGGATCCTTAGTTTACACTTTCGGTTTAATGATAGGAAAGAAGAAAGAAGGATGGACAATTTTTAAAGCTATGGCAATATTACTTTTAATAGCAATTCCTATTTGTTACTATGCTGAAATGAGAGGAAATCCTGAATTGGCTAATGTGGGATTATCGCAAATAGCAGGAAATATGGAAGGAAAAGAAGTTAGATTTGGTATAGCACAATCGTCACTTTTTACCACTATAACAACAGCATTTACAACGGGAACTGTAAATAATATGCATGACTCTTTAACTCCATTAGGGGGAATGGTAGCACTATGGAATATGATGCTTAATGTAGTCTTTGGCGGAAATGGTGTTGGACTTATGGGAATGATTATGTATGCAATATTAGCGGTATTCTTATGTGGTCTTATGGTAGGACGTACACCAGAATTTTTAAGAAAGAAAATCGAAGGAAAAGAGATTAAGTTAATTGCCCTGGCAATAATTATTCACCCATTAATAATACTAATGCCATCAGCTATAGCACTTAGTGTACAATCAGGACTTAATGGCATAACAAATCATGGATTTCATGGATTAACTCAAGTACTTTATCAGTACACTTCATCAGCCGCTAATAATGGTTCAGGATTTGAAGGACTTATAGATAATACAATCTTTTGGAATAGCACAACAGGTATAGTAATGCTAGTTGGCAGATATATGTCAATGATATTATTGCTCGCAGTTGCAGGATCTTTTGCAGCAAAGAAAGCATTACCAGAAAATGATGTATTTTTTAGAACTGATAACAGAATGTTTGTAGTTATAATAGTGGCTGTTGTGATAATTATAGGAGCGTTGACTTTTCTTCCTGCTTTAGCACTAGGACCAATTGCAGAACATTTAACCTTAGGACAATAGGTATTTAAGCAGGCCCTTCAAAAAATAATAGACTAGTACATTAGCCTATTTTCCATCATACTACGTCGTGAGAACCTGCCCATAGCCCCACTATGAGCAGAACCTAACGTCTTGTCTGATATGAGGCATATTCAAAAAAATAACTAGTCAGTATGCTCATCTATTTTGTAGCATACTGCATCGTCAGAGCTTCATGATAGTTAAACTTCATGAAAATCTGTATTCTTGTCTGATGCAAAATATATTTCGCATCTTTAACTAGCTATTTTATTTCATATGCTTAAAATATACTAACATCTTTGGTCTGCTATTTTCTTTCAGGTGCCTTAAAGGAGTTAATTATTATGAGTAAGAAAAAGAATAAAAAGATTTTAAATAAAGATATAATCATTACTGCTATTAAAGATTCATTTATAAAGCTTAATCCAAAAATTATGTATAAAAATCCTGTTATGTTTATAGTTGAAATAGGATTCTTTATTACGCTAATATTAAGTATATTTCCTAATATTTTTGGTAATGAGGGAGAAAATTTACAGATATACAATGGAATAGTAAGCTTCATACTTCTAATTACAGTACTCTTTGCAAACTTTGCAGAAGCAGTGGCAGAAGGAAGGGGAAAAGCTCAAGCGGAAACTTTAAAGAAAACAAGAAAAGATACAAAGGCAAAGCTTATTTCTAAAAATGGAGCGGTAAATATAATAAGTGCAAGTGAACTAAAAAAAGGAGATATAGTTCTAGTTGAAGTTGGCGATTTAATACCAAATGATGGAGTTATAATTGAAGGAATTGCCTCAGTAGATGAATCAGCTATTACTGGAGAATCTGCTCCAGTATTAAAGGAAGCTGGTGGGGATTTCAGTGCAGTCACTGGTGGAACAAAAGTTGTTAGTGATTGGATTAAAGTTGAAATAATAGCATCTCCTGGTGAATCCTTTCTTGATAAAATGATTAGTCTTGTAGAAGGAGCTTCAAGGCAAAAAACTCCTAACGAGATAGCCTTAAGTACAGTTCTTATTAGTTTAACAATTATTTTTATAATAGTAATAGTTTTTTTATTACCAATGGCAAAATATTCTCAAGTTGAAATTCCAGTTTCAACATTAATAGCGTTATTAGTTTGTCTTATACCTACTACTATAGGAGGATTGTTATCAGCTATAGGAATAGCAGGCATGGATAGAGTTACAAAGTTTAATGTTATTGCTATGTCAGGTAAAGCTGTAGAGGCTTGTGGAGATGTAAATACTATGATACTTGATAAAACAGGTACTATTACCTTTGGGAATAGAATGGCAGCAGAATTTATACCTGTAGGTAAGCATATAAAAGAAGAAGTTACAAGATTTTCTGCTTTATCGTCTATAAAAGATGAAACGCCAGAAGGTAGATCTATAATAGAATTAGCTAGAAAAAACAATGTTATTATAAATGAAGATGAGTATAAAGATAGTCTATTTATTGAATTTACTGCTCAAAGTAGAATGAGTGGTATGGATTTAAAAGATGGAATTAAGATAAGAAAAGGCGCTGCCGATTCTATTAAAAATTTTGTAATTAGTATTGGTGGTAAAGTTCCTGAAGATTTAGATAAGGTTACAGAACGGGTTTCAAAGTTAGGTGGTACCCCTCTTGTTGTATGCGTAGATAAGCATATACTTGGTGTTGTATATCTTAAGGATACTGTAAAACCAGGATTAGTTGAAAGATTTGCAAGACTTAGAGAAATGGGAATAAAAACTGTTATGTGTACAGGAGATAACCCACTAACAGCTGCAACTATAGCTAAAGAAGCTGGAGTTGATGAATTTATTTCTGAATGTAATCCAGAGGATAAAATTGATGTAATTAAAAGAGAACAAGCTGAAGGGAAAATTGTAGCAATGACTGGAGATGGAACCAATGATGCACCTGCCCTTGCACAAGCAGACGTAGGGCTGGCTATGAATAGTGGAACTCAAGCGGCAAAAGAGGCAGCTAATATGGTTGACCTAGATTCAGATCCAACAAAAATTTTAGAGGTAGTTGAAATTGGTAAGCAGTTATTAATAACAAGAGGAGCATTGACTACTTTTAGTATATCAAATGATGTAGCTAAATATTTTGCTATCATACCTGCAATGTTTTCTATAGCTATACCACAGATGAATAGTATAAATATAATGGGGTTAAATACTCCAACAAGTGCAGTATTGTCAGCATTGATATTTAATGCCATTATAATACCATTATTAATACCAATTGCCACGAGAGGCGTTAAATATAAGCCAATGAAGGCAGAAAAAATGTTAATGAAAAATATTCTAATATATGGACTAGGTGGTGTAATAGTTCCATTTATAGGTATCAAACTTATAGATTTACTTGTATCACCAGTTTTAAAAATTTTTAGTTTATAGTCTATCTATATACTGGAGGGAATTTTTATGAAGAGCATAATTAAAACTTCATTTTTAATGACAATAACATTAATTATAATATGTGGATTTATATATCCGCTTTTGGTCACAGGTGCTAGTCAGTTATTTTTTAACGAAAAAGCAAATGGAAGCTTAATTGAGTTTGATGGTAAGATAGTTGGCTCTAAACTTATAGGGCAAGATTTTAAAGATGAAAGATTTTTTCAAGGCAGAGTATCAGCAGTAAATTATAATACTTATACAAAAGAAGATATTCTTGAAGACGAAAGTGGAAAAAAAGTATTTTCAGGAGTAGCTTCAGGTTCTGCAAATCTTGCACCATCAAATCCAACACTAATGGAAAGAGTAAGTAAAGATATAGAGGAATTTTTAAAGAATAATCCAAATATAAATAAAGAAGATATTCCTACAGATTTATTAACTAGTTCTGGATCTGGATTAGATCCTCATATAACTCCAGAATCTGCTAAGATACAGTTAGATAGGATATCTAAAGCCTCTGGAATACCTGTAAGTGATCTAGAAAAAATAATTGAAAAATACACAGAAAATAGATCACTAGGTATATTTGGCGAACCTAGAGTAAATGTTCTTTTGGCTAATTTAGAAATTGCTAAAATACTAAAAAGTAATGGTAAATTATAATTAGGAATTTAATATTCATTTTGACTAGGATTATCTTAGAGATGTATTATATTTATTAAATAGATGACTTATGTAGATAAAATACCTTAAAAATATGCTAAAAAGGAAAAGTGCATAAGTCACTTTTCCTTATAAAAATTTATTAAAGAAATTAACTATTAATTGTGCAGTGAAATAAGGTCAATCTAAGAATTTGAGGTGATTAATATTAAGTCATTAAGAGGCAAAATAACACTAATTTATATTGGACTTGTAATGATAATTACAATTGTAGGATTAATTTCTGTTTTTAATGTTTATAAGTTAGAACGATCAATTGATGGATTGATAACTGATAATTATAAAAGTATAGATGCAGCTAATAATATGAATAATTATATAGAAGTTCAAGATAAAGCTATTTTAAAGTATATGCAAAATCAAAAAAAAGAAGCAGTTAATTTATTTTATGAAAGTAATGATATGTTTTATAAATGGTTTCATACTGAAAGGAATAATGTTACTGAAGTAAGAGAAGCAGAGATTGTGGAAGAGCTTAATACGAACTATATTAAATTTATAAAGCTATTTCCAGAATTGCAGGAGTATAGTAAAACTCATAATTATGAGCAGATACAATCATTTTATAAAGAGATAATAACGCCAGTGTTAGAAGACATAAAGAAAAATTTAAATGATTTATCAAAGCTAAATGAAGTAACTATGTTTGATAAAAAGAATAGCGCAAAGATAAATGCAGAGCATTCAACAAATATAATTTTAATAGTATCATCAATTTCAACAGCTCTAGGTTTAGTAATATCAATAATATATACAAACAAGTATTTAAGGCCTATTCATTTACTTACTGATACCGTAAAGTCTGTAAAAGAAGGCGAAATTAACAAACAAGCTCCTATTATTTATAACGATGAAATTGGAATGCTAGCTACTGAATTTAATAATATGACTAATAGATTATATGAATTTGAGAAAAGTACTAAAGGAACACTTTTAGCTGAGAAGAATAGGTCTATGACTATAGTAAAAAGTATTTCTGATCCACTGATAGTACTTGATGCAAGTTTTAAGATTAAATTTATAAATAATTCTTGTGAGACATTCTTTAATTTAAAGGAAGACTATGTTCTTAACAAACATTTTCTTCAGGTTATAAAAGATTCAGAATTATATGATTATGCCTTTGAAGTTATAAACAATGATTTAATAGACGATGGAAAAATAATAGATATAGCTATGAAAAATAAAATCTATTTCTTTAATGTTACTGTTACACCTATAAAAGATAAGGATTTGAAGGTTAATGGAGTAATTATGCTTTTTAGAAATGTTACAGAATTAAAGCAGCTAGAGATGATAAAGACAGATTTTATAGGAACAATTTCTCATGAATTAAAAACACCACTAACTTCAGTTATGATGGGAGTAGGTTTAATGTCAGATGTGAATATAGGTACATTAAACCAAAAGCAGAGTAAAATAATTGAAACTATTAAAGAAGATGTTCATAAATTAAATGATTTAGTCTCAAATCTATTAAAAATATCTCAGTTACAATCAGATAGAGCAATATTAGATATAAGGCCTTGCAATATCATAGACTTAATTAATAATTGTGTAAATAACTATATTAGTCAAGCTGAGGAAAAACAGATTAATTTACATTATGAAATATGTGAAGATTTACCTAATATAATGGTTGATGAAGAAAAAATAATTTGGGTTTTAAATAATTTAGTTTCAAATGCAATTAGATATACAGAGAATAAAGGGAAAATATTAATAGGAGCATATACAAAAAATGAAGAAATGTATGTATATGTAAAAGATACAGGAAGAGGAATACCAGAACAATATTTGAATAAAGTATTTGAAAAATTTGTAAGAGTAGAAGGCTTTGAAATATTACCTGAAAGTAATGGACTTGGACTTTCTATTGCAAAGGAAATTGTAGAGGTTCATGGAGGGGAAATTTGGTGTGAAAGTAAGCTCAATGAAGGAAGTATATTTACTTTTACATTACCTATTGAAGAAGATTAAATTTCTATGCATTTTTAAAAATAAAATTGAGAGTAATATTGAAGGAGTGCCTGTATGAAGAGAGTTTTAATTATAGATGATACCAAAAATATAAGAACACTATTAACCACATGTTTAGAATTAAGAGATTATGAGGTTCTAACAGCAGAAAATGGTAAAGTAGCAATTGATATTTTGAAGGCAAAAAAAGAAGAAATAGATTTAATATTTTTAGATATAAGGATGCCAGGAATGAGTGGAACAGAGGTTCTAAAAAGCTTACGAAGTTATGAGATTTCTTGTCCAGTAATAATAATGACAGCTTTTGCTACAGTAAAAAATGCTGTAGATTGTACTAAACTAGGTGCAGTAGCTTATCTTCAGAAACCTTTTTCACCAGATAGAGTAAATGCCATTCTTGATGAAATCACAAAGAATATTTCAAGTGGAAACATAACCAATTTTAATCTTAGAGATGTTGAACTATATCTTTCAAAAGCAAAATCTCTAATAAATGAAAAGAAATATGATGAAGCTTTTGAAAATATTAAAACTGCATTATCCATTAATCCATATATAAAAGAAGCCTATTATTTAATTGGACAAATTAATGAGAATACAAACAACAGTATTCAAGCAAAAAGATTTTATGACATAGCGAATTTGTTTGATTAAAGAAGTATTTAGGATGTGAAGTTATGAATACAAGGACACCGGATTACTTTCTTAAAGAATATGAGCGTTCTACTAAAGGGAGGCTTAAAATATATGTTGGTGCGGCACCAGGTGTAGGTAAGACCTATCAAATGCTTAGAGATGCAAATGAAATGAGACAAAGTGGTATAGATGTAGTTATTGGCATTATAGAAACCCATGGAAGAAAAGAAACAATTGAGCAAATTGGTGGTTTAGAGATAATTGAGACGAAGGAAATTAAATATAAAACTGTGGTATTAAAAGAGTTGGATTTAGAAAAAATTATTTTAAGAAGACCAAAAGTTGTTATTGTGGATGAGCTAGCGCATACGAATGCACCTAAATCAAAAAATAAAAAAAGATATGAGGATGTATTAGAGCTTATTGAAAATGGAATAAGTGTTATGACCGCTGTTAATATACAACATCTAGAAAGTCTAAAAGACTATGTTAACAGAATGACAGGAGTTAAAATTAGAGAAACTATTCCAGATAAGATGCTAACAATTGCTGATGAAACAAAGGTGATAGATATTTCTCCAGAAGGTATTAGAGAAAGGTTAAAAAAAGGTAAAATTTATAGCGAAGATAAAATTCATTCCTCTTTAAATAACTTCTTTCGGCTTGGGAATTTGACTGCTTTAAGAGAGCTTTCATTAAGGGAAGTAGCAAATGAAGAAGATGAAAAACTAACTAACTATAAAAATGAAAAAGAAGTGGATGGATTAGTAGGTGCAAAAGAAAAAATACTTGTTTGTGTTAATCTTAATTTTAATGCAGAGTATTTAATAAGAAGAGGATATAGGATAGCTAGAATGCTTAAAGCTGAGTTATTTGTAATGTATGTAAAAAATAAGCATGACAATGATAGGGAAACAGAAAAAAAGTATAAAGAAATAGTTGATTTATGTAAAAGGTTAGAAGGAGAATTTATAGTGAAAGTGTCTAAAAATCCTGCTTCACCAATTATTAAGTATGCTAAAGAAAATTCAATAACACAAATAGTTATAGGACAATCAGCAAGAACTAGATTTCATGAGATAATTAAAGGATCTATTGTAAGAAAAATAATGAGAAAAGCTAAATATGTAGATGTTTTAGTTGTGGCTGATCCGCAAAATTAATTTTGAGTATTTAGTTTTTCATAAATCTATAATTATTACATATATAATCTTATAATGAACAGGTAGGCTGTAAATTTAATAATGCTCCATATTTTTGACAGGCAGTTACAAAGCATATGAAGGCACAAAGTTCAGAGATTTCTTTGTCGCTAAATAATGATTTTAATTGGGTAAATAATTCATCATCTGCTTCTACATTTTTTGAAAATATATCTGCTAATTTAATCACCAATAATTCTTTAGGTGTTTTCATAGAATTTGATAGCTTACCTTTAGCCATACAATAAAAGCATCCATTGTTAAAGGCAAGAGTACGTCTTATTTCTTCTTTTAATTCTCTACTAAAAGTATTAGAGTTAAATAAAGCATCTTCTAAATTGTTCCATTCTCTAAGGATATTTTTGTTATGACCTAATAGCTGCTCAAAGGGGGTAGAACCTTCAGTAGAAAAATTTATTCTTTCCATATTATCGCTCCTTTAATATTTTATTAACTTATTTTTTATATAAATATTATATAGTGAATTTTATTTATTTTGTATTTCATATGATATATAATTTTAGTATAAATATATCAAATGAAATAATTATTTTAAGGAAGTGATTTCAAATGAAATTAGATGAGATTGATATAATGATTTTATCAGAATTGCAAAAAAATAGTCGATTATCTATAAGACAGCTATCCAAACTTATCAATCTTTCTCCACCTTCAATTACAGAAAGAATAAAAAGACTTGAAGAAAATAACGTGATTGAAGGATATACAATAAAAATAAATAAAAAGAATATAGGGTTTCCTATAAATTGCATAATAAAAGTAACAATGAGAAATGGAGAATATGAACGGTTTAAAGCATTTATAAAAGGATATGAAAGAAGTGAGTGGTGTTATAGAGTTGCAGGAGATAGCTGCTTTTTAGTAAAGCTATCAATATCTTCATTAAATGAAATAGAAGAATTTATAAATTTAATATCTTCATATACTATAACTTCAACTATCGTTGCTTTTTCTAGTGTAGAGATAGATGATAATATTACTAAGTTTTTTAAGTAGATATTTTTATATTAAGCAATAAATAAAATTGGAAAATGATTTTGCAAAATTCATATATAAAAAGCGAAGTGTTCAATTTGAAAAATAGTTGTACTTATAGCATAGTTAATTATATAATATGTAATTTCAACTCTAGGTAATGTAAATGAAATATTTATAGATGACAGATTAGACGAATTTAAAGAATATGTTGAGAATTTACTAAAAACTAAAGGTATTATAAGAAACAGTCCATGCATGTTTAACGCTAAAATATGAACTTTAGCGGAATGCTATTATTGAAAGAATAAGTGTGAACGGCTATTGTCATATATTAATTTAAAAATATTTAGTTTTCGTGAAAAAATCCACAGGAAAATTATCCTGTGGATTTTTCTATAGTAAAAATTTATTAATGTATAACTTTAATGGTTTGAAATCCTACCCATTATGACTGTATTATAATAATTTCCATCCTTATGAATACGATCTTTTATTAATAAACCTTCTTCTATAAAACCATATTTTTTATATAATTGAATTGCCTTTGTATTTGTTTCTACTGCAACTAATGAAATTTTTTCTAATATTGTGGTATCTGCCCAAGATAATATATTTTCTAGCAGTATATTTCCAATTCCATTACCCCAATACTCCTTTAAAACCCCAATACCTAATGATGCATTATGTTTAAATCTACTTAATGTGTTTCCTTTACAAAGAGCAAGTCCTATTAATTTTTCTTCAACTTCTGCAACTAAAAATAAACTGTTATCTGATATTGAATTTTCATAAATTATTTTTTCAAAATCTTCTGGGGTAAGAAATCCTTCACCTGGTTCTCGGTCAAAATTTTCTGTTTCTCCGTCTAATTGAACTCTTAATTTAGATAGTTCTATTCCATCACCTTTTGTAGGGCAGCGAAGTATCCATGTTAGATTCTTTCCTATTATTTCTTTATTTTCAATAACCATATTGAACCTCCAATAATCATATTTATCCTAAAAAATAATAGATAATACTTTTTAGAGAAAGTATATAAAAGATTCAAATTTTACATAAAAATATATACCTCTATAATTTTATAATTTTAATTAAGGACTTCAAATAGAAATTATAGAATTTCATTGATTAAGTAAGGGACGGGTCATCATTTTTTATTAAATTTTTGATTTAATAATTTTTTAAGTCAATACTTTAATAAATTTTATTTTAATTTTATATAAATTGTAATGAACCGTCCCTATTACATTTAAACTTTAAAGGATTTGCCATTAAAAAAGTAGTGCATTTAATTTTGCACTTTAAATACATTTTAAGCATATTTTGAGATAAAATTATATTATTTGTAACATTATGGATATTACTAACATAACATGGTTATTAGCTAGTAAATAACGAAAGGATGTTAAATTAATGCATGACCATGAAAAATGTAAAACTGTAAGAGTACAATATGCAAGAGCATATGTATTACCTCAAGTTTATGAAAATTTATTTTCAATTAGAGAGGCCTTTAGAAGAGGTACAATTTTTAAAGATCTTTATCAACCATATAATGAAAAGAAAAAATCTATATGTTAAGAGGTGAATACTATGCATGCAAATGAACTATTAAATACTATTAGAGAATATCAATTCTATGCTATAGAGCTTAATTTATTTCTAGATAATTTTCCTCATGATGAAAAGGCAACAAAGGATTTTAAAATTACATCTCATAAATTAACTTGTTTAATTAGTGAATATGAAGAGAAATATGGTCCACTTACTAATTTTGGTTCCGCTTTTGTAGAAAATCCACCAGCTTGGGTAAAAGATCCATGGCCATGGCAAAGAGAACAGAATAGAGGGGAGGAAGAGTAGAGTATGTGGTATTATGTAAAAACTTTAGAATATCCAGTAAATCTTAAATCTAAAGATCTTCAAATGGCGAAATTTCTTATATCCCAATATGGTGGACCAGATGGTGAATTAAGTGCTGCACTTAGATATCTGAATCAACGTTATACAATGCCTACAGGAAAATCTAAAGCATTACTCACTGACATAGGAACAGAGGAGATGGCCCATGTTGAGATTATTGGTACTATGGTATATCAACTTATGGAAAATGCAACTGTAGAAGAAATTAGAGAAGCTGGTCTTGGAGGCCATTATACCGATCATGGAAAAGCATTATTTTATACAGATGCTACTGGCAATCCATGGACAGCAACTTATATACAAGCTAAAGGTGATGTAATTGCTGATCTTCATGAGGATATGGCAGCAGAAGAAAAAGCAAGAGCAACTTATCAGTGGCTAATAAATTTAACAGATGACCATGATATAAAAGAGATATTAAAATTTTTAAGACAAAGAGAAATTGTTCATTTCCAAAGATTTGGAGAAGCTTTAGTTGATGTTCAAGAGAATATATGCAATAAAAAAAGATAATTGTACTATTTAAATAGTAATAAATTATAAACAATAGATATGGTTTAAAAACACATTATTTATAATCTGCCAATATTTTTAAAATATTTTGGCAGATTTTGTTTTTTATATAAATAGGGACGGTTCATTCTTTTTCATTCTTTTTTGTAAAATTTTTGCTTTAAGTATTTTAAAGTCATTAGTTTATTAAGGTTAACTCTAATTTTATAATTTGAAATGAACCGTCCCCATACCTTTTAATAAGATTAATCCTAATTCTATAATTTGTAATGAACTGTCCCCATATCTTACAGATATGTAAGAGTTTTATGTTATGTGTAAGAGAATAGTTATTGTTATAAAGTAGCTATAAAAATATAATATAGTTGTGGTTAGGGCAGTCAGGAAGAAGGATGTCCACCAAATGAATGTTTTTATAGATGTAAATTTATATTGAAGATAAAGTTAAAAGAGAGGGATTTAACATGGAAATACTAAAGGTTGAAAATTTATCAAAAGTTTATGGCGATGGTAATAATAAAGTAGAAGCACTTAAAGACGTATCTTTTTCTATAAATAGAGGAGAATTTACTGCAATAGTAGGGGCCTCTGGTTCAGGAAAAAGCACATTACTTCATATGTTAGGTGGTCTTGATAGACCAACTTCAGGTAAGGTTCATTTAGATGGAGAAGATATATATAAATTAAATGAAGAAAAATTAGCTATATTTAGAAGAAGAAATATAGGATTTGTATTTCAATTTTTTAATTTAATACCAGTTTTAGATGTAGAAGAAAATATATCACTACCAGCTTTGCTGGATAAAGAGAAAATAGATGAAACATATTTGGATGGATTGTTATGGATGCTTGGATTAAACGATAGAAGAAATCACCTGCCTTCAGAATTATCTGGAGGTCAGCAGCAAAGAGTTTCTATTGGAAGGGCATTAGTAAATAAACCGTCTATAATTCTTGCAGATGAACCTACTGGAAATTTAGATAGTAAAAATAGTAAAGAGGTAATAGAGCTTCTAAAACTTTCTTCTAAAAACTATAATCAGACATTAATAGTTATAACTCATGATATGAGTATAGCAGAACAAGCGGATAGAGTTATAACCATAGTAGATGGTGAATTGAAATCTGATGAAAGAATTGGATAGAAGGAGGAAGTGTTATGAAAAGCTATAAAGATATAACTAATAAATATTTAAAGCATAATAGAAAGAGAAGTGGATTAACAATTTGTGGAATAATACTTTCTGTAGCACTTATTACATCTATAGGCTTATTTATAAAGAGTATGCAGAACACTTTTGTTCAAGATGCTATAGAGGGTGCCGGTTCGTTTCATATTGCCATTACTAAGTTAAATGATAGTGATTACGATAAAATTAAGAATAATCCTAAAATAGAAAAGGTTGGACTTAGAGAGCAGTGGGATAAAATTTCTTTAAAATCATCAAAAAGTATAGAATTATTTAAACTTGATAAAAATGCTTTAGAGCTTTTACCTTATAAAGCTTTTGATGGAGAAATTCCAAAAGCAGATGGAGAAATAGCTTTAGAAAGTTGGGTATTAAATTATATTGATAATACTCCCAAAATAGGAGATACTATAAAATTACAACTTAAAAGCGGAAAATTAGCGGAATTTAAAATTACAGGATTAATTAAAAATAATTCATATAGTCAATTTAATGGGTCATCTACAGGAATTGTCTATTCCGATAAATTTAATATGGAAAAATCTCAAATGTTTGCAACTATATCTAAAAAGGCAGATATTTCTGATACAGTAGAAGAATTAAGCGGTATATTTAAAAACATATCAACTAATGAAGATTTATTAAGACTTTTAGGAGAAGGGCAAAATAAATCTATAAATAATAGTTTAGCTTATATAGCTGGGATAATAATTATCATAGTAATAATAGCAACAATAGCAGTTGTATATAATTCATTTCAAATAAGCGTAGTTGAGAGAATAAAACAATTTGGACTTTTAAGGGCTGTAGGTGCAACTCCAAAACAAATAAAAAAAATAGTATTAAGGGAAGCTACTTTAATAAGTTTAATAGGAGTT
Source organism: Clostridium sp. Marseille-QA1073 (assembly GCF_054863625.1). Lineage (NCBI taxonomy): Bacteria > Bacillati > Bacillota > Clostridia > Eubacteriales > Clostridiaceae > Clostridium > Clostridium sp. Marseille-QA1073. The sequence continues at coordinate 13,191 of NZ_JBSVQM010000002.1, read as the reverse complement.
CCACTAGGAATTTTATGCGGCATACTTGCCATATGGGCTATAGATCAGATATTTAAAATTATATCTAGTAGCGCTTTTAGCTCTTTAGACATGGTTATATCTTATGAAATATTAGCTATAAGTGCAGTAGTTGGACTAATTTCAATATATGTATCAGCATTAATACCAGCAAAATTTGCAGGAAAAATATCTCCTCTAATAGCAATTAGCAGCAGGGCTTCTATAACAAAAGAAAAGATAAAGAAAAATAGAGGTAGGTTAGCAAAGAAATTATTAAATATAAATGGATTAATGGCTTTTAAAAATATAAAAAGAAATAAAAAAAGATTTAGAATTACAGTATTTTCTATGATAATAAGTGTTACATTATTTATATTTTTCACCTCTTTTATAAATATGACTATTAATTTTACACCACATAAATCAGAAGAAGAAAAAAATAATTTTGAAATTCTAAGCTTATTAGATAATAATCTCTTTTTAATAGATGGAAAAAGTACTATAACTGAAGATATAATAAATAAAATAAAAAATAATAATGAAGTTAAAGATGTATATTTGAATTATGAAAATTATGTGTCAAGAGCAGTAATTTCAGATGATAAAAAGGAAAAGATAATAACTGAAGCTGCACCAAATACATATAATAAAATAAATTTTAATGGAGAAGAAATGACTTCATTAAATATTCTCTTTGATGTATATGATGATATAAAACTTAAAAATACTGAAACTTATATAACTAGCGGTAAATTAGATAAAGAAAAAATGATTAAAGAAAATGGTGTTATACTTATAAAGAATCAAATGCTTAGAGGAAAAGATAAATATTATGAACTTCCTCTTACCAATTTAAAAGTTGGAGACAGCTTCTATATTTATAAGAATGCGTCTATTATAAATACAAAAAACTTAGAAGACAATAGTGAAATAAATAATTTTAATAAAGATGATATGATAAAGGTCAAAATATCTGCAATAGTAGATTATGCACCATATCCACTTTATGGTAATCAAGACCATTTGAAGATAATAACTCCAAAGGATGTTATAAAAAACATATCTAATGTAGATGTAGAAAAAATTCCTTATAAATCCGCAGGTATAATATTAAAAGATGAAAATAAAGAAAAGGAATTTGAAAAATGGATTCAACCCCTGGGGGATGTGAATGGAATAAAGGTTATGAATACTAGTAAAGAAGCAGAAGAGACTAGAGCTAATAATCTTCAAATAAGTATATTATTATATGGATTTGTAGCAGTAGTATCTCTAATTGGAGTAGTAAATATAATAAATACCATAACTACTAATTTAATCTTAAGAAGAAAAGAAATTGCATCATTAAGTGCATTAGGGATGACTTATAAAAACATAAGATCAATGATTTTGACTGAAGGAATTCTTTACGGTGTATATGGTTCATTTTTGGGAGCTATTGTTGGAACAGTACTATCATACTTTATGGCTTCTTCAATGATAGGTATAATGGGATTTAAATGGGGTATTCCTTGGAAAACTATAAGTATTGCTATTGGGGCATCTATATTTATAGGAGTGATAGCAGTAATAAAGCCTTTAAATAGAATTAAAAAAGAAAATATTGTTGAAGTAATAAGAGAAGAACAATAAATTAATCTATAATTTATTCAATAACAAATTAACAGTTTATCAATTAAGAATTAAAGCTACTTTAGAAGCTCTGTAAAAATATGGAACAGAGCTTTGTTTTTTTTTATGTAATTTTATATAATAATTTTATAAAGATATACAGGGGGATAAAATTTATGAATAGAATACTTTTAGTAGAAGATGACGAAGGGCTAGCTTTAGGGATTGAATTTACCCTTAAAGATGAAGGGTTTCAAGTTACAAGAGCTGAAGATGTAGAAGAAGCTCTAAAAGTTTTTAATGAAAACGAATTTGATGTAATCATATTAGATGTAATGCTTCCTGATGGAAGTGGTTATGATGTATGTAAATATATAAGAAGCAAAAGTGAAGTCCCTATAATATTCTTAACTGCTTGCGATGATGAGGTGAATATTGTTTTAGGATTAGATATTGGGGCAGATGATTATATAGTAAAACCATTTAAAGTTAAAGAGCTTATTTCAAGAATTAAGGCTATTCAAAGAAGATTTAGAAGCGAAGTTTATAAAAAACATATATTTAAATCTAAAGATATAGTTTTAGATACAGAAATTGCAAAAGTTGAAAAAAGGGGAGAAGAAATAATACTTTCTTCACAAGAGTACAAGCTTATTTTAAATTTTATGATGAATCCTCAAAAGTTGATGAGCAGAGAAGATATACTGGATAAATTAATAGAAGGTTCAGGAGCATATTTTGATACAAATACTCTTTCTGTATATATAAAAAGGATTAGAGAAAAAATAGAAGACGATTCCTCAAATCCTGAATATATAAAAACTAAAAGAGGTCTTGGGTATGAGTGGCATTTGGAAGTTGAAAAGGAGTAGTGAGTCATGACTAAATATTTTACTAATCCAGAACTAAAAAGAAGTTCATTAATTATTTTAACATTAGCCTTTATTATGTTAATAACTTCTTTTTTTATGATGAATAAGAGTTATAATAAGATAAAAATAAGTTATACAGAAAGCACCATGGCTTTAGCAGGTGAAATAATTAAAAATCACCCAGAATTAAGTGATGAAATAATCCCTGTGATAACAAAAGGGGCTAATGAGGAAAGTATAGAAGTAGGTAGAAAAGTATTAAGTGAATATGGCTTTAGTGAGAAATTAGAAATAAAGTTTATACCAATGATGAATGATAGTTATAATATGGCTTTAAATGGTATACTTAGCTGCTTATTAATATTCTTTATTATTATATTTTTACAAAATTCTATTCAATATATAAAAATTTATAAAATCCTTGAAAGACTTATAATGGCTGCAGAAAATATAGTAGAATACAATTTTGATGTTGGAATTTATGAAAATGCAGAAGGGACTTTTGCAAAACTTGCCTATTCTTTCAACAATATGAGAGTAATTATAAAAAATAATTTTCTAGCTATACAAAAGGAGAAGAGCTTTTTAGTAGATATACTTTCAGATATTTCCCATCAGCTTAAAACACCTATATCATCTTTAATAATATATAATGATATACTTTTAAATAGGAATTTGAATGATGAGAAGAGAAAAGATTTTTTAGAGAATAGTGGAAAACAATTAAATAGAATTGAATGGCTTGTAAAAAGTTTGCTTAAAGTTGCTAAATTAGATGCTGGGGTAATAAAGTTTGAAAAGAATAATTATAATATAAATGAAACTGTGAAGGATGCTGTTGAAGCACTTCAAGGGAAGGCAGAAGAGGAAAAAATAAACCTTATATTTCATAAAAAAGATTCCTCAATTATGATGGTACATGATTCAAACTGGCTTAGTGAAGCAATTATAAATATAGTTAAAAATTCACTAGAGCATACAGCTGAGGGCGGAGAAGTAGAAGTTTTTATAGAAAGGACACCAGTGTGTATTAGAATTATTATTAAGGATAATGGAGAAGGAATTCCTAAGGAAGATATACATAATATATTTAAAAGATTTTATAAAGGGAAAAAGAGTAAGAAAACAGAATCTGTAGGAATTGGACTAGCTCTTTCTAAAGCCATAGTAGAAAGTCATGATGGGATGATTGAAGTTAAAAGTAAAGTTAAAGAGGGGACTATTTTTACCATCACTTTTTTAGCTGTTAATTCAAATTTAGAGATGCTATAAAATATATTTTAAAATTACAGGAGAGAATTAAAGGGGATATTATGAACATAGGATTGATAAGACACTTTAAAGTAGATTGTGATAAAATTTTATTTATGGCATCAGATGAGTTTGAGGTATGAGTAAAAAAATATGATGAAGATGAGATTATAAAAAATGAGATAAACTTAGGACATATTAAGTCGGATAAATGCTTCGCTAGTGATTTGTATAGAGCTATTAAAACTGCTGAAAGCGTATTAAAAGAAAAAATAGTAAAAACTTACTTGTTAACAGAAGTACCTATATCACCAATATTTAAAAGTAATATTAAGTTACCATATGGATTTTGGGCTATAAGTGGAAGATGTGCATGGTTTTTTAATCATAAATCTTAAAAAGAAAGTAGAAAAGATACGGAAAAGAGAATAGATGAGTTTTTATCTAATATAGATTTAGACTCAAATGAAAATATACTAATTGTTTGTCATGGATTTTTTATGAATACATTACAAAAGAAGCTTAAAAATAGAGGATTTAAAGGTAAAAGTGTAAAAAGACCTAAAAAGGGTACATTGTATTTATATACAAAATAGTTAATAGGATTAGAGCAAGTTAAAATAATAGAGTGTGGATTTTACCACACTCTATTTAGATATAATAGTAAATAATTAGCCAAATAGTTTAAGTTATTTCTTATTCCAAGAATCTTTTAGAGGTACTATTCTATTAAATACTAGGTTTTTATCAGAAGTATATTTTTTATCTACACAAAAGTATCCATGTCTAATAAATTGATATTTGCTTTCTATAGGTGCATCATTTAAAGAAGGCTCCAATATACAATTTTTAAGTTTTATTAAGGAAGTTGGATTTATTCTTTCCTCCCAAGATTTTGAGTTGTCCTTTAATAACTCTTCATCAGAAATCAATTTATCATAAAGATGTACCTCTGCCTTAATTCCATGATTAGCTGATACCCAATGGATTGTTCCTTTAACTTTTCTGCCAGTAAATCCAGAACCACTTTTAGTTTCAGGATCATAGCTGCAAAGTAATTCTGTTATTTCGCCAGTAGATGGGTCTTTAATTATATCTTCACATTTTATAAAATAGGCCCCTTTTAATCGTACTTCTTTCCCAGGAGATAATCTGCGGAATCCCTTAACTGGATTTTCCATAAAGTCGTCCTTTTCAATATATAAAGTCTTTGAGAAAGGTACTAATCTAGTTCCCAGTGATGGATTTTCATTATTATTTTCAATTTCTAAATATTTTACTTTATTTTCATCATAGTTAGTTATAGTAACTTTTAGTGGATTCAAAACTCCCATAACACAATTAACTTTAGATTTTAAATCTTGACGTAAAGTGTGTTCTAACAAAGATATATCTATGGTACTTTCATTTCTAAATACACCTATTTGTGATAGAAAATCTTTTATACTTTCAGGTGTAATTCCTCTGCGGCGTAATCCTTTAAGGGTAGGTAATCTTGGATCATCCCATCCATCCACATAACCACCAAATACCAGTTCTCTTAAATATCTTTTGCTAGTTACAACTCCAGTTAAATTTAGCCTTCCAAATTCTCGTTGTTTTGGAGGCTCTTTTATATCAAGTTCTTTTAAGAACCATTCATATAAGGGTCTATGATTTTTAAATTCAATGGAACAAAGAGAATGAGTAATGCCTTCTATTGCATCTTGTAATGGATGGGCAAAATCATACATAGGGTAGATACACCATTTATCACCAGTTCTATAATGATGAGCAAAGTTTATTCTGTATATTACAGGATCTCTAAGATTTATATTTGGTGAAGACATATCTATTTTAGCTCTTAAAACCTTTGAAGCAGCAGGAAATTCACCATTTTTCATCCTTTCAAATAAATCAAGGTTTTCTTCTATAGTCCTATTTCTATAGGGACTATTTTTTCCAGGTGTAGTTAGTGTACCCCTATATTCTCTTATTTTTTCTGGTGTTAAGTCACAAACATATGCCTTTCCATGTTTTATTAATTTAATAGCAAATTCATATATCATATCTGAATAATCAGAACCATAATAAATTCTATCTTCAGGATAAAAGCCAATCCATTTAATATCCTCAATAATAGCATTTACATATTCAATATCTTCTTTTAGCGGATTAGTATCGTCAAAGCGTAAGTTGAATTTTCCACCATATTTATTAGCAATACCATAACTAACACTAAGAGCATAGGCATTACCAATGTGAAGGTATCCATTTGGTTCTGGTGGAAAACGGGTACAGATATCTCTGCTAAAGTTCTCATTTTTAATATCTTCCTCTACAACTTTATCTATAAAATTTTGAACAATTATATTTTCATTTTTATCTATTGAGTGACACATTTTAAATCCTCCCTTTTATAAAAAATAATGGTATTAGGCATCTGAAAGAAAATAATAAAAAAACTCTCACCTCCAAGACTTATTAGTCTTGGGGACGAGAGCTATTATCTTCGTGGTGCCACCCCAATTTATCAATATGTTGCCATATTAACCTTATCAGGTACGGTAGTGCTTAAAATAAAATTAAACTACTTATACCTTAGCTCTGTAACAGGAGCTCCTGTCATAGTCTCCCCCTTGAGGTAAATTTGACATTCCTTAAGGGATCGGTATGAAGCTCAGAGGCTTGTTTCGATAAACTCTTCTTTACCTTTTTTCAGCTGCCAAGGCTCTCTGTAAAAGAAATAATTTATTTACTCTTCTCATCATTGCTTTATTATAGTATGTATTTTTTAACATATTTTATACTATTCAAAGTAATCTGTCAATGATACAAGGTTAGGCAATTGAGAATTGACAATGGACAATGGGCAATTGTAGATACTTCTCTTTTGCAGAGAAGTTTTAAATTGATATATTTTCAAATGATATACTAGCTTTTTTATAGAAAATTTACTGAAGAAAATAGCTTTTTGACAAAGAGAGGGGATTTAAATATAATAAGTAACAATAACCTTTGTATAGGCCCGATAATAAGGTTTGGGTGTTTCTACTATACTACCGTAAATAGTATAACTATGAAGAAGTAATCCAGGAAGGTTAAATATTTTTAAAGGGTGGATTGTTTTAATGAACAAGAGAATTTTTAAAGAACAAATTAGAGCAGCAGCAAAACATGAAACATGTGATTTAGTTATTAAGAATGTAAATATTATAGATGTATTTCAAAATGATATATTTACTAGTGACGTAGCTATAAAAAATGGATATATAGTAGGGATAGGAAATTATGAGGGACAAACCATTGTAGATGGTACTAATAAATATGTATGTCCAGGACTTATTGATGCACATGCTCATATAGAGTCTTCTTTAACAACTCCAAAGGAATATTATAAAGCAGCACTTATTCATGGAATAACTTCAATAGTTACAGATCCTCATGAAATAGCAAATGTTTTAGGGAGTGAAGGAATAGAACTTATGATGAAATTAAGTGAGAACCTTCCTTTAGATTTCTATTTTATGCTTTCATCCTGCGTACCAGCTACTAGTTTTGAAAGTTCTGGAGCAAATTTAGAAAGTAAGAATTTAAAACCATTTTATAATAATGACAGAGTACTAGGTCTAGCTGAAGTTATGAATTCTCCAGCAGTATTAAATTGTGATGAAAATATGATTAATAAAATATGGGGGGCGAAAGAAAGGGGATTAGTTATAGACGGACATGGCGCAGGATTTGATGAAACTATGATTAATGTCTATACAACCTCTAATATTACAACAGATCATGAATGCCATAATGGAAAAGAGGTTATAGACAGATTAAGAAGAGGTATGTATGTTCTTATAAGAGAGGGCACTGTAGCAAAAAATCTTAAAGAGCTAATTAAGGTTACTAGTATAGCAAATTCAAGAAGAGTTTGTTTTTGTACAGATGATAAACATATAGATGACTTAATAGAAAATGGTAGTTTAGATCATTCAATTAGAATGGCTGTTAAACATGGATTAAAAGTTGAAACAGCAATACAAATGTCTACCTTAAATACAGCTGAGTGCTACAATTTAAGACATAAAGGTGCTATTGCACCAGGATTTATAGCAGATTTTATAATATTAAATGATTTGGAGAACTTTAAAATAAATTCTGTTTATAAAAAGGGACAGTTAGTAGTAAAAGATAATAAATTAGTAAGTGAAGTAAAAAGAGATGAATATACATATGATATTAAAAATAGTATCAACATTCCTAAGCTTACTGAGAAAAGCTTTGAAATTGATTTAATAGATAGAAGTAAATTAAATGTTATTGAGCTCATACCAAATAAATTAGAAAGCAATCATTTAAAGATAGATATTGATAAATTAAGTAATAAAGAAAAATTTGTTGCTGATATAGAAAAAGATTTAATTAAAATAGCAGTTATAGAAAGGCATAAGGGAAAAGGGAATATTGGATTAGGCATTATTAAAGGCTTGAATATTAAGGAGGGTGCCATAGCTACTACTATAGCACATGATTCTCATAATATGATTGTTAGTGGATGCAATGATGAAGATATGATTTTTGCTGCAAATGAGCTTCAAAAAATAGGTGGAGGCATAATAGTAGTTAAAAATAAGAGAGTTCTTGCATCAATACAACTTGAAATTGCAGGTCTTATAACGGATAGAAGTTTAAATGAAGTAGTTTCAGACTTACACAATCTACATGAAGCTATAAATAAAATATCACCAAATATAAAATTTAATCCATTTCTAACACTATCTTTCTTATCATTACCAGTAATACCGGCTATAAAAATAACAGATAAGGGTTTATTTGATGTTACTAAATTTAAGTTTATAGAAATAGCTGAATAGTTTATATTTAAAAAAGCTTCCCATAAAACGTGGGAAGCTTCTAAGCTTTAAAGCTTAGTTATATTGAAATTCGCCTTTAGGAGTGGTGTTGAAGAAGTCTACATATCCTATATTGAATATGTTTTTATTAATATTTTTTATGTTAATTTTGTCGCTTATTAACTTTGTGTATACTCCTGTATATGCGATATCTCCTTGGAATATAGCGCCATATATAATGCCATCTTTTTCTATTATCTTTTTATAAACTTTTCCATCATCATATATATGAACATTAAAGCTATCATCTGGTGGATTAGGTATGCCTAGAGATACTGTATCAATTCCAAAGAAGTTCATGGAGTTTTTAAATCCAAAAAGATTTTCTATTTCTTTTTCTCTATTTACCATATTGTGTGCTGCAACTATTCCTTGTTTTACAGCTAAAGGCCATATACCCGGCTTTCCTGCACAGACATCACCAGCGGCATAAATATTCTCTTCTTTAGTTTCACATTTAGAATTTACGATAATTCCTCTGTCAAATTCAATATTAGTGTTACCAATAAAATCTGCATTTGCTTTAACTCCTGCTGCAACTATTGCCATATCAGCATCTATCACAGTACCATCATCTAATAACAATCCTTTAAAACTACCATTTTCATTTAATAGGGCACTTTTAGCAAGGTGACCAGTGAATATTCTTGCACCTCTTTTTTGTAATTCATATTCGTAAGCTTTTGCAGTTTTTTCATCTAATTGAAGTGGTAGGATGTTTTTACCCATTTCAATTATGTATACTCTAATTCCTCTTTCTAATAATTCAGTTGCCATATCAATTCCTATTAATCCACCGCCTATAACTACAGCAGATTGACAGTTATAAGAGGTTTTATCAATATCCAAGGAATCCTCTAAATTTCTTAAAGTAAATACATTTTTAGCTTCCCTCAGATTTTCTACAGGAGGAATAACTGCAGAAGAACCTGTAGCTATTAAGAGTTTATCATATTCAATTAACGAATTATTATCAAGGATTACTTGTGATTTTTTAGGGTCAATGTTAGATACAGAAACTCCTTTTATCCAATAGATATTATTCTTTTCAAAAAAATCTTTTTCAATAAAAGAAAGACTTTCTATATCTCTTTTTTTACTTATATATAGGTGAAGCATACATCTAGAATATACATTTTCATCCTTAGAAATAATAGTAATATCACTTGTTTTATCTAAACTGCGCAAAGCTCTTGCAGCATTAATACCAGCAGCACTGGCACCTAATATTACATACTTCATTAGTTATTCACCTCCACTAGATATATTGCCTCAGTAGGACAACTTTCTACGCAGCGAGGAGTTCCTCTATCTTTGCACATATCACATTTAACTATAATTTTTTTAGTATTCTTATCAGGTTTTAGAACCCCGTATGGACATGACATAACACACATAAAACAAGAAGCACATCTGCTTTCATCGTAGTTTACTATGCCTAAATTTTCATCTTTAGTCATAGCACCACTCATGCATGTAAATACACATTCCGGTTCATTACAGTGACGACATATAATAGGTGCAGGACTTAAAGTTTCATTAAGTTCTATATGATTTCTACTTTCATTAGATGTATCTTCTAAATCTAAATCATAAATAGATTTTCCCTTTTCATTATGTTCTGCCATACATCCTAAAACGCATCCAAGACAAGCCATACATTTATCTTTATCTATCATTATCCTTTTCAATTTTATGGCCCCCTTTTTAAATATTAAGTGCTCTTCTTTTATTAAGTATTATTTCTTCAAGTTTATCAGCTGTACTTAATACATCGTCGTCTAGTATAAGTCTTCCACCAGTTAATCCAACTAAAATCTCAGTTAAAACTTTTGTAACTGTTTTACTACCTGTAATAAAAGGTGGTTTTGCTAAATGAAGAGGAAGTCCTAAGGCAAGTCCAAAAGCACCATCTGCTAAAGCTTGTTCTTCTAACCATTGTGGTGCAGATAGAACTAATGGTAGATCAGGCAAGTCAACATTAAGTAATTTTGCAAGTTCAGTAGCCACTGCTTCAAGTCTTCCAATAGCAAGACATGGACCAAAGTTTAATACTGGTGGGATTCCTAAACTTTCGCATACTTCTCTTAAGTTTTCTCCTGCAAATTTTGCAGCTTCTGGAGACATTAAACCTACATTTTCAAGTCCACCACTTGAGCATCCAGCAGAAAGAACTATTATATCTCTTTTTATTAATTCTTTTGTAAGTTCTACAGTAAATACATCATGACCACCAGATACAAGATTTGAACATCCAACAACTCCTGCTACACCTTTTATTTTTCCTTGAGCGATTAAGTTTAATAGTGGTTCAAAAGTTCCACCTAAGAAATTCTTAAGGGATGTTTCACTAATTCCAGTTAAAGTGTTGTCATTTCCATGGTTCTCTGGTAAGTTAATTTCAACATTACCTCTTCTTTTATTGTGACTATTTATTGCTTCATCAATAATATAATTAGTTATCTTTTCTTTTTCTCTATAAGAATAATTAATATACTCTGCATTTTGTTTTTTAGCTACATCATCAATGCAGATCATTTTTACCATTAACTCATCAGTAATTGGTTCTATTCCAGGGAAAGTACAGTTAAATTCTGATACAATTAAATCAATAGCACCAGTAGAAATCAATGCTTCACTGGTAAAGTTATTTCCTGAATGACCAGCAAATACTTCTTTATAGTGTTCACCTCTTAATTGTAAATCTTGGCCAACACAGGTTGAGCCTACTAATTTAAATCCTTTAGCTCCAACTTCTAGAGCTCTTTCTATAATTTCAGGATCGGAAAGTCTATCCTGTAAATCTGCTATAAATGAATGTTGGTGACCGGTAATCATAATATTTATGTAATCAGCGTCTACTACTTTAAAACCTACACTTGCAGATCTTATCTTTGGTTCACCAAGCATTATATCATTTAATAAATTAGTTAAAACTAAACCATAAAGGCCAGTAGAAATACCTAAGCTAAGAGAATGTAAAAGCATATTTACTGGATCACTATTTAGATTAGTAGATGTTTTTACAATTGCATCAAAGACTTCGGATTTTGCTCCTCCAGGAAGAATAGATAGGTCTTGCCATTTCTTAAATCTAGGCTCATAAGCTAGTTTTTTAACTAATTCCATTTTTTCAGATCTAGGTTTATAAAGGTCATTAAGAACTTTTTCTGCTAGCAATACAGCTTTTTCATGATCATCTTTTCCTTCTATTTCAAACAATTGACAAAGCTGATTTAATGTGGCTTTACCTTTGATAACACCTTTATTTTTACCTGTTTCTTTTAAGTTTTGAGCAGTATTTTCAACTATGTGCAGATAACAAGCACTTCCAGATGCTACCGCTCTTAAGAAATTTCTTGCAACTATAGTGTCTGCTGTCGCACCACATACACCTTTTGGAGCATTAGGGGTTATACGACAAGGCCCATTAGCACAAAGTTTACAACATACACCTTGTAGTCCAAAGCCACATTTTACACCTTGTTTTTCCATCCTATGGTGAGCAGTATCAAATTTAAGTTCTGCAATAAAATTTTCTAGTACTTTATCAGCAGAATTACAAGTAGATTTTTTTACATTGATAGACATGTTAAACCCTCCCTATTATAGATGCATTACCTTAAAACTTAATGTACATTCCAATATCGTTCTTCTTTAAATATTTTAATTTATAACTTTAAATTAATGGAAATTTGACAATGAACAATGAATTCGCCATAAATATCCACTGTTAACGATTAACTATCAATTTCAACTGATATAAATTGAAATAATTTAAAGATGCATTTCTATGAATCTATATATTAAGTCATAAGTGCATATGTATGAATGTATACTAAATGGATAAACATATACCAAAAAGGTATGATATATTTCGTAAAAGTTAGGGGATTACCCCTAAACTATTTTTGCACATCTAAAATTTATATTATTTTATAATTTCTTTAAAATTGATTTTAGATAATTCTTCTACCAATTTTTTTTGAACAGTAAATAATGCACTATGAATAGCACATTTATTTGGTCCACGAAGATTGCATTTCTCTGGTTCATATAAACAACGATTTAAATATATAGGTCCTTCTATGGCTTCTATAACATCTTTTAGAGATATTTCCTCTGGATTTTTATTTAAAGCATATCCGCCATTTATTCCCATATAGGATTCTACTAGTTTTGCTTCTCTTAGTTTTCGTAGAAGCTTTAATAGAAATCGTAAAGGTATATTTTCCTTTTCAGATATGGTATTAGCGCTTACAATAGTACCTTTTTCTAATCTGGATAAATAAAGTATTACTCTTAAAGCATAATCTGTTTCTTGCGTTAGTCCCATAATCTTCTCCTTTATTAAAGTTATACCAAACTGGTCTATTTTAAATATATTCTATATTTTGTGAAAAGTCAATATGAATTATTAAATTAAAATTTTATGAAATTAGAAATGTCTTTTAAAAAGAACATTATAGCAATCACCTGTAATACCAATATTGTTGGTAAACCAAATTTAAAATACCAATGCTTAGTTTTATGTCTAAAAATATTCATTCCTAACAAACATCCTAGAGATC
>NZ_JBSVQM010000019.1:0-89513 GCF_054863625.1 Clostridium sp. Marseille-QA1073 | reverse complement strand
ATCATTTAGTAATTTTTACCGTCATTATCTGACGACTCTTACTATTTTATCAATATTATGACTTCTTGTCAACAGTTTTATTTATTAATTAAATTTACTGTATTTAAAAAGTCTTAATTTATCGCTAAGTTCATTTCATGTACTCCCTAGCGACAAGGACTATTCTATCAAATAAACATATATCTTTGCTAAAATATTACTATATTTATCAACAAATAAATTGATTTTTTTCTTTATTTCTTTATATTTCTTTATATTTCTTACACTGATACACCAGATTAAGTTGTTGCTATTTCAATATTAGATTTTACTTTTTCATTGTGTTTTTATAAAAATATTTTTAATTTATCCCTATACAATTTAATTTTATATAGTTGTTTAAGATAAGTCGTAATTTTCTATAAAAAATAGTATAAGATAATTTTATCTTATACTATTTTTTATTATATTAATTATAATTCTTATCAAACATATCAAACATCATTTCAACTGCTCTTGATATGTTATTTAACCATAAACATTACTATTTAAATTGCTAAACACAACCATAAAAACAAACTTTCCTCTCGATAAGTTTAATAATGCAGTGTCATTCTCTACACATTTTAAAGTTCTATTTTATTAGCTGTAACTGATTATAATTCATGTAGTAACTAAAGTGATATTCCTATATTTACTTGATTTTTCTTTAATATTTCTAATACAAGATTACTATGTTCTTTATTTAAATAACTTTTATTCGGCAAAATTTAAAAATATAATGAACTTGTATTTACATTATAAAAAACAGATTTAAAACATGAAGTGTAATGGATATAAATGAGATCTCAATTAACTTTCCTTAAAAATTCTCATATTATTATCAACACTATGCTAAAACCTACCTAATTTTAAACATCTAAAAAGACCACCAATAATAACTTATCAGTCTTCTAACTCATTACTCTATATATTTTAAGGAAACTGAGGGGTTCCTGCTCCTTGTGTTACAAATGGTTTAACTTCAACTCCCTTATAATCAATAAAATAATTTATATCGCATATTGTTTTACCTAAATAAGACTCTTGTGCAGCATTAGCTTCCATTACTTCTTCTGGACAAAAATCATATATGGGAGATTTCACTAAATTACAAAATCCACTATCTTCACTTGTATCTATTCTCCAAATTTTATTTTTACGTAATGACCATATATAGTTTCTCTTTTTATATACTCCATTTTTAGTATCAAATAACTGCAATTTAGGATCTGCTTTAATTGCAATATCTGTTTTTTGTTTTTCTAAGTTACTAGGATATTCTTTACTATGAAAAATTATTAATATATCTCCATTACTGTAACTTTCATCTATTACCATATGTCCATGAAATAAATCAATAAGGTTTAATTTAGTATCTGGAAAATTTATATTAATGGCTTTAAATAATGCCTCTAAGTAATTGCTTATATCATCATTAAATCTTCTAGGTTTTTCACCATTCCCGGAACTCCAGCTTTTTATAAACTCAGTCACTTCAATAGGATTTGTATTTTTAATAATACTATTTTGATCTTTTAATGCCTGAAATAATTTTGCTTCATCATAACCACTTGGAAGTTCAGGAGCTAATATAGTATTAACCTTTGAGGAGTAAATCTTAGGTCCACCTTGTCCATCACAACTTCTAAGTAAACCCATAATAGCCTTTGACTTATCTTCATAAGTTATATTATCATTTTCAATAATATCTAGAAACCTCGTCCATTCTTGTAGATATTCTTTACTAATTTTCTTTAATTCTTCATTTCCTAAATTATTATTAATTGATTCTACTGCATATGCTATTCTGCTGCTACATATTAAAAACATAATTAATATTACTGTATTTTTAATTATATTTTTACCCATTGTTAATCCTCCCTTTATTTTATGGTTTTAAAATTAATTAATATACACCATTAAAATTTATATCTCAACAAACAACTCCTCAGAATCACCTATTGGACACTTTTTCATTATTACATTTATTTCATAAATACATTTTCAATAAATAAAATTATGTCATCATATAGATATGCTTCAAAATTAGCTTCTCCTCTACATTGAAAATTCTTTTGATAATTCTTCATATAAAACTCAATATCAGTTAAATTAACTTCATTTACTCTAATATTACTTATAACTTCCATATTATTTATCAAATTATATTTATAAATAAATCCTCCTCTGATGCTTTACTATTGATAACTTTAAAATCAATTATGCCAACAATTTTAAAATCCTTTACTAACTAATACAAAAAGGACTTCATGCAATATATGCTATAAGTCCTTCTATAATATATATTTTTATTTATAACCATTGGTAAAATCAGTGGTTTTATTTAAGACTCTAAGCTTCTTTTCTCTAACTAGCATCGAAAGGTTCTGCATTTTCACTTGGCTAAAACTACTTTGCTATTGCTACTTTTGCACCCTATTAATGGGTAATTTTAATACTTGATATTCTTACCCCTCAGGTCTTTCATTATTGTCAGCCTAGATTTAAAAGAAGCTATTTCCTTATATGCTAACATCTTTGTATCTCTTCTTCTTTATTTTTTATTAGAAAGTATTCTTTATATTTATATAGATTCTTATCAAGTTTAAGCTCTATCACTAAACCTCTTCAGAACTCACCTGCATAGCATGTGGTTTTCAATATGCAATAAAGATAGTATAAGAAGAGCTTCTTATACTATCTTTATTATATTAATTCCAATCCTTATCAACCATATCAAACATCATTTTACCTATTCTTGATATAGTAGTTAAACCATAAACATTGCTAGGCAAATTGCTAGACATAACTGTAAAAACAAAATTTCCTTTTGGTAAGTTTAATAATGCAGTGTCATTCTCTACGCATTTTAAGGTTCCTATTTTATTTGCTGTAGCTGATTGTAATTCATGTGGTAAATAAAATGGTATTCCTGTATTTACTTGATTTTTCTTTAATGTTTCTAATATAAGATTACTATGTTCTTCATTTAAATAGCTGTTATTTGATAAAAGCTTCAAACATTTTGAAAGATCATGACTAGTAGTAACATTTTCTTTATCATCATCTATTTTATTTTCTGATGGATACTTTCTAACTTCTGTAGAATACAGTTTCATATCTTTTATTAACTCATTTATTCGATCCATTCCTACTAAATTTACTATCTTGCAGGCTGCTGTATTATCACTTTGTATTAACATTGCTATTAATAATTCTTTAATTGTATACTCTTTTTCTGAGAACTCATGAATTATACTGTATCTTCCACTAACCATATCATCTTTAGTTATTGAAACTTTATCATCAATGTTAAAAGTATTATTTTCAATTTCTTGCATTAGAGCCACTGCAATTGGTACTTTTATGCATCCTGCTGCTGTCATTTGTACATTTTCATTTAATCCATAAGTATAACCGCTTTTTAAATCTTCAAAATAGAAACTATAAATTCCGTCTCTATTATCTAAATAACGTTTAATTTCTTTCATATATTCCCTCCAAGCACCACATCATTAAGACACCATATAAACTTACATTAATTATAATATTCTATATATTCTAATGTCAACTAATTGAGTTTATTTTCTAAATTTATTGTATATTTAAAATATAATGCAAATTTTATAAATAAAATCATATCTATTTTAAAAGAAAAATAATTTTTTCAATTGACAATATCTAAATTTCCTCCCTTTAATTTTGGAAAAGTAACCGATCGAACAACTCTGTAAAAAATACTACAAAATTATATTTATATTGAATTGCATCTTTCATTTAATATGAAATTTAAAATAATCTCTTAAATATCTTATAATATCTCCTCCAAATTAATAAAAGCACTTAAAACTAAGTGCTTTTATTACTATATTGAAATTATATTCATAAATACTAATGCAAATAAAAATAATGCAATCATAATTCTATATACAGCAAATACTTTCATTGGTTTTTTCTTTAGATAATTTATAAATCTATCTACTACTACTAAAGATACTAAAAATGCAACTATAAACCCTACAGTTAATGTAAGTATTTCTCCTAATACAAGATTACCCCCATACTTAATTAATTTTACCCCTGAAGCTCCTACCATAGCTGGAATAGCTAGAAAAAAAGAGAATTCAGTAGCCACTACTGTAGAAAGTCCACTTACCCAACCACCGATAATAGTTGATGAAGATCGTGACATTCCAGGCCATAATGCTAAACATTGAAATATTCCTACTTTTAAAGCTTGCTTAGTAGTAATATCATCTATATCTACAGTTTTTAAAGACTTTTTAAATTTTTTTTCTGCTATTAGCATTAATATTCCTCCTATTAATAAGCCTATAGCAACAGTCAATGAATTGAATAAATATTTATCAATTAAATCTTCAAATGCAAATCCAAGTATGCCTACTGGTATACATGCTACAAATATATTAATCCAAAATTTTACTCCCCAAGGCTTACCTGTAAAGAATCCTTTTATGGAGGAAATTATTTTTTCCCAATATAGTACTAAAATAGCAAGTATCGCCCCTAACTGTATAACAACTTCAAAAAGATTGGCAAAACTTCCTTTAAAATTTATTAGATCTCCAACGATAATCATATGTCCTGTAGAGGATACTGGAATAAATTCTGTTATTCCCTCTACAATAGCAATCACAATTGCTTTTAATAGTAATATTAAATTCATAAATCATCACTCTTTCAATTTTACTTTATTCGAGGGTATATTGTACTATGATAACTTTTTTATTTCAACTGTTTAGATATCTGAAAAAATAATGAGTTAAAAATGCTAGTCCATTATTTTCTTTCAGATGCCTAAGGTATCTGAAAGAAAATAATAGCCCAAAGATGTTAGTCTATTTTAGGCATATGAAATAAAATAGCTAGTTAAAGATGCGAAATATATTTTGCATCAGACAACGTAGTATGATAGAAAATAGGATAACATACTGGTCTATTATTTTTCTGAAGATGTCTTAATTCTTTTTAATTGTTATCTCTCTAATTGGAGTTTTTCCATCCTCAGATATTCTTATAGAGTTCTCTCCATTTATTATAGCTAAATCATAATAGGTATTTACTTCTACAAACTTTTCTCCATCAATACTTACATAATATTTCTCTAGCATAACACTATTTTTAAATACCCCTGCAGTAAATCCTATAAACTCTTCTGTATCTTCTTTTGTATCTCTTTTAGATAATATAATTGTTGGAAGGTTATCATTCTTTTCATCATGATATACTATCTCTGGGTTTATATGAAATACATCTTTTTTATTCACAAATATAGTAGGCCCAATATATCCTTCTTTATTTTCTAACTGAGCGTCCTCTTTGTTTTTCACATAAGTAACATAAGAATTGCTTTTAATTTCATCAAATTTATTATTATCGATTTCTATAGTATAGCTATTAAAATATTTACTCATATTTTTTTTATACTTTTTGATAGCTTTTTCGTTCTCTAGTCCTACAATATTAACATTTTCAATACCTTTTTCAATTATTTCAACAGCACTTAATGGTATATCTTTATCAGTCATATAACAAGCATTCCCACCATCTATCATTACCCATTTGCCATGAACCTTACTCCATACTTCAATTACTTTATAATTTTGTCTAGGCTTAACCTTTGTATTATTACTTGCGAATAGCTTACCTTTTCTTACATTTATATTAATTGTAGATAATCCTTCTTCCAAAAGTGTTGCATAATTATCATCAGACAATACTTTATTAGTTTCAATTTTCTTCATTATTTCTTCCGTGTTTTTCCCCACCTCAATAGTATTTATATTAAATTCTGCTTTACTATTTATCCACTTAATCATTTCAAAAGTCTTATCTATTTCATTTGCTCCATTAGCAACTAATTTATCATATCGATATTTATTTTTTAATTTTTGCTGATAATCATTTTTTCCATCTAAATAGTAAAATTTAATATTATCTCCTTCATAAAAGTTATCATACTTTACAATCTCAACCTTATATTTATGATTATATTTATTTAATTCTAAATTATTCTTAAAAATTATAGCTGCTGAAAATCCTCCTATTACTAATAATCCAATTATAATTTTTTTTATTCCATTACGTCTTTTCATTTCCCCTACCCCTAATCATTGTTTTTTAACATATACCATTATAATCTACTTCTGCTATATATTGAAGTAAATATGTCTAAAAATTTATTTTTTTGGTTAATTTTCCGACTCTATAAGTAATTTTTTTAATAAATATTAATTTATATACGTTGTTACACGTAAAAAGGAAAGTGCATATACACTTTCCTCTTATATCAATATTATTATGCTACTGGACCTGCATTTTTAATATCATCATTTACTTCCTTAAACTTTTGGAAGTTATCGTTGAATTTTTTTGCAAGTTCTTTTGCTTTAATATCATATTCTTCTTTATTAGTCCAGGTATTTTTCGGATTTAATATTTCACTTGGTACATTTGGTACTTCTTTTGGTACTAATACTTTAAATATTTCATGTTCTTCAAAATCTGCATTTTTCAATTGTCCATTTAATGCAGCTTTTACCATTGCTCTAGTATAGGTTAAGTTCATTCTCTTACCTACTCCATAAGATCCACCAGACCATCCTGTATTTACAAGGTAAACTTCTGTATTATATTTTGTTATTTTTTCTCCTAACAATTTAGCATATACTGATGGATTCATAAGCATAAATGGTTCTCCAAAACAAGCTGAGAAAGTTGCCTTCGGGGAAGTTATTCCTCTTTCAGTGCCTGCTAATTTACTTGTATATCCAGACATAAAATGATACATAGCTGCTTCTTTAGATAATTTTGATATTGGTGGTATTACACCAAAAGCATCTGCTGTTAAGAATATTACTGTATTTGGATGTTTTCCAAATCCACTTAAGTCTGCATTATCTATATGTTCTACTGGATAAGCACCTCTTGTATTTTCTGTTAAGCTGTCATCATCAAAGTTTGGTCTTTTATTTTCATCCAATACTACATTTTCAAGTAATGAACCAAATTTTAATGCATTATATATCTGTGCTTCTTTTTCTTTATCAAGTTTTATTGTCTTAGCATAGCAACCACCTTCGAAGTTAAATACACCTTTATCACACCAACCATGTTCATCATCACCAATTAATCTTCTTTCTGGATCAGCAGATAAAGTTGTTTTACCTGTTCCTGATAATCCAAAGAATACCGCTGTATCACCATTTTCTCCAATGTTGGCTGAACAATGCATTGGGAAAACTCCTTTTAATGGTAATAAAAAATTCATAACTGAGAAAATTGATTTTTTAATTTCTCCTGAATATTGAGTTCCTCCAATTAAAACTATTTTTTTATCAAAGTTAATAATAACAAAAGCTTCTGAATTAACTCCGTCTTCTTCACCTTTAGCTTTAAATCCTGGTGCAACAATTACACTAAATTGAGGATTATGATTTTTTAATTGTTCCTCTGTAGGTCTTCTAAATAGTTGTGTTGCCATTAATGCTTCTGAAGCATACTCATTTACAACACGAATTTCCATTTTATACTCTTCTAAAGCACCTACATAACCATCTACCACAAATAAATCTTTATTTGATAAATAATTAGTTACTTTGTCATAAAGTTTATTAAATACATCCTCTTCAATTGCACGGTTAGTTTCTCCCCAGTTAATATAATCTTTTGTACTATCTTGTTTTACAATAAACCTATCCTTTGGAGATCTGCCTGTATACTTTCCAGTATTAACTACTAACGCTCCACTTTCTGCTAAAGTTCCTTCTTCTCTTTTCACCGCAAATTCAACTAAATTTGCAACGCTTAAGTTTCTGTAAACATTCTCTGATGTTTTAATTTGTAAATTTTCTACAATGTTAGAATTCATTCCTATTACCCCCGAAAACATTCTTAGTAAATTACATCAGTATTAGTATTATTAATTAATGTTAAACTTATAAATTACATTAATAAAGCTCTTATAAGCCTTTATAAGTTTATATAAACACAATTAATTGAAAAATGCAAGAAAAATATTAATATTCTAATATTTATTTATTCATATTGCAGTATAGTATTCATTATAGTGTTTATTTATCGTCTAACAACAATTAGTATATCATATTTTTTAAAAAAGTATAGCACATTTTACAAATTCTTTATAAATATGACCAATTTTCATTACTTTTTTAGCATTTTATATATGTGGTAAAAATAAACTATTCAAAGAGAAAAAAATTTGTAAAAAATTTACTTATTCCCCCATAAAAATTATATTTATTCTTCTATCATAAAATAAATAATAATGATAATATCTATATTAGGTGAATAGTTTATTTATATGTTTTGAGGTGATTATAATGTTCTGTACAAATTGTGGTGCTTTCATGGATAATGATCATTCCATCTGTTTACAATGTGGCATTAGACAATTTACAGCTAATAAATTCTGTCATAACTGTGGTAAAAAAATTATTTCTCTTCAAAGTACTTGTGTAAACTGTGGTGTAGAGGTTAATAATTTGAAGCAAAAAATATATTTTAATGGGTTAATTCCTCCTAAAATTAATTTAATGAGTGCATTTATTTATATAATAGCTTCTTTGTTAATCCCTGGACTAGGTCAAATCCTTCTTGGTCAAGTAAAAAAGGGGTTTCTAATTTTAATTGTATCTGCAATTTTTGCTGTCATAACTTTTGGAGTATACTCTGGAGCAATGAATATTATATCTGCTATTGACACTTATTTTATATACAAAAAACAACAACAAGGTTTAGCAGTTAGAGAATGGGAATTCTTTTAATATTGTTTATTTTATAATTCATTAATTAAAATTTTTCTTGTAATTTTATTATAAATATAAGAAAACACCTTTGTTCAAACAAAGGTGTTTTGCCTAATAAAACATTACAAAATCAGGTATTTGTAAAACCTCATTATCTTTCCCATTAGCATATTTGTTTTTTAAATCAACTATTTTATTATAATTTTCTTTTATGGTAGTCCTAGTATAATCATCATCACTATCTTTTAATCCTTTATAAGCTGCATCTAAATTTTCAAAGGCTCTTTCTAAATCTCCATCAACGGTTATATAATAACATCCAGCGTTATTCAATGTTAATATATCCTTTTGGTCAAGAGAATAAGAAATTTTTATTTCATTTAAAGCTTCTTTAGTGTTTTTAGAAATTAGATAAGCAGTTCCTAAAGTTCTATGATATTTAATTGATTTATCATCTTCTTCTACACAAGTTTTCAAAATGTTTATAGCTTCATTGTAATTATGATTTGATAAATATATTAGCGCAGTTTGATATTTAAAATCAGTTATATTTGGCTTTAGTATTTGTGCCACTTTAAAATTCTTAACAGCACTAATACTATCATTATTAGAATACCAATCATAAGTAGCCTTACTTATATATATACTACTATTATATGGTTCTTTATAAGCGGCATAATGAAAATATGGCTCAGAAGAATCTGGTTCCCCTATAGCTTTTAATATATTTGGCATCAAACTAACATAATTATCTATATAAGAAGGATCTGCCTTTAATGACTTTTCTCCATATTTTAAGGCCATATCAAAATTCTTTTTATTAAAGTAATGCCATGCAGCTATATTGTTTACTCTATAATCCTTAGGATAATCCGTTAATAATATATTTAGTTTTTCTTCCGCTTTATCATACTCTTTATTATTATCAAGTATTGATATTTCTAACAACCTCACAATTAAAAAATCTTTACTATCTTTTACTTCATTTATAATGTCATTAATAATTTCTTTTCCTTTATTTTTACTTTCTTCAATGCTATAAATTTTTGCAAGCCATAATTTATAACATAAATCTTCTTTATTCTTTTCACTTAACTTTATAATATTATTTAATAAAGTTTTATTTTCTTCATAACTCTCATAAATGACATCATATATTTTAATTTCATTTTTATCTAAATCATAAGCAGCTTTTAATGTGGATAATCCCTCTTCAGTTTTATTCAAAATCATGTACATTCTAGATTTTTCTGCCAAATCATAAGCAGATCCCTCTGAGACTGGATAGTTATCTACGATGCTTTTTGCTTTATCATAATTATTATTTGACATATAAATTAAAAACATTGTTTTATTAATTTGTTTATTACTACTATATTTCTTTAGAAGTTCTTCTCCATATTTTTCAATAATTTCAAAATCTTTTTTTTCTATTTTTTCTTCAGCCAATTTGTCCTTAATTATATTAAATTTATTATTTAATATAATACTTTGAGCATCACCTGTCTTATCTTCTTTTTTAATTGCTTCCTCCATGTACTTATTAGCATTTTCTATATCTTTTTTTAATAAATATACCTCACTTATTTTAGCATCCCATAATAGAGATTGATTTTCCCTTTTTCCTATTGATTTATACTTATCTATTGCCTCGTCATATTTCGATGTGTAAAAATAGTTATTTGCTTCTATTTTATCCTCTTTCAAATTATTTATATTATTAAAAGCTATAATAGCAATAATAGCTAATACAACGCCAATAACTAATATAATAATGTTTCTCTTGCTATATAGTTTGTTGTTCATAAATTTCCTCCTCCCCTGTGGAATCATATTAATTTTATCAAAACCTTATAAAAAAATCTACTTAATTTGAAGTATAACACATAGAAAGGAATGTATTATCATGTTATAATGTAGTTTAGTAATTTATTTTAAATTAAAATCTAAATTAAATATTTTGTGGAGGTTGGAGTTATGACAAAATCTAAGGAACAACTTCTAAAAGAACGGAGGCAAAAGGCTCTAAAGAAAACCCGTATTAAAAATGCCATCATTCTAATAATTTTTATTTTAATGATAAGTTATTTGTTTTTTTGTGTTTTTACAATGGCTAAAAATGTAACTACAAGAATTATGAATAAAGAAGTTACTACATCTTTAATAAGCAATCCTAGTGAAAAAAAGAATGATGCTAATAAAAATGTAAATAATTAAAGAATAAAAATTAAATATAAAGAAAATTTACTAAGTATTGCTACCAATAATATTTTATGAAAGATGTGCATTGTTTCTTTATCAACCCTAATACCACTATTGGTAATTTAAATGAATTAGATGTTTTTCTAAATAGTTAAAGACTTAAAACTTCTGATGAATTCGTGTATATTAAAATAGCATAAAATATTTAAAATAGAAATAATTAGTCAAGAATAGAAAGTTAGTGCTAGTAGTAAAAACTTATCCTATAATATAATACAAAATATAATGATGTACTAACTATTTCTTGAAAATGTATAACAGACTTTTAAATTTTGGCTAAGGGAGTGTTTAAAATTAAAATTAATTCTTTTTTCGGTATAATTACCTCTAAATTTATAATTAAAATTTCCAAACTACTTTTTAAAGGCGGTTCAAACTTTCCTGGCAAAGTAGCATTAAAATTTGATAAACGTATCTTAAAAACTGTATCTAAGGATTATAATGTTATTTTGATTACTGGCACCAATGGTAAAACTACTACTACTAGTATGATTTATAATATTTTAAAAGCTAATAATTTTGATGTTATTACCAATAACACTGGAGCAAATATGGTAACTGGAATTACTTCCTGTTTCATTTCTAATTATAAATTTAGGAAATGTAATAAAAATACATATGCAGTAATTGAAGTGGATGAGGCGTACTTACCTATAATTACTGAAGATATAAAACCTCGAATAATTACAGTTACAAATTTATTCAGAGATCAATTAGATAGATATGGAGAAATTCATACTACTTTTACAAAGATACTTAGTGGAATTGAAAAAACTCCTAATACCACTCTAGTTCTAAATGGTGATGAATCTCTTTTTGGAAAGTTAGATGTTAATAACCCAAAAGCTTATTATGGATTTAATGTACCTATTCGAGAAAATGCTACCACAAACGTAAATTCAGATAATAAATTCTGTAAATGCTGTAAATCACAGTACAATTATGATTTTGTAACCTATAACCATTTAGGAAGTTATTATTGTAATAACTGTGGCTATAAAAGACCGGAGCTTAAATATAGAGTTAATAAAATATTAGAACTAACACCGGATGGTTCTTCTGTTATATTTAATAATAAAGAGTTTAATATAAATCAAGCTGGTGAGTATAATATTTACAATGGCCTTTGTGCTTATGCTACTTCTAAGGAACTAGGTATCAGTGATGAAGTTATAGCTTCTACTTTACAAAACCAGCAAAGCAGCTTTGGAAGACAAGAAACTATAAAAATTAATAATAAAGAAGTAAAAATCATACTTGTTAAAAATCCTGCTGGCTACGATCAAGCAGTTAATACCATAATGCTTGATAAGAAAAAAATAAATCTTGCTGTACTTTTAAATGATAGATACGCTGACGGACGAGATGTATCGTGGATTTGGGATGTTAATTTTGAAAAGCTTAATGAACTTGAAATTGACAAGATAATTGTTTCAGGTACACGACTTTATGACATGGCTATTAGGCTTAAAGTTGCAGGACTTTCAAAAGACAAATTTTTATTATGTGAAAATGATGAAAGCCTAATGAATGGCTTAATATCATTGGAAGATAATACAACCTATATTTTAGCAACTTACACCGCTATGTTAAATATTAGAAAACTGCTTCATAGTAAAGGTTACATTGAAAAAATATGGTAAGGCAAGGTGATTTTATGGAATTGAATATATGTCATTTATACCCTGATTTATTAAATGTTTATGGAGATATGGGTAATGTACTTATTTTAAAACATAGAGCTGAAAAAAGAGGCATAAAAGTAAATATTATTAATATTACTATAAATGATAAATTTGATGGTGATAATTATGATATAGTTTTTTTTGGCGGAGGCCAAGATTACGAGCAATCTATAGTATCTAAGGATCTTATAGAAATAAAAAAAGATGATATAAAAAAATATATAGAAAATGGTAAAGCTTTCTTAAGTATTTGTGGAGGATATCAGCTTCTTGGAAAATACTATACCACTCCTGATGGTATTAAATTAGAAGGCTTAGGCATACTTGACATATATACAGAGTCAGGTGATACTAGATTCATAGGAAATACTGTAATATATAATGAAAAATTTAATGAAACTTATGTTGGCTTTGAAAACCATTCAGGAAAAACATACATTGGAGATTTAGATCCTCTAGGTATTATAAAATCTGGTTATGGAAATAATGGAGAAGATAAAAAAGAAGGTTGTATTTATAAAAATACGTTTTGTACATATTTTCATGGTAGTTTATTATCTAAGAACCCAGAGCTTGCAGATAGACTATTGTCTATAGCTTTAAATTATAAATATCCTGATTGTGAGATTGCTTTAAGTAACTTAGATGATAGTTTAGAATTAAAAGCAAAAGAATTTATTATAAATAGAGAAATAAAAAGTCATGATTAAATATCATGACTTTTTAAAAATTATAGCTTTAACTCACAACTATCTTAGCTATTTTAATTATAAATACTATAAATATTGTACAAATTCTAATTTTTCTCCATTTAGACCTTTAAAAAATGCTATTAATTTATTATCACAAACTCGTGGGAATTCACTTATCATCTCTATATCTTTCTTTTTTAAACCTTCAATTGCAACTTCTAAATTTTCAACAGTAAATGCAATATGTTCGACTACGCCTAAATTAAAACTACTTTCTTCTTTTTTTCTTTTTACAAGTTCTATTACTCCATTCCCACTTTTTACAAAACAAAGATGAACATTTTCATCTTCATATTCATGATCTATTACACCATCTAAAACCTCTGAATAAAACTTTTTAGAAATATCCATATCTTTAACTACTACCCCTACATGATTCATAATTATCATAATAATATCCCCTTTCTATTTAATATTATATATTACTCAATATGATTTTTTCTTAATATATATTGTACCACTCTGAGGCTTTTCTAGATATATCAGTTCTAAAATAGATGAAAAAAACTAGCAATTGTATTACTAGTAAAAAAATTAGTTAAAGAAATTAATTTGATCAAAACTAATTTCCTCCTCAATTATGAATTTTAAATTGTGCATTATTTCAAGTTATCAATTAAAATATGTAACATATTCTAAATTCAAAGTAACTCTTTATATATAAAAATGTAGCCTTTTGGCTACATTTTCTTTTCTAATTGCATTGCTAAGTTAAAAAACTTAATTGACTCTGCTATTTCTCCTAGTTTATGATACATTTCTCCCATCTCTAAATATCTTTTATATATTTTAGACTTTGAGCCATATCTAACTAGAGCATCTAAAGATAGATTCATATATGTTTCTGATGAAGAATAATTATTTTGCATTTGAAGTATGATAGCTTTATAATAATAAGCGCTTTCAATAAACTTTGTACTATCTAAGTTAATAGCATAATTTAAAACTTCATCTGTTACCTTTTGTGCTAAATCTAAAATTTCATTTTCTATTAAAGTTTGCACTACAATAATTAGGAAAGAGCATAATTGCTCTGTATTTTCCTTTGGATACTGCTCTATAGCTTGATTCATATACTCTTCTGCAGTGCTTCTTTTATTATTTTTAAACATAGTTAGAGCAAAATTGTGAAAGCACATAGCTTTTCTTCTAACATCATTTTTATAATAATAGAGAGTTTTTTCTTCATAATCTTTAAATTTTTCATAATCATTAGTGTGAAGAGCAAGAATAGAAAATATGTGATAAATATCCCCTTTTAATATGTCTGTTTCACTATAATCAACTATTTCTACTAATTCATCACATCTTTCTTTTGCAGCATCAAAATCTTCCATAGTTATAAGTGCCGCACATTCATTATAAGTAGCTCTTATCAGCTGTGATTTATCTTCTACTTTTAACTCTTTTAATCTTTTTCTTACACTACTATAATAGCTTATGGCCTGAGAATATTCTCCATTAGATGAAAGATATACAGCAATATCCATATAATATTTTAACTGAAACAATTCATCATTTGATTTCTGACATAAATCATAATATCTTGGTATTATAATTCTCAAATCCTCAAAATTATTTTTTGATAGGTGATATGAAAATAACAAATGTAATATTTCACATGCTAAATCATAATAACAATATGTTTCAGCATATTCAAGATTATATAATACATCTTCTATATAATTATTACTATATGAGTTATTTTCTTTATAAGTTTTAAATACTTTTATATTCTCTAAAATTTGATCTCTTACATCATGCATTAAATACTTTAAATCTAAATCCAATTTTTCGCTTATATACTCTAAAATCCATGGTTCCGCAGTTACTTTATTATTTTCAATACAACTCATTTTAGATACAGAAATTTTTTCCTCACAAATATCCCTCAAAGTTAGACCTTTATATATTCTGGCTCTTTTTATTTTTTCGCCTGTTGACAATATCTCCACTTTTATCCCCCACTTAACATTACTACTTGTCTAAAATCTTTAATTCCCTTAATACCTTTATTCCTTCATTTAAATATTTAGCTGCTTCATTATCTCTACCATTATCAATGTAGAAT
Source organism: Clostridium sp. Marseille-QA1073 (assembly GCF_054863625.1). Classification (NCBI taxonomy): domain Bacteria; kingdom Bacillati; phylum Bacillota; class Clostridia; order Eubacteriales; family Clostridiaceae; genus Clostridium; species Clostridium sp. Marseille-QA1073. Next base: position 73,933 of record NZ_JBSVQM010000019.1, on the reverse strand, counting down.
TTACCTAACATTATAGATATTTCCGCGCTTTCCTTAAGGAAGTTTACTTTTTTAACATAATTAAGTGTTTGTATTAATGTATTCTCTGCCTCTTCTAGTTTTCCCTCTAATAACTCAACTCGATATTTAAGTAGATAGTAATCACAAAGTGATTTTTCTTCCCCTTTTTCTATGTGCTGTAATATTTCATTTAACGTTTCTTTAGCTTTTATTTCGTCTTTTAACTTAATATAGTTCTCACATATATTACATAAGGTTTCAATGATTTTAGAATCATTTGTTTTTTCTCTAATTTCTTTCGCTTTATAAAGATGTATAAAAGATTGTTCAACATTTTCAAAATCCGAAAATAACTTCCCTAAATCATTTTCGATTTCAGATACATAAAAACTATTATTCATCTCTTTATATATTTTTAATGTTTTTTCTGAATAATTTATAGCATTGCTTATATCACCTTTTTCGCAATACTCTTTAGCCAATGCTAATAAACTTTCTGCATAAATTTTCTTATTATCAATATTTCTAAATTTTTCTTGAGCCATAAAAGAATATTCTATAGATTTATCTATAATTCCTAATTTAAAATAAGTGCATCCTATGTAATAATAAATTTGTCCAATTAAGAAATCATCACCTAAATTACTATCTTCAAAAACTTTTTCTGCTTGTTGAAAATAGCTATAAGCAGAATGATATGCTTTAAGCTTTAAGGTAATTTTCCCTAACAATAAAAAAGTATTGATAACTTCTTCATTGGAATTATTTTTGATAAATATACTATTTGCTGACAAAAAATTTTGCTGAGCATTTCCATATTCTTTTTTCTTGCTATAGATTAAGCCTTTTAAATAAAGATCCTTTGCTTTCCTCATATCTAAGTTATATTTTTGTGCATAATGTAAAGAGTTTTCTATGTTTTTTTCTGCCTCTTCTAATTCGTCATTTAATATCTTAGCTTCTGCAATGTTCTCATGATAAAGACAAATTTTTTCTGCTTGAGTCTCCTCAGTTTCCATTAAGTATTCTACTGTAATATTTAATGCAAAGGCTAAATATTCTAATAAATCCATACTTGGGTTAGATTTTCCAGACTCAACTAAACTAATTTGTCCTGCGGTTATTCTATCACCAGCTAGATTTTTTAAAGTTAAATTTAACTCTTTTCTTCTTAGTTTTATCTTTTCGCCTAAAGATAGTATTTTCATAATCACGCATCCTTTACAAGTAATTTATTATTAGCTACTATAGTTATACTAGATAAAAAATGAAATTTTATAAATTTTCTTATTTTATTATAACATAAATTTTAATAAAATCACAAAAATTATAGTATTTTTAAAGTAGAATAACAATTATATATAAATTTTCGTAAATTTTGGATTTTTATTTAATAATTTGCATTAATTTTATTTTAATTCTATTATATACAAAAATAACAATTTAAATTAATGTATAGGTACTTTTCAATTGTATTTAGTCTAGATGATATTATTAAAGATAAAATTGTCAATTTTATAATTTACTATATTTTATAATAAAAAAGTTGGATAAAAATCCAACTTTTTACTATAAAATATACTAAATATCTTAAAAAATAACTAGTCAATATGTTAAGTTATTTTGCATCATATTAGATTGATTAATATCACTAATATTAGTGATATTAATTTCCTATTTGACATAAAATATTCTCAACATCTTTGACTAGATACTTTATTACTTGCTTTAGATGTCTTATATTTATATTTTTAACGCATCATAGACATCATATTTTCATATACATCTCCAGCCATATGTTGCAGCCTTCTACCGGATTTTTTAATTCTTCTTCTAGTTTTTTTATCCATCATTGGCATCATCATTTGCATAGTAACACCAGCAACAGCACCAACAAGAAGTATTTTACCCATAGTTTTCATTATAAATGCACATCCTTTCTTTAATTATATAATAATATGGTGTGCAATTTTTATAAATTAATTCTATTATAGACAACTTAATTTTAATTAAACAAAATTTTTAACTTATACTATACATATTATAAAAGGATTATATTCATAAAATTAAATTTGAAATATTTAAATAGTTTCTATATACTTTTAAAATTAATCATCACTGTAGTACCTATATTTTCTTTACTCTTAACCTCTATATCCGCAGAATGTAAATTTAATATACTTTTCGTGATAGTAAGCCCTATTCCACTTCCTTCTGTCTCTTCTCTACTTTTATCACCTCTATAAAATCTCTCAAAAATAAAAGGTAGATCTTCTTCTTGTATCCCTATACCATCATCAGTTATTTCTACTATAATATCTTCTTTATTTTTTCTTAGAATTATCTTTACCTTCCCTTTTTCCTTTGAAAATTTTATTGCATTAGATAAAATATTTATAAACACTTGTCTTAAGCTATTCTCATCACCTAATATATAGTCATCTTCCTTTATAAAACTTTTAAAACTTAAAGTTACATCTTTCTCCTTACTATATAATTCGAATTCTTCATATATGGTATATATTAAATTTTTTAAAGATAGTACTTTAAAATTAAGTTTTTTACTATCTTCTTCAAAATTTTTTAATACTTTTAAATTGTTAAGTAGACTTGCAAATCTTATAACTTCATCATTTAAATTTTCTAATCTTTCATTAGTTATTGGAAAAACACCATCAATCATTGCTTCTAAATTATTTTGAAGAACATTTAGAGGAGTTCTAAGTTCATGAGAAATATCTGAAACTAATCGTTTTCTAAGTACATCTTGATATTTTAGTTTTTCTCCCAATCTATTTATACTATTTTTTAATTCTCCTAACTCCTTTATGTCCGTATCTATAAGACATTGTGCATCTAAATTCCCATTAGATAATTTTACGGAAATGTCTGCTACTTTTTTTATAGGCTCAGTAAAATCTTTAGATATAAATTTACTTAAAATTATTGATAATATTATTGCAATTACTGCACTAGCAATAATACTTTTATTTATGTCTACTTGAAATTTAATATCCTCTTGAGACATTAAAATAGCAGAATAATGCCCTACATCTATATATCCTATTATTTCATCATTGTCTTTTAATTCATATGTTTCAGATATATAATTTCCACTTTGAACGTGAGACAACATAGCTTCTCTATAATCTTCATTTTTTAAATCTTTAGGATTCATTCCCCAAATAATATTTTTGTTTTTATCATAAAGTGTTAGACAAAAATTGCTCATGTAAGCTTCATGCATCATTTCTATACCTGAATTAGGTTTCCAAGTCTTTTCCTCCTTATAAACCTTCTGCAAATAGTCTACGATTCTTTCATTTCTTTTACTTTGATTATTTTTTAGATATTCTTTAAAATTATTGTTAACAGTTAAATTTACAAATAAAAGTACTAAAATCATAATAATTATAGAAACACCAATAAATATATTTTTTATTTTATTATTTATTGTTATCATTTTTCTGCTCCTTACCAAACTTATATCCTACTTTAACTACTGTTATTATATATTTTGGTTTTTTCGTATTTTCTTCTATTTTTTTTCTTAGGTTTTTAATATGAGTATCTACATTTCTATCAAATCCATCAAAATCGAAGCCAAAAACTTCTTCCACTAACCTTTCCCTAGTTAACACCTTTCCTTCATTTTTAGCTAAGGTATACAATATTTCAAATTCATAAGGTGTTAAATAAACCTCCTTGCCTTTTACTTTAACTAAGCGTTTTTCATAATCAATTATTAAGTTCCCATTATCAAAAACCATCTCAGTATATGTTTCTTTATTTAATCTTCTAAATAATGCATTTACTCTAGCAACTAATTCTCTAGGACTAAATGGTTTAACCAAATATTCATCTGCACCTAAATTTAATCCTTGAATTTTATCATTAAGTCCACTTTTTGCAGTGAGCATAAATATATGTACATCAGAATTTTTTCTAATAATTTTACATATATCCTCTCCACTTATATCTGGTAACATCAAATCTAAAATAATTAATTGAAACTGATTTTTATTAAATAACTTTAAGCCTTCTTCACCTTTTGCCGTAACTTTAACATTATATCCCGAAGCTTTTAAATATGCTTCTATTACTTCTGAAACTGATTTTTCATCTTCTATTATTAAAATATTTTTCATATTATACCTCTCAAAAAGTTTAATTTATTATAATATTTACTCTATATAAAATATTATAATAAAAAGTTCTGTAAAAGTTATGTAGGAATTTTAAATCTACACAATTTCTACATAGGTTTTTTATATACTTTAATAACACTGGAATAATAAGGAGGTTTAAATATGAGTTTAAATAAAGAATGTATAAAGGTCAAGGGCATGACCTGTACTTCTTGTGAAAAAAGAATAGAAAAAAGCATAAAAAATTTACCTGGTATAATTAATGTAAAGTGTAGCTATAAAAATGAATCTTTAATTGTAGAATACAACTTAGAACTTTGCAATAAAGAAATTATTATTAATACCATTGAATCTTTAGGTTATGTCGTTTTAGCAAAATCTTATAAAGATTTTTCAAAATATATCGGTGTAGGAATAATCGTTCTAGCAATTATCTTATTAGGAAAGTTTACTACAGGTTTCAATATGGACAAAGCTTTGATTAATGCATCCTATTTCATGCTCTTTATAATAGGTGCTATTACCTCCTTACATTGTGTTGGAATGTGTGGCGGTATTATGATGTCTCAAACCTTATCATCTCCCAACAAAAATAAAAGTGAAGCTATAAAGCCTGCTTTATTATATAACATAGGTCGAATAATATCTTATACTATACTTGGTGGTATTGTTGGTGCTGTTGGTTCTATGTTCTCGGTGTCCCCTAAAATTATTGCAATAATTCAAATCATTGCTAGTTTATATATGATTTTAATGGGCTTAAACATGATGGGATTTAACATTTTAAGAAGTATTAATATAAAGCTTCCTTTTTCAAATTGTACTAAGGTTAAAGAAAATAAATCTCCTATTTTAATAGGATTATTAAATGGATTTATGCCCTGTGGTCCTCTTCAGACAATGCAACTTTATGCACTTAGTACTGGTAGCGCTATTTTGGGTGCTAAATCTATGTTTTTCTTTGCACTAGGAACTGTACCACTTATGCTTATATTTGGTGCTTTATCTACTTTATTTATTAAAGGTAAAAATGCTATAAATTTGATGAAATTCAGCGGAATGCTCATAATAGTTCTTGGATTAATAATGGCAAATAGAGGATTTACAGTTGTCGGACTAAATATATCAGAGCTTTTTTCTGCTAAGGAGAATACAGATGTAACTATAGAAGATAACCAGCTTCCTAAAATAGAAAATGGAGTTCAAGTAATTAAAACTACTGCAGATATTTTTGGATATTCTCCTAGAACAATATATGTTGAGAAAAATAAACCAATAAAATGGATTATAGAGGGTGAAACTTTGACCTCCTGTAACAATGAGATAATTATACCTTCTTTAGGTCAAAGAATAAAATTAACAGAAGGAGAGAATATAATAAATCTCGACAATACTGACGAAACTATTAAATATAGTTGCTGGATGGGAATGCTTTCTGGCACTATTAAAGTTGTTGATAATTTGAATAATATAAGTGCCTCTGAAAAAGAACCAAATGATAAGAGTTTCACACCATCTTGTTGTTCTATCTCAAATATAGGTAACTTCAATGGAAATGAAAATATAAACTCCAATTTAATAAGAAAAGCTGAGAAAAGAAATAATATTCAAAGTATAAATATATCAGCTTTAGATGATGTTTTAAACCCTTATATAATGGTAATAGAAAAAGATATTCCTTTAGAATTAACCTTTAATATGGACAATTTAAAAAGTAATAATTCATCTATTGATTTTATTAAATCTGCAAATTCAACTACTCTTTTAACTATGAACTATACTAAAAATAATAAAGCTACCTTAGTTTCAGAAGATTTAGGAGAAATATTAATAAAAAGCAACTCTGAAACATTTGGAATTATAATTGTAGTGGATAACTTAGAAAATACTAATTTAACCTGTTGTGCTAAAAGATAATTTTTCATTAATAGGATTATTATTCCATAGTACATTGGCATAGTAATCCTAAGAATTTAAAATGTTCTTTTAAAAAGTTTTATCCAAATATTAAATCCTTGATTTTTGCAATATTAGGATTAATATTTAAGATTTTATTTATGAAAAAACAAAGATTATAGGCTAAAATTTTATTTGTTATTCTAGAAACTAGTCCCCACATAGATTTTGCTAAAACTCTTTGGATATTTAATTGTCCAGAAAGCTGAGAAAAGAAAGTTTCAACTCTTCGACGAGCTTTAAAAATCATTCTCCTGAACTGTTTTGAAACTTTAACTTTAGAGTTAGTACGCTTTATAGTTACTAGGTTTATGTGATTTTCAGATTTCAAATGTAAAGCTAGGCTTTCTCCAATATAACCTTTATCTCCAATAACTGTTGTAAATGGAGCGGTAGCTGTTAAGTCCCATATTGCGACTCTATCGTCTGTATCAGCTGGAGTTAAGATGAAATCTGATATATATCCATCTAGAGCTATGATAGCATGTAATTTAAACCCATAGTAAGTTTGTTTCTTGGAAGCACATTTACCGTAGGCAGCCTCCGGCTTAAAAGATCTGTGAAAGTGTGCCCTACCAAAAGCGCATACTGGTATAGGCATACTATCTATGATTCTAACCTGATCATGTTGATAGTTAAGGAAACTTGTTAGTTCCTTACGAATAACTTCAACTACTTTAAAAAGAGATTTTCTAGTTCTATGAAATCTTGTTCTAGTACAAAATTTAGAAATAAATCTCTTAGATTTTTCGAGAAAATCCAAACCATGCTTTTTCAGAATCAATAGTTAAAAGTTCACCCACTAAGGATAGAGTTATAATTTCACTATCTGACATTATTGCTTTATCAATGTTGCGGCGATACTTTATGTATGCTGGAGTTACTTTTGGTAAATATCATCAATTATAACATAAATGACAGTAATAAAATCTTTTAAGTTGTTTATTGTTATGGTAGAATTTTTATTAAGCTCTAGCATATTGCTTTCCTCCTATCATTGATTGTTGGTTCTTTTGATGATAGATTAGCAAAAATGCTAGAGTTTTTCTATTTGTAAATATTGCTAATGATTAACTAGCACAACGAGTTAATTTAAATAAAATTTTATCTCAATATTTGCTAGAATAAAATAGTATAATATTTCTACTGTTAAACAGCTCATAAATAGCTTTCATAAAATAATTCAATTTTCAAAATCTCCTTAAAGTAAAATATAAAAGCATAGTAGAAATTTATTATAAATTAAAAGACAATCATCCTATAGAGATTGTCTTTTATAATTATTAATTATATTCTTTAATGCTTTTTAAATTTTAATTTATTTCTTTAATAAATTTAAGTATCAAATCATTCTTAATGTTCCCGTCCAAACCTTTTATGTAAGATAATAGTTCATTATCACGCTTTAAAAATTTAATTTCTTCAAGAACTTCATCTAGGCTTTTCTTCTCTCTTAGTATAAGATTTTCCCCTAAACATATTACTTTATCGTAATTTTTTCTTTTATTATAGAGAGTAGATTTTCTTTAACAATATCATCTTTAACTTTCACTGTATTTGTTAATAAATACTTATCAACAGCATCTGTTAAAGGTACTCTTATTGCTGTCTTAGCATAACTATCTGTTATTTCATTATATATATCTCCACTATGGCTATCTGTCTTAACAAAAATAACTTCCATATTATCTTTATTTATATAGCTATTAATCTTGTTATAATACTCTTTTGAAGAGCTATCCTTTCTCTCCCAAGTACCTATAGCATGATGATATATACCTTCATAATCATGAAATATTACTAATTTTCTTTCTCCTATTAATTTTGCATATTCTACTGCCTTTATAGCTCCCATTAACTCTCCTGCTATTTGCCTTAGCTGCTTTTGTGAATTATCCTCTGCCTCACCATTTTCCATATATTCTATTACATCATCTCTTACTACAACCATACCATAAGAAAATTTTTCGCTTTGAAGATTGTAACTTCCATCTACATATATATGGATACAATCCATAGGGTAGCTATCAACACCCTTTTTTAATAACTTTTTTTCTTCACTTAAATATTCTTTTGCTTCATTAAGATTTTCAAAACTTTTATACTGAGCTCCTTTTACTCCTTTGACTAATGCTAAACATTCCGCCCAAGTGTTAACCATAATATTTCTTATTTCCCTATTATTCTTAAAATCAAAACCATATTTGATTGCATATATTTTTTTAGCCATAGTTTCTCTCCTTTATTTAGAAAAAAAATTAATTCCTTTTTTTACTGATAGGGATAATATATCAATTATATTTTTAATATTTCTTGTTCCAAATCTATCTGCAAATAAAGTTATTCCCTCTTTGAGTATTAATATTATATCTTCATTTCCCTCATAGTTATCAACGATAATTTCTGTAGGTATATCACATAATAGCTTTTGAAATACAAAGAATACTACTGCTAAATCATCAATTTTACCTATAAGTGGAATAAAATCTGGTATTACATCTATAGGAGAAAACAAATAACCTAAAGCCACTCCTAAATATCTTTTAGTTTCCTTTGTAACCCGTTCATCTTTAAAAACTCTAACAAGTAATGCTATTATATCTGGCAACAATAATACATATTGTGAATAATCTCTATATTTATGAGGTACACTATTTACCATAGAGGCTCTCACCTGAGAATAACTGCTGCAATTTTTCTCATTAGTTTTTATTGAAGTTATACTATTTGTATTTAATTGTGAAGAATCAACTTCTTCAGCTTCAATTGCTTCTAGCTTTTCTTCTGCTAGTACATCAGTTTTTTCTTCTGAATTCTTTTGTAAATCCACATTTAGATCATAAAATTTTACCTCAAGTCCAAATGGAATAACGGTCACTTCTTTTAATTTAAAATTAACTATAGGAATAATTGTACAAAGCTCATAAAAATTGATACAGAGTGTATTACTATTCACTGTTATCCCTACATCTTTAAATTTTTTTAAAGATGTCTTTAAAATAAAATTTTTTACTCTATTAAATATTTTTATTTTCTTAATGTTTATTGATTGAAGTACAATATAAAGTCTGTTATCCTCTACTTTTTCAATGGATACTTTCGCATCAAAAGGTATATTGATACCATAATTATAACTTCCTTGAATACATAAATAATCCTCTATCAATAATTTATTTATTTTTAATTGTGGTAAATTTACATAATTCTTTAGTACATCATTTATAATACTTAATAAATCTTTTTCTGTTAAAATCACTTTTAATTCTGATATATTCAATTATATCCCCCCACTATATCTATACAAACACCCTAAATATCGATGTATCACTTTTAAATTTAATCTATGAATTCATACAATAATATGAAATTGAGAATTGACTCTTGACAATGGATAATTATTGATACTTTTCTTTTATAAGAGAAATTTTCAATTTATTTTTTTACGTGGCACAGCCACTTTTATTAAAAAATCTATTAAAGAAATTAGTTTTATTAAAACTAACTTCCACCATAATTCTCAATTCTCCACTGATTAAAGCTGCAAATTGAAATATTTAAAGGTATAGCTATATTCAGCTATACATTAATTTTTAAGGTAGTTTATCTATATCTAGTTATATTATAATAAAACTTTATTTAAAATAAAATTATAGAAATCTTTCACAAATTTAATCTTTGCATTCTTTCCCTAAAATAAGTATACATGAAAAGTCAATTTTTGCAATTAACTTTTTACCTAAAAAAGCCATCTAATATTACTTAAATAGCTCTTTATTATTAACTTTTAAGACTACTTTTGTTTAAAGTGAGGATATCTAAGTATAATATAGGTAATTATAATTCCTACTATCAATCCTGAAACATGAGCTACATTATCTATATTAGGTATTAAAAATCCAATAATTATGTTAATTATAACTACTTCTGTTACACTCCTAAGCAACGCTTTTCCAATAACCTTTCTGTTAAGAAAAGCAATTACTAATAATGCCCCCAACAAACCAAAAATAGCACCTGATGCCCCTACAGAAATAGATACTCTGTAAATAGATCTGGTAGATAAATAACTTCCATAAGAGGCTAATATAGCGGATAAAATGTATATGATTAAAAGTTTTCCTTTACTTAATATTTTTTCTAGTATAGTACCTAAAGAATTAAGTGCATACATATTTAAGGCTAAATGTATTATTGAACTATGTAAAAATGCACATGTAAATAATCTGTAATATTGTCCTTCTTCTACCAAGATATTAACCATTGCACCTAACATAACTAACGCTCTATTGTCTATTTCTATTATGCTTCCGTTATAATAATAAAATGATACAAATCCAACAATTAAATATACTAATACATTAATAGTGATGAGCATATAAGTTAATGTTGGACCTTTTTTAATTATATTAATTAAATTCTTTTCTTTTGAATTCAAATTTATCACTCCAAAAATCTAAGCTATACTAATGATTTAATAATTAAATTTCTATGTTCTAATAAATTAATTTCATAGAATCTTATAGGTAATTTTGATTCATGATCATAAAGTACCCTAATAACCGGTCTATCTGGGAAATTTTCATTTTGTCTTATAACATATCCTTCTATATCATTAGAAAGTTTTACACAACAACCTAGGGGATAAACAGAAAATACTCTTCTAAATAAACTCACAATTTTTTTATCAAAGTTAGTTCCTGATCCAGCCAATATAAGTTCATAGGCTTCATTAGGTAAAAATTTTTTTCTATAACTTCTATTATTACTTACTGCATCATATACATCGCAAACACATACTACTTTAGCATAGTTTGATATTTGTTTATCCTTAAGTCCATAAGGATATCCTTTCCCATCTACTTTTTCATGATGTTGTTCTATAGCTTTAATAGAAGCTCGAGAAATATTAAAATTTTTTATTAAAATTTCTTTACCATATATAGGATGCTTTTTCATCTCTTCAAATTCTTCAAGACTCAATGGTCCCTTTTTATCTATTATTGAAGGAGAAATTTTCACTTTACCAATATCATGTAAGATTCCACCAACAGCAAGATCATTTAGTTCTTGTTTCTTAAGACCTAATGCTATTCCCATAAAGGTTGCCATTATACCTGTATCTACACTATGAAGTAAAGTGTAGTTATTGTGAGTTTTTATATCAAGTAAACTTTTATTTACATCACCTAATTCTAAAATATATTCAATTAATTCATTTACTCTTACCAAACAATCCTTAGTATTACTTTTATTTATTACTCCTACATTTTTAATTACCTCATTTAAGCACTTCATAGTATCTTGTTTTAACATGTTAAACTTAGGATCATCTGCTTCTATATCTCCTAATCTATCATCTTCTATGTATATATAATAAGCACCTAATTGAGTTAATTTATTTATGTATTGGGATGTCAATTTAATTCCTGCTCTTAGTAATATCCTACCATCATTATCAAAAACTGTTTTGCCTAGAACTTCATTTTCTTTTACATTTCCAATAAAATCTAAACGCATGTTTCCCCCTATTTGTTTAAAATTTACTAAAAAATATTTGTTTTTAGTTATATTACCATTATCGTAGTTTTTTTATACAGATTTACAAGCAATTGATAATTGGTAGTAAGTTTTAATCTAAATACTCGCTTTTTTTGTCTTTGATATCTTCTAAAACTTTTTCCATTTTTTCTTTTATTAAATTACAAGCTTTATTTAGTTTTTCTTTAATAACATTATGTTCATCATCGTATTGAAATCTTATTATCCATGTAGGATTATACTCATCATCATATGATTCAATCTGAAAACCTTCTCTTTCAAAAGATTCCTCATCAAATAAATCATATATAGCAGTATATTGCCACTCTTCTACATCTTCTTTCGTATCGAAATATAAATTAATTAAATCTCCATCATAAAATAATTTTGTAACATACTCTGCTCCATCACTTACCTCATAACTTCCTAGTTCTTTTATTAAATAATTGGTACCTTTTTCTCTTTCCATAAGTACTAATGATGAAAAATTCATATTTATCTTCCTTTCTTATTAGACATATTTATCTTATTTTTTAATATTATATTATTATAGTTAACTAACGAGAGGTGATTATTATAGGTTATAATTACAAAGGAAAAGTTAATTCAAAATCTAAATTTAGTATAAAAAATAGGATAACCTTATATTTTATTTTAATTCTATCTATAATAATATTTTTTTCTTTAGCAAAATATAAATATACTCAATATAGATGCAAAGATATAAATTATGCTATAAAAAAATATAGCACTAGTGGAGTTTTTAATAAATATAAACTAAATAAATTAGAAAGCTTTCAAATTAACTATTCTGATTCTAATGTGGCAATTGTCCACTTAGTAGGTTCTATAGATAAAGCTCCATATAAAACTATTAATTGTACTCTTGTACTTAAAAGAAATAAAAAAGGAATGTGGAAAGTAGCGGAGTACTATCCACATTCTTATTTTTTATTGTTATTTACACAATCACTACATATGCCTTTATTTATACTAATACAACTATCAATTAAAGTAACTCCTGTTTTAAGCTTTATATATTCCTCCACTTGAGGCATAGGACAGTCAATTTCAATTATTTTATGACATATATCACATTCTATGTTATGTTTATGTCCTTTATCTTTAAATCTATAGTTATACTTATCATCATCAATATTAAATTTCTCTAAAATTTTTTTATCTACTAAAACTTCTAAAGTTCTATAAACAGTAGATAAGTCTACAATTATGTTATTTTGATTAAGTCTATCCCATATTTCGCTAGCAGTTAACGCCTCATCACTTTTGCTTAAAATGGTTAAAATACTTGTACGCGCTCTTGTAATTTTTAATTGTTTTTCTTTAAGATATTGATTAATTTCCAATGATATCACCCTAATATATTTTAGGCATCTTTTAAAATAGTTAATTAGCACAATAAATTATTTTTTATTACATGAAGCTATTAAATTCTACTCATAGCCTCTAAATAAACAAATCATATTTTATTGTATTATAAAAATATATCTATCACATTTCCTTATTAAGATACCTTATTACTTATTAGTATACAATAGTAAATTATTTTCCTCAATATTAAATAAATATTATCTCTAATTAACAGAGTCATCTTATTTTTCTATATAATTTTCTGTATAAAATTTTTATATAGAAAAGGCTATGATAATATTCACAGCCTTCTCAAAAAATTAAGATAAAAATCTAATTTTTAAATTCAACAAAAATATAGATTTAACTATTTTATCTCTTTTAATACTTCCAATAGGAAATTATACATTCTTTCTGTTGAAGAAATGCTAATATGCTCATCTGGAGTATGAACATCATATATATTAGGTCCAAAGGATATTTGATCTATTTTACCATCAAATTTATCACTTAATAATCCACATTCAAGGCCTGCATGTATTGCAGATATTTTTGCATCTCTTCCAAACATATTTTTATAAATTTTTTCAAATATATCTCTTATTTCTGATATTGGATTATATTGCCACTCTGGGTAATCTGATTGAAACTCAATTGATGCTCCTAAAATATCTGTTAAAACAATCATCTCATCACATATTGCCTTTTTTAGAGATTTAACAGAACTTCTTACAGCACTTTCCAATATCACTTCATTATTTTCTGTAGTAACAACTCCTAAATTTGTTGAACTTTGTACCAAGTCCTTTATAGACATGCTCATGGTTTGAACTCCATTAGATAGTAAGAATAACATTCTTAGAACTTTAGATGTAGATTCATCATCAAAGGTTTTCTCTACCACTTTGCTATATTGTTCAAAAGTTAATTCTAAATCATCATCTATACCTTGGAACTCATTTTTAAATATTTTATTCCACTCTTTGATTTTTTCTTTAACTTTAATACTATCTTCTGAATTAGCAAATATTAATGCATCTGCTTCTCTAGGTATAGCATTCATCTTAGAACCACCATTAATAGAAACTAATTTAAAATCTACTACAGAGTTTAAATCCATTAAAAAACGTCCCATTAACTTATTAGAGTTTCCTCTTTCTTTGTTAATTTCCATTCCTGAGTGTCCGCCCTTTAATCCTCTTATAGATATATTTAAACCTACATATCCTTCTTCTACATCCTCATAAGTCACTGGTACGTTAATACTTACTCTAACTCCTCCAGAGCAGCTTACAAGAAAAGTTCCTTCTTCTTCTGAATCTATATTTATTAATATTCTTCCTTTTAAATGGGATGGATCTAAGTTCATTGCTCCACCCATACCGGTTTCTTCCTCTGTGGTTACTACTAACTCTATTGGTGGATGCGGTATATCTTTTGAAGCTAATATTGAAAGACCAAAGGCAACTGCAATGCCGTTATCCGCCCCTAAAGTAGTACCATCTGCTCTTAAATTGTCTCCATCTACTATGAAAGCTATAGGATCCTTTTCAAAATTATGAATTTTAGATATATTTTTTTCACAAACCATATCCATATGTCCTTGAAGTATTATTGTTTTAGCGTTCTCATAACCTTTAGTGCCTGGTTTCTTAATTATTATATTTAATGCCTCATCTTGAATAACTTCTAAGTTTCTCTCTTTTGCAAAATTCACTAGCCAATCACTTATAGCTTTCTCATTTCCTGAACCTCTAGGTATTTCATTCATAGCTTTAAAATATTTAAAAGCTTCATATGAGTTAAGGTGTTTTAATTTGTTAATCATTACATTCATCCTTTCTTAGAAAAACATCATTTTTGGGCAAATAAATAATTACATTATGATAAAATGTAATTTAGAGAAAATATTTATAGTTATAAAACTATTAATATAAATTTTCTCCTAAAAATTTGATTCTATAAAAGTTAACCAAATTATATTACTAATTCTTTTATACTATAACGCTAAATCTTAACACTTCTTATACTTTAATATACTATAAATAATACTTTAAAGTATATATTTAATTTTGCCAATAAATCAGCTTTTATTATGTAAAATAGATTATATTAATCTATAAATTACAATATTTCTATAATAACATAAATACTTAATTAAGTACTATAATCTATTTTAATAAAAATAAAAAGAAAAATATATGCTATTTTTCTTCTCTATTTATGTATTTAATACTTTCTTAAGATCTTAAGAAAGTATTAAATAAAATAGTCCATAGTAATTATGTCGCTTTTCTTAATTTAAAAATAAATTTTTGACGTATTTTGGACGTTTCAAAATGGAAGCTTAATTTTTTCAAAGGTTAACTATAAAAACATCATTTTTAGTCCAAATAAAATTAATATTATTCCACCTATATAATCTGCATACTTACTAATTAGTTCTATTTTACTCAAACGTTTAGAAATTATAAAAGCTATTGTACACATAACTAATGTTACTAATCCTATTATTAATGTATACATAAGCAGTTTAGTAACGTCTGTTCCATGTAAAGTTGCAAATCCTACAACCATTGCGTCTATACTTACAGATATGCCTAATAAAAAATACATTTTAATATTTAGTAATGGACACTGTCCTTCATTCTCCATTCCTTCCTTTATCATCATTACCCCTACTACAGCTATTATCATTCCTCCTATAATAGAAGGTACTGATGCTATATTTTCTGAAAAAAGCTTTCCAGAAAATCCACCCAAAAAGGATAGTAAAAACTGAAAGCATCCAAAAGAAAGAGAAAAAAACATCTTATTTTTTATTGTAGCTTTTTCATTTAACCCTATACATAATGCTACTCCAGAAGCATCTAAGGACACTGCTATTGCAATCCACATAACTTGACTAATGTTCATCTTAGCCTCCAAATAATATTAATAAAAGCTTGTATACTTATATATATTTACTACAATACTAATATTATGATTTATTGCTATCTTATTGTCAATAATTCAATAAAAGTATATAATTTTCTTATGGCTTTACAAAAATGAGGTGATAACTTGATTTCAATTTATAAAAGTAATTTAGAAGGCGAAGTTGAAAATATTGATTCAATTGAAAATGGTAGTTGGATTAATATGGTTTCTCCTTCCGAGGAAGAATCATTATTAGTGTCTCAAAAACTTAACATTCCCTTAGATTTTATAAAATCAGCCTTAGATGAAGAAGAGCGTTCCCGTATTGAAATAGAGGAAAACTGTACCTTAGTAATTGTAGATATACCATTTACAGATATAGATGATAATTCACTAACCTACGATACATATCCATTAGCCATAATTCACACTGAAAATAATATAATTACTGTTTGTCTTAAAAATAGTAAAATTATTTCTGATTTTATTAAAGGCAAAATTTCTTCTTTTTATTCCTTTAAACGTTCTAGATTTATGCTTCAAATATTATTTAGAGTGGCAAGTTATTTTTTACTATACTTAAGACAAATAAATAAAAAAAGTATATTAGTTGAAAAAAGCCTTTACAAGTCTATGAGAAATAGAGAATTAATTCAATTATTGGCACTTCAAAAATCTTTAGTGTATTTTTCAACCTCACTAAAATCTAATGAAATTACATTAGAAAAATTACTAAAACTAGAAATGGTTCAAAAGTATGAGGAAGATAAAGATGTGCTAGAAGATGTAATCGTAGAAACTAGACAGGCAATTGAAATGTGTAATATATATAGTGATGTTTTAAGTGGTACTATGGATGCTTTTGCATCTATAATTTCTAACAATCAAAATATGGTTATGAAGTATTTAACCTCAGTTACCATAGTATTGTCTATTCCTACACTAATTTCTGGAATGTTTGGAATGAATGTAGGCGGTGTACCTTTTGGTGAAAATGGTAGTGGTTTCTTAATTGTAGGAGCAATTATTATGGCTATTACAATAGTAGTAGCTATAATACTGAATAAAAAAGATATGTTTTAAAGCTGTGCCATTTAGGTAGAGCTTTTTTTAATTTTATATTTTCAATGTAATATCATATTAAATATTCATTAAATTATTCAATGTTTATCTCTTCTTTTTTTTAAAGTAGATAATATTATTAATATTAATGATATCAATAATGATATAAAAGTATACTCATTAGTACTTAAAATCATACCTATCGACATAATTATTGAAAATATAATTGCTATTTTTAGAAAAAATCTATCAAATCAATCATCGTAATCTCCATTTTATAAAGTCTATATTTAAACTATAATCATATTATTAAAAATTATATTTTAGCAGCCTTTTTATTAAATAATTGATATATCCTAGTTTTTTAGTTCTATATTTATAAGATAATTTTAAAATTTGTTATTATATTATAAACTATTTACTTGTTAATAATAACATAATTATACCATAATCTTAAATTCTAAACATTATATAGTACATAATAATCTCCGAATAAGTTTTATAATATTAATTCTCTGGTACTACAATTGTATTAGGCATTAAATTTAATTCTCCGTATAAAAACATTTAACTAAATTTTTAATAATCTTTTTAGTAAAACTACCAATAAATAATTAGAAAATCTTATAAAATATAAAATTATTATTATATTTTTTAGAAATAATATCACCAAATTCCAAATCACCCATATACTAATTTTAGAAATACTAAATAAAGAGGTTGAATATGTATTATCATAGAAATATAAATACCAGAAGTGATATGGATAATATGAGTAATATGAATAACATGGATAACATGAATAATATGAGTAATATAAGCAATATGAATAACATGACCAACATGAATAGTATGAATAATATGGGTAGTATGATTACCTATGTTAGATTACTTCATGCATCACCTAATGCACCTATTGTAGATGTATATGTAAATGATAAGCTTCTAGTGAGAAATTTTAACTATAGAGAATTTACTGATTATGTTAAATTAATGCCTGGAACATATAATATAAAAATTTATAGATCTACCAACGGTAAAAATTTATTATATAATAATAATCTAACTATTCCTGGAAACACAATTTTTACTGTAGCGGCTATTGGAGATTTTCCTGAAAGTTTTGAATTATATCCTATAGAAGAAAAATATAATGGAGTAAATAATATAAACAAAGCAAAAATTAGATTTGTTCATTTAATTCCAAATGGTCCGCCAGTGGATGTAACTATTCCTGTAGGAAATATATTATTTGGAAATGTAATGTATAAAGATATAACAGATTATATTGAAATGACACCTGGAATATATACTTTTGAAATAACATATCCAAATAGTACTACAAATATATTATATATACCTAATATAAGACTTCGTGGTGATAGATTTTATACTATTTATGCTATAGGACTTGTAGGAGACGAACCTGCACCGCAAGTATTAATACCGCTAGATGGTCTTACATATTTAAAGCATTAATTTAAATATGTAATTTATTTAAATGAATTTTGCAAGTATCTTTCAAGCTGTAAATTGCAGTTTGAATGTTTCCCCCATAAAACTTATTTATAATTAGATGGGCTAGCAAAAATTGCTAGCCATTTTTTATTATTTAAAATACATATTAATTAATTTCATCTTACCATATCTATAGGGATACAATGCGAAAAATTTAATATATACTCTAGAAAAATAAATTTTCTATAAAAATAGCTTAAATCCTTAGAAATTAAGGATTAATAATAAAGAATGAAGAATTCAGGAAAAAATTCACTAAAGATGAATTTCTTAAAGTAAAATTTATTTTAAGAAAACTCCAAAAGCTTTAGCCGTGAAGTTTTAACCATAATTATTCATCCTTAATTCCTAATTTTTAATACATAAACGAGAATTTTTGTTGTGAGAATTAAAATCATGCATAAGTTAAATTTTGGTCAAGAAACCCTATATTTATATAATATTATTTTAGCTTAACATTCAACTTCAAATGGATTAATGCTGTGCATATTGAAGCTTATATAAATTGCTATATAAACCTCCTTTTACAAGAAGCTCTTCATGCTTTCCAACTTCTCTGATTTTTCCTTTATGAAGCACTATAATCTTATCTGCATTTTTAATAGTTGAAAGTCTATGAGCAACAATTATAGTTGTTCTTCCTTCTGTCAATTTTCCTAATGCATCTTGAATCAAACTTTCTGTTTCTGTATCTATATTTGCAGTTGCCTCATCCAAAACTAATATAGGTGGATCAAAAGCTAATGCTCTAGCAAAAGCAACCAGTTGACGTTCTCCTTGAGAAAAAGTAGAACCTCTTTCATTTACAGGAGCATCATATTTTTCTGGAAGTTTTTCTATAAATATATTAGCATTAACATATTCACATGCTCTTATAACTTCTTCATCACTGATATTATCATTATTTAATCTAACATTACTCTTAATGTCACCAGTAAATAAGAATACATCCTGTAATACTGTTGCTAAATTTCTTCTCAAATCTTCTTTTCTCATAGTTTTTATATTTACACCATCAATTAATATTTCACCTTTTTGAATATCATATAATCGACTTATTAAGCTTATTATTGATGTTTTTCCTGCCCCAGTAGCACCTACAAAGGCAATAGTTTCTCCTATATTTATTTTAAAACTTACATCTCTAAGCACCCAATCTTCATTATTATAGGCAAACCAAACGTTCTTAAATTCTATTTCTCCTTTAAATCTCTGTATTTCTACTGGATTTTCAGGATTTTTAATTGTAGTATCAGTATCTAAAAGCATAAATATTCTTTCAGATGATGCCATAGCAGACTGCATAATATCAAATTTCTCAGAAAGGTCAAAAATTGGTTGAAAGAATTGTTGAATATAGCTGACAAAAGCATATAGTACTCCTATATGAATGTCAGTATTAAGCACTGCTTTTCCTCCTGCCCAAATTAATATAGCTAATGCTATTTGATATATAAAGTCCATAACTGGTCTGAATATAGCAAATACTTTAATCTGCTCCATTGCAGCTTCAGAATAAGAAGTATTTATATTATCGAATTCCTTATACTTTTTATCTTCTTTACTATAAATTTGAACTATTTTCATCCCATTTATATTTTCAGCTAAAGATGAGTTTATTCTTGAAAGTCTAGATCTAACCTTTCTATAGGCCTCTCTATCATATTTTTTAAATATATATGATACTAATATAATTAATGGCAATGTAACTATTGTTATTAATGCCAACTTTACATCTAACAAAAACATAGCAATTATTATTCCTGTAATTAAGAAAAAATCTTTAAATAAATATACTAATACTGAAGTATACATTTCATTTAAAGTTTCTACATCATTAGTAACCCTTGTAACTAATCTCCCTACAGGATTTTTATCAAAAAATGATAGTGATAATCCTTCTACATGTCTAAACACAGTATCTCTTATATTATATACAATTTTTTGACCTGTATATTGCAATATGAAGATTTGAATATAATTTAATATAAATATTAATATTGAAATAACTAATATATATATAGCCTTTCTACCTACAGATGAAAGATTGCCACTTCGTAAAATTTTAACTTCTTTCTTAGAAATCTTATAGGCTGAATAAGTATTTTCTCCTTGTATTAATCTTTCTCCATCTATGGTATATGGACCATTTTCCTTTATCTCTCCATCTATTACATAGACTTTTTTATCATTGTATACTAAGGAAGCTCTTCTACCTTCTAAAGAATCATTATTAACTACATAAAAACCATCTTTTAATTTTATACTATTATTTACTGCTTTTTCTGTAATTATATAGCATGATTTATCTGGATTTATGTCATTATCTATAGCAGTTTTAATAATATATGGTCTTAATAAATCTAAGCAAGTTACTATAAACATTATTACTATAACACCTAATATATGAAGTTTGTATGGCTTTGCAAATTTAAGGAGTCTTTTCATGAGCTTTGAATCATATTGTTTCATCAAGCTTTCTTCTTCTAAATTAAAATTTTCCATACTTATACCTCCTCCGCCATAATTGCTTGCTCAATTTGTTGCTTTTCATAAATATCCTTATAAATACCTTCTTGATTTTTAAGTTCATCGTGCTTACCTCTTTGTACAATTTCACCTTCATCTAATACAATAATTTGATCTGCTTCTTTAACTGCTGAAATTCTATGAGAAATTATTATAGATGTTTTATTTTTCATTATCTCATTAAGATTCTCTAATATTTTTGCCTCAGTTTTAGCATCAACTGCTGACAGACAATCGTCTAATATTAAAAGTTCAGGATTTTTAATTAGTGCCCTAGAAATAGAAATACGTTGTTTTTGTCCTCCTGATAAAGTGACGCCTCTTTCTCCTACCATTGTTTTAAATTGTTCTGGAAAATCTATAATATTCTCATATATATCTGCATTTTTAGTAGCTTCATAAACCTTATTCATATCTAACTCATCAAATGCCAAATTCACATTTTCTGCAATAGTGGTAGAAAATAAAAATGGATCTTGAGATACAAAACCTATATTATGTCTTAAAGTATTTAACTGAATTCTATTTATGTCTTTGCCTGCAATAAATATTTTTCCATTAGGTATATTATAAAGCCTCAATAAAAGATGAACTAATGTACTTTTACTACTTCCTGTACGTCCTACAATTCCTAATGTTTCTCCTTCCTTTATATTAACACTTATATTCTTAAGTGCAGGATGAGTAGCTTTAGGATAAGTAAAAGTCAAATCTTTAATTATTATATCTCCTTTAATTGACTCAACTTTATGAACATATTTATCAATAATTTCAGGTTTTTGATTTAATATTTCCTCAACTCTTTCTAAGGATGCAAACCCTCTTTGAAGTACATTTATTACCCATCCAACTGCCATCATTGGCCATACTAAATTTCCTAAATACATATTAAAGGCTACAAATTCACCTAAGGATATATCCCCGAGAATAACAAATACTCCTCCTACTGCAACTAATACCACAAAACTTAATGAAGAAATAAGTTCTATCAGTGGAGAAAACACACCCCATATTCGTATAAAATCCATATTTGCTTCAAAATTATTTTGATTTTCCTTAGCAAATCTTTCAAATTCTTTTTCTTCTTGTACAAAAGACTTAATAATTCTAATTCCCGAGAAGTTTTCTTGAACTAAATCAGTGAGCTTTGAAAAGCATTTTTGAACTCTCATAAATTTCCCGTGTATTTTTTTACCAAATTTTCGTGATATAAGTGCAACAAAAGGTAATGGAAGCAGTGCTAATAAAGTTAATTTTACATTTATACTTAACATTATAAATAAAGTAGCTATAGTTAGTACTAAAGCATCAAAAAACATTATAACACCTTGTCCCAAAGCCATTCTTATAGCATTTAAGTCATTGGTGGCTAGTGCCATTAGATCCCCTGTCTTATTTTCATTATAAAAATTTGTTGAAAGCTTCTGTAAATGCTTAAAAAACTTACTCCTAATATCATACTCTATCATTCTAGACGTGCCATTAATATAAATTCTCCACATAAAACGACCTATAGACATAGTCACAGCTATTATCATCATATAGAGAATTGCTTTAGTAATTGTACTAGTAGTAGCATTTCCTTGTGCTAGACTGTCTGTTAGCCCTCCTAAAATCTTAGGTGGAATAAGCTGAACAATATCCACTACAATTAAAAAAAGAATACCTATAAAATATCTTTTTTTGTATTTCATTGTATATTTCAGTAGTGACTTTAGCTTTCTCATTAATTTGCCCCCTTTCAATTAAATATCTAAATATTGTTTTAAAATTTAGAATTTTCTATAAACCCCATAATATTATGCTATAATATTTTTTTATAGTTTTCAATAATTTATTTCGAGCCTCGAATTTTTCACAATATTCAAATAATTTAAAGTAAAAAATCCATGAAAATCATGGATTTTTAATCAGAATATAAATCACTATATATTATTTTAAAAACTTCTAATGCCTCTTCAATTTTACCTCTAAGAAGTTCTCTTTTATTCTTAAATTCAATTTCTCCTTCTTTGGTTAACTTGTAAATTTTCTGCATTTTCTTTTTAGAATCATCCCAATGTCCTTCAACATACTTTTCCTTTTCTAATTTTTTTAATAGTGGATATATACCTCCTGTGCTTGGAAGCCATAATCCATTAGTTTTCTCTCCAATTTGATGAGAAATATCATTGCCATTTGTTGGACCTAAACTTAATATATACATAACATATATCGGCAGAAGCCCCTTCGTAAATACTTGACCTACCGCTTCATTTTCATTTTGTACTTTACGAAGTTCATTTAATTTTTTCTTATATTCTTCATATAATCGCTTTTCTTCTGCCTTAATATCGGGAAAAGAATTAGCCATTTAATTATTCCACCTCATAGAAAAGTACACCTAAAAAGCCTGGGCCACTATGAACTCCAGATACAGGACTTATATATCCACCGAAATTAACACTGTTTGCATTGGGATGTCTAGATATCTCCTCTATAATCCTTCTAGCTTCTTCTTCTGCTTCTCCGTGAATTACGTAAATATCACATTTCTTTTCATCTAGCATCTCATTGCCTATAGCAATCATTCTATTAATAGATTGTTTTCGTCCCCTAACCTTATCATATGTTGCATAAGATCCCTCTTCATCTACATGAATAATAGGCTTTATATTTAAAAGTTCTGCAATAGTTCCTGCAACTTTTCCTATTCTTCCACCTTTTTTTAAATATTCTAAAGTTCCAACTACAAAGAAGGCATGCGCTCTTTTCTTTATTTCCGGTAACTTTTTAACTACTTCATCAAAGCTCATACCTTTTTCTATCATTTTAGCCGCCTCTAAAATAATAACTGACTCTCCATAAGATATAAGTTTTGAATCAAATACATGAGTCTTTATAGAAGGATACTCTTCACTCACCAGCTTCAATGCATTATATATTCCTGATAATTTACTAGATAAAGTTACTGCAATAGCATGAGTATATCCCTCTCTTTCTAGTTTTTCAAAAACTTCCTCCATATCTTTCATTGAAGGCAATGACGAAGTAGGAACCTCCTTTTCAAATGATTTATATATTTCTTGAGGTGTTATTTCTATTCCATCTTTAAATTCTCTATCTTTAAAGATAATTCTAAAAGGTAGAACTATTATATTATATTTATCTATCATTTCTTTATTTAAATCTGAAGTACTATCTGTAATTAATGCTATTTTTTCCAAATATATCACTCCTAAAAACTAAAATTCCATTTATTATTACTTAATAATATTATATATCACTACTGATAGTATTATCAATAGTGATATATAATATTAAATCTAAAATAATTTTTTATAAAAAATAAGGTACTCTATATTCGTCCGCAAACTACCTTATTATGCTAATGAGATATAATTACTATTATCTTTAATAATTTTTTAAATAATATTCAATTTCTATATAGATATACTACTTCTAAATAACAGTGAAAATAGCTTAAATGCATTAAAATGCATTTAAGCTATTCTTTTTTCCTATGAATACATATTAGCAAATACAGGTGAAAGAACTGTGATTTCAAAATTTACGAAAGTAATTAATTGTTGTTTATATCCACTTAAACTATTAAGTATATTTAAAATCACACTTTTATAATCATAACTTTTTAATTGAATTTATTTAATAAACTAATTTTATTATTTTTTATATTTAAAATTTTTATTAGGCATTTTACAGTTAAATATCTTTAAATTTCTATATGTATATACTATAATTTATTGTGCTTCATAAAACACTACCGCTATAAATCCCGGTCCACTATGTACTCCAGATACTGCACTTACATATCCACCAAAATAAGCTCTATTTATATTAGGATGTTTCTCATATTCAGCTAAAAGCTTTCTAGCTTCTTCTTCTGCTTCACCATGTATAATGTATATATTTTGCTTATTTTTATCTAATAATTCATTTCCAATTGATAACATTCTACTAATAGATTGCTTTCTACCTCTTACTTTATCCCGAGTATAGTAATGCCCATGATCATCAACTGATATTATCGGTTTTATATGTAAAAGCTCTGCTATTGTTCCAGCAACTTTTCCTATTCTTCCACCCTTTTTTAAATACTCTAATGTACCAACTATATAAAAGCCATTTGCTTTCTTCCTCATTTCTGGTAACTTAGCAACTATTTCATCAAAGCTTGACCCACTTTTTATCATTTCTGCACATTCCATAGCTATTGCTCCATGTGCATAAGAAATTATCTTTGAATCAAAGACATAGCTTTTTATAGTTGGATGATTTTCACTTGCAAGTTTAACAGCATTATAAAGTCCTGATAATTGACTAGATAATGTGATTATAATAGCATGAGTATAGTTTTCGCTTTCCAGTTTTTTAAATGTATCTTCCATATCTTTCATTGATGGTAAAGAAGATGTTGGTATTTCTTTATGTAGATTTTCACATATTTCCTTTGTTGTTATATCTACTCCATCACTAAATTCTCTGTCCTTATATATAATTCTAAAGGGAAGTATATTTATATTATACTTTTCTACAAATTCTTTTGATAAATCACTCGAGCTATCTGTTATTATTGCAATTTTTTCCAATATCAATCACTCCTTAAACTTAAAGTCGTAATACATTATATATCACTATTGATAGTTATATCAATAGTGATATATGTCAAAAAAGATAAATATTTTAAAATTAACAAATTAATTAGAAAATTTAATCTAAAGTTAACAATTATTAATAATAATTGTTAAAAAATCTACTAAAAAATAAAAGCTTCAGTAATACTTAAATTACTAAAGCCTTTATTTTAACACTTGAATTAAATATAATAATTTACCTGTTTAAAGGAAATTTTATAATAAATTTTAGTAAATGTCCATACTTTAATTAAAATATTAAAGTTAAATATATAATTTTTTATAAATATTATATTTTAATCTATTATAGTGGATCTAAAAAGAACACTAATATATTAATTATTATAATATGCTACTTTTAAATTTAATCTATGAATTCATATAATTATACTATTAAATTATTTAAATTTACATTAATATGAAATTGGGAATTGACTATTAACCAATCTCTTAAAATCATTTTTAAATTTCTTTTTTTATACTTTTGTAAAGCTCTTCTTCACTGTCCGCTTCTATAAGTTTTCCATTAACTCTGGTAATTAATTTTCCTCCACATTTATCACAAGCACCTATACATTTATTTAATGTAGTCTTATGTTCAGGAAAATCTTTTTTTATTTTTTCCATTACTCTTTCATGCCCTTCATTGTAAGCACAAAAACTTATTTTATTTTCTCCCATTTTTATTCTCCTCTAAATAATGAAAAATATAGTTAAAGTTAATATTTCAACTAACTCATTTATTGCCCCTAAAGTGTCTCCTGTTAATCCATTTATTTTATGCTCACAAAGTTTATTAAATAATAAAGTTATAATAATTGCAGTAAAAGTTAAAATTACTATATCTTTAAGACTAATAAATATAAATTGCAATAATAAACATATTACAGCTGTCACTACTATATTTATAGTTTCTATATTTCCAATAAATATATTACCTGTACCTGTAGATTTAGCATTTTTCCCTATTGTAGCTAATAACACCACTGAAAATCTTGCTATGATAGGTGCCACAATTATTATTTTAGGTACATATGAATCTATTGCTAATTTTATTAAATTATACTTAAATAATAAATCCAAAATTATAGCTACACAAGAATATACTCCTATTCTACTATCTTTCATTATATCAATAATTTTTTCCTTGCCACCTTTGAAAGCAAAAAAGCCATCACAAACATCACCTAAACCATCTAAGTGTAATGCTCCTGTAAGCAGCACAAATGTTAATACTACAAAAATGGCTGTTATACTAGAAGGTAGATATTTATTTAATAATAAATATACTAAATATTGAATCCCTCCTACTATAAAGCCTATTATTGGAAAAAACATGGCTCCTCTTCTAAAATTTTCATTACTACAATCTAATTGAAGGTTAACAGGTATTCTAGTAAAAAATTGAATATATAATAAAAAATCATTTATATATTTTTTCATAACTTACTCCTAACTTAAGCATCTTCAAAAAAATAACTAGTCAATATACTAGTCTATTTTATTTCAAATGTCTTATTTTAATTTTAATGGTAATCCACAGGTTACAAAATAAACTTCATCAGAAAGTTTTGCTATAAATTGATTAGTAAATCCTGCTATATCTCTATAAATTCTACTCAATTTATATTCAGGTACTAATCCACTTCCTACTTCATTAGTAACCATAACTAAAACCTTATTTTTTTCTTTAGCCATTAAAATAAGTTTTTCAAATTCTTTTTTAATATTGTCTTGTATTCTATCTACTTCTTTCATGGTTATATTATCAAAATCTAATTCTTTATCAAATAATAAATTAGTTACCATTATTGTTACACAATCTAATAATATATTTGGTTCCTCTATATTTTCTATAGCTTTATGTAAATCTCTATATCCCTCATAAGTCCTCCACTTTTGATTTCGTCCTTTTTTATGTTTGTCTATTCTATTTTTCATTTCATTATCTGTTACTATAGCTGTAGCTATATATAATACATCATCTCTCTTATCAAAAATACTTTCTGCATAACTACTTTTACCACTTCTACTACCTCCTGTAACTAATATTACTCTACTCATTTGATACACCCTACTTTCCTTATAAAAATTTATTATGAATTATTCCATCTAAGAATAAATTTTCATATTCGTATTTTACAATTGAAACATCTCCATTCCTTGAAGAAAATTTCCAAAATAAATCCATATTTTCATTCATAATATAAGAGTATATGGCCCTTATTACTCCACTATGAGTTACAACTAGCACATTTTCACAGGTTAAGCTTAATATATCTTTTAAAAAATTAGATGCTCTATTGTATAACTCTATATAGCTCTCTCCATTAGGAGGTACAAAACCCTTCCAATCTTTTTCCCATATATCACATTCCTCAGGATAGCATTTTAAAAGTTCTTCATAACTTTTCCCTTCAAACTCTCCAAAGTTAGTTTCATTTATTCTTTTATCTATAATTATTTTATTATTTTTTTCTAATCTTTTAAATTTTTCACCTAGTATTATCTTAGAAGTCTCATAGGTTCTTTTTTTATTACTTAAATAAACCACATCTAAGTCAATTTCTTTAAAAAAGGTATTTAATTTTTTTGATTCAATTACTCCTTTTTCCGTTAACCCTTCATCTATTGTACCATAAAATACTTTATTTTTATTTTGAATAGTTTCACCATGTCTCACTAAATATATGTTCATATAAACACCCCTACATGTACTTATATAGATGTATTACCTTTAAATTTAATCTATATACTTATATTATTATGTTGTTAATTATTTGAATTTCTACCTTATATAATTGAGAATTATTGATACTTCTCTTTTATAAGAGAAGTTTTGAATTCATTTCTTTTTAAAGTGGCACAATCACTTTTATTGAATAATCTATTTGAAGAAATTAATTTGCAAAATTAATTTTCACTATAATTGTCAATTGACCATTTTCAACTCTCCATTGATTAAAGTTGTAAATTAAAATATTTAAAGGTGTAGCTATATTCAGCTATGCATTAATTTTTAAGGTAGTTTATCTATACATACTTTATATTACTTTTTTCATATAAAAAACAACATTACGGTGAAAAACTATAATTTATTATTAAAAAATCGTGACAGTGCCACGATTTTTTGATGTAAAATTATAATTGATACTATATTTATATTAATGATTATTTCATACTATTATATATAGTTTCTAAATTATACTTCATAGCTTCTATATAGCTTAGTCCATCTTCACTACTATGAAGTGTATATATTTTTTCAGTTTTTCCATTCACTTCACGAGCTAGTGTTTCTGATATTTGAGGACTAACTAAATTTTCAACGAAAACTGTAGTTATATTTTTCTCTTTACATAAATCAGTTAATTCTTTAAGCTGTTTAGGAGACGGTTCTCCTTCTGCAAATACTCCCTCAATGCTATATTGATTTAACCCAAAGTCTCTGCATAGATATCCAAAAGTTTCATGACCAGTAACAAAATTTTTATTTGAAATTTGTTGAAATTTACTCTTATAATCATTGTACAGATTATCAAGTTCTTTGGCAAATTCATTATAATTTTTTTCATAATAATCCTTATTATCACTATCTACTTCTATCAGTGCATTTTTTATATTATTAGCTTGGAATTTTGCCATATTTAAACTAAGCCATAAATGAGGGTCGTAAGCACCGTGTTCATGCTCTTCTTCTTTATGATCTCTTTCTTCAATTTTAATAAAATCTCCATCTTTAGATGTATCTACAATTTTTAACTTAGTATTCTTTATAACTTTTAGAACGTCATCTTTCCAATGTTCCATATCTAATCCATTTAAAACTAGTAGATCTGCTTTTTCTAAACTCTCTAAATCCTTTGCTTTAGGTTCAAAATCATGTGGTTCCACTCCATCTGGAACAATAGTATATACATCTATCTTTTCTTTTCCTATTTCCTTAGCAAATTCCTCCATTGCATAAAAGCTAGCTACTACTTTTATTTTATCATTTTTTTCTGTATTGATATTATTATCTTTATTATTGCAGCCTATTAAAGACACTGAGAACATTAATACCAATATGTAAGTAATAAATTTTTTCACTATAAAAACACACCTTTCAATCGAAAATGATTTGCATTTGCACACATTTGCTTATTATAGTATAATTAACAAGCCTTGTAAATATAGAGACATATTCTATTGCAAATTATTTGCATTTACATTATTATTATATTATATATCTTTAATAATGTAAATTATTACAAGATAAATATATAAAAAATACTTTAAAAATTTCTATTAAACTAACTATTTTTAAGCATTTAGCTTATATCTATAAAAATTTGTAACTTATTTATATTTTAAGATATAAACTTATCATATTCACTTGTCTACAATCAACTTGTATATTAAGTGCTATCTAATTATTATCAATAAAAATGTCTTTTATTCAAATTTCCTTTTATTGTTATTAAAAGTTATTAGATGGATAAGATTATAGAAGTACATAGTTAAGTTTAGTAAAAGGAGATTAAATATGATAAAAATAAATAATTTGAGTTTTTCTTATAATAATATTAAACCTTATATGATAGATAATCTAAATCTTTATATAGAAGATGGTAGCTATGTTTCTATAATAGGTGAAAATGGTAGTGGTAAAACCACTATAGTAAAACTAATACTTAATATTTTAAAACCTATTAAAGGAGCTATATCAATTAACTCAAAAAATATAGGATATGTACCCCAAAAAATAGATGGTTTTAATTCGCAATTTCCTATAACTGTATATGAAGTTTTAAATATACATAGGAAAACTCTTAAAATAGCTGACAAAAAAGTTATAGATGAGTCACTTAGAGCTGTTAATATGGAAAAATATAAAAATTCTCTAATAGGGGGACTCTCAGGAGGACAACAACAAAAAATTTTCATTGCTAGAGCTATTATGGGTCAATGTGATTTATTAATATTAGATGAGCCTTCTACAGCTTTAGACGAAAAGAGCATAGCAGACTTATATAGGCTAATCAAGCATTTAAATAAATCTCATAACATTACTATACTTTCCATAGAACATAATATAAAAATTGCGTTAGAAAATTCTTCTCATATATACTCTATGAATAATGGTAATGGTGTGTTATATACCATTAAAGAGTATAAAGAAAATTTTGATTTAAATTAGGAGGCTACTATGTTTCAATACGAGTTTATGCAAAATGCTTTTATAGCTGCTATATTTATTTCTATTTTATGCCCTTTAGTTGGCGTATTTTTAGTACTTAAAAGGTATTCAATGATGGGTGATACCCTAGCTCATAGTTCCTTTGCCGGAGTGGCTATAGGTCTAGTTACGGGATATAGCCCTATACTTTGTGCATTCATATTTACTAGTATATGTGGATTGTTGATTGAACTATTAAGAAATTATTACAGAAAATATGCAGAACTAATCCTACCTATAGTTTTAACCTTAAGTATAGGTATTGGTATCACTCTCGTTAGTATGGGAAAGACTAATGCTAATATAAATTCATTTTTATTTGGAAGTATTTTAACTGTAACCAAGGATGATTTATTTATCATGCTAGTATTAAGTATTATTTCAATTTTAGTTTTATATAAGCTATATAATAAATTAGTCTATATAACCTTTGATGAAGAAGGTGCAAAAGTAGCTAACATTAGAGTAAAACTTATAAACTATGTTTTTGCATTACTAGTAGGTGCTACTATTTCTGTTTCTATAAGAGTTATGGGAATATTAGTTATGTCTTCAATGATAGCTCTTCCTGTGGCAACTGCTCTTCAGCTTAATAAAGGTTTTAAAAAGACTATGATTTTTTCAATAATTTTTGGCTTTATAGATATTATTTTAGGGCTAATTTCTTCATATTATTTAAACTGTGCTCCAGGTGGTACAATAGCATTAATTTCTGTATTCATTCTTGTTATAACTATAGTATTTAAAAGCTTTAGAAAATAAATATGTATTTCTTATGAAATACATATTTTTTTATTTCCTATACTTTTAAATCTAAAGTATATAATTATAAAGTAAATTCTTCCTTCAAAATACTAAATCTATATCTATTAATGTACTTACCCCTTCATAATCTATCTTTTCTCATTATACCTTCCTTAATAAATCCACATCTCTCGTAGCTTTTTATAGGATTTCTATTATCATAATCTACTCTTAACCATATTTTTTCTAGTTAAAAATCATTAAATTCTATTTGTAACATACTTTTTATTGCTAAACTTCCATAACCTTTGCCTAAAAAGTTTTTATCTCCTATAGCAACACCTAATTCAGCATTTTTATTCACTCTGTTAAAATTCTTTAAATCTGTCCATCCAATATATTTTCCTTCTTCTGTGATTATTACTTTTTGACAGTATCTATTTTCACGACTCACGCAAAGTTTAATCCATTCTTCTGTCTCCTCTTTTGCAAATGGCGGATATTTATCTGGAATAGTTAAAAATTTCATTACGTCTTTATCTTGTGAATTAAAATACCTTAGAGATATACATTAAGTTTTAACGTAGTTTGCCTATATATAGAACTGTACTACTTCCCAATTTAATTTATAGCTTTATATAATTGTGTTGCTAAATTATTAAAACTTCTATCTTATATAATTGTGAATTCAAAGTTCGAACTATAATACTAAAAAATACTAATTATTTTCACATATATATTAATTTTATAGCTGGTATATCTATATAATAAATAAGAACTACTATAAAATATATTTTATAGTAGTTCTTATTTATTATTTTAATCTTGCAGTTAAAAACATCGTTTTCATGCCTAAAGCAGTAAATTTTGCTTCATATTCTGTTACAACATTGTCCTTAAAATCACTATTATGAAGGTCATAGGTCATATATTCTATTTCAAATCCACTTTCTTTAAAGTAATCTATGGAATCCTTAAAAAGTTCTGTATCATCAGTTTTAAACCAAATTTCTCCACCTTTTTTAAGAAATTTCTTATACTGTGCTAAAAATTTAGTATGAGTTAATCTTCTTTTATTATGTCTCTCCTTTGGCCAAGGATTACAAAAATTAATATAGATTTTACTTATTTCATCCTTATCAAAAACATTATCTATTAACATGATGTTTAAAGGCATCAATCTAACATTTATATCTTTATCTAGTATGCTTTCATCAGCTCTAGCTTCTTTAACTTTTCTTAAGGCATAAACTAATACTTCATCTTTTAAATCTATGCCCACATAGTTAATATTAGGATTCATTTTTGCTCTATTGGCAATATGTCCTCCCCTACCACAACCTAATTCTAAATGTATTTCATTATTGTTTTCAAATTCTTCTTTCCACTTTCCTTTGTGGTCATATTGATTGAAAACAACTACTTCACTACTCTGCATTTCTGGTCTTGCCCAATGCTTTTTTCTTAAGCGCATATATTCCTCTCCTTATGTATAACAAAATATTAAATTACTAATCCCACTAAATTAGTCAAAAATGAAAATAGGTAGTTTGCTGGCATCTGAACTAAATAAGTCAGTAATGATCTTCCACCACCAAGTACAGGCGCAATTAATAATATAAAAATAATTAATTGATATCCATATATTTTATCTGATATTTTATAAAATTGACGTGGAAATAAATCTTTTAATATATGAAATCCATCAAAGCCTGGTATAGGAATTAAATTTAAAAACAACCAGAAACAATTATAATAAGCTGTCAAATACACTATTGTATTTATAATTGAACTTAATTTAGTATTTGGAAGCATCTTTCCTAATATTGCCAATACAATTATAGCTACAATTGAGCATGCTAAATTTGCTAATGGTCCTGCTATAGATATCTTCAAATCATCTTTATAATAATTCTTTAAGGCATTTGGATTTACTTGCACTGGTTTAGCCCAGCCAAATCCCCAAAATAAAATCATGAAAAATCCTAAAAAATCTATATGTGCAAAAGGATTTAATGTTAATCTACCTTGATATTTAGGGGTATTATCTCCTAATTTAACTGCAACCCTTGCATGAGCATATTCATGAAAAGTAAATGCAACTAATATTGCTGGTATCATTAATACTTTTCCTAACAAATCAATTCTCATTAGAACGTCCCCTTTCTACTTGTAATCAAAAAAAATTGATTATCCCTATAATTATATCAAAATAATCTACTATAGAGAATATCTTATAAAAAATAATTTTTTACACTATAAAGATATTAATATATGCTATATAGGATTCCACAATAAAAATTTAACTTATACATGATTTTAATTTTCATAACAAAAATTCTTTTCTATGAATTAAAAACTAAGAATGAAAAATGAAGAATTATGGTTAAAACTCCACTGCTAAAGCCTTTGGAGTTTTTATAAATTTTATTTCAAGAAATTCACCTCTAGTGAATTTTTTCCTGAATTCTTCATTATTAATTGTTAATCCTCAATTTCTAAGGATTTAAGCTATTTTAGAAAATTATTTTCCTAAGTATTTTAAGTTTTTATATTGGACGCCTATATATAACCTTTATTTCAAATTTATAAATGATTTTAATCTTTTAAATATAAATTCTATAACTTAATTTTAGAAATTAAACTTATCTGTAATAAAATTATAAATTATATCTTCATAAGCAAACTTTAAATATAATATTATTAATTTATAAATAAAGACTATGAAAATTCATAGTCTTTATTTATAGGCAATAATTTCTATATTATCTCCACTTTTAGTTACTACACCATTGTTCTGAAATTGAATAAATTCACCTTCATAAATTGTTTCTTTGTTTGACTTTTGTTCTCTAACAATTTTATTATCTTTATCATGTATGTATATATTACCTTCAGCAGAAATATATATATTTTGATTTTCTGAAGATACATTTAAAGCTATTTGTTGCCATTGTGAAGTATCTTCAGTAATACATCCATAGAATATCTTATTAACCAAACCGTTTTCTAATCCACCTATATAGATTTTATCCTCATCATCTCTACCTAATATGGTAATTCGCTCATATTCTGGGAAATACAACACCTCGCTAGTTTGAGACGAATAAACTTGATTATAAACCTCACCTTCATAAAGTAATATGTCTTCTCTTCTTAAAAGCTCCATATTGCTTATATGTCTAGGTACAGTATATGTTTTATTCATTGTACCCATTCTATCAATTCTATATATACTGCTTACATTTTCACTATCTACTATCTTCACATAAGTAAGGCCTGTAAGTGTTGATACTGCAATATCTTCTACTATTGCACTTTCTTCATTCCAATCAAACTCTTTAATTAATGATTTATCTTTCTTTTTTACATCATAAGAATAAAGAGTTAATTTACTTGAGCCATAGTTTACAATCTTCTCAACAAATAATACTCTATTTCTATCTGGTAACCATTTATAGAAGCTCACTTCAGCATCTGGTTCAAGAGTTATTTCGTCAGTTTGTCCATCTTGTACCTTTACTACTGTTAAAACATTATTTTTTATATAGGATAAATATTTACTATCATAAGATACAGAAATTTTATTTGCATCAGATGGAATTTTAATTTTACTCTTTTTCTCTTCTACCTTTTCTTCTACTACTTTTTTACCCTTTATTTTACTTTCTAAACTTAAAAAGTTATTGTCAATATAATAAAATCCAACACATTGAATTCCTAAAGATATAGCCATCCAAAGTGTTAATCTTTTTATTATCTTCATACTATTCTCCTTACTTATGTTATTTTTCTACATATATAGCTGACGGAACTGCTCTTTCACCTAATGAATCTGATGGACTATTAATTACTTCTCCTTTGTAATACATTGTAGAAGATGATCCACCATCTAAATTGCTAGCATTATAAGCTCCATACTCATACAATACGTCTTGGACTTCTTTTAATGTAGCTCCTATACTATTTGTTTGTCTACCATCAATAACTAATAGTATTATTGCACCATCTTTTCTCTGACCTATGGCTGTTCTCGGTGCAATTCCCCATCCGCCATCTCCATTAGTAATCGCCTTTTGTCCATCAACTATTAACGCAGGTCCAAAGCTAACTGCTTCTTTCGCTTTATGTTGTATCAATTCATTTAAGCTATAGCTACCTACTAGTAGAACTCCATCTTCAGTAATTGCTACTACTTCTCTTTGCTCATCATCACTACTTAAATCATTATATTTAATATCACCATTACTCATTATTATACCAGTAGGCTTTGCACCAGTGCCTGTCCACAATGATCCTGTAGCTTCATCTGTAAATCCACCACCATTTATTGCTGCAATAGCATCATTATTTTCAGCTATTTCACTGGTCGTTTGGCCTTCTACTTCTAATTTTTCACTATACCCTACTTTAACTCTTGTAGCATCATTAATAATTAATACATAACCTGTAAATTTATTACTATTTACTTCAAACCTTTCAATTGTTTTATCATTTTTATTACTAACAATAACTTCTGTTTCCGCGTCCTTCTTTTGAGATAAATTAGTTACTGCCTGTTCTTTTAATATTTTATTAATTGTTTCTTTACTCAAAAACAACTCTGCAATCCACTGGTGACTTAGAGTTGTCATAGCTGTAGTTACAAGCGTATTTCTTACATTCTCAAAAGGTCCATAATAAGCTAAAAACGGAGCGGTTATTCCAGTAAATACTATTTGAAAAAGTATAAAACTAATTATGAATTTAATTTTATTCTTTTTCTTAACTGATTTTTTAGATTTTCTTACGTTCATTTTAACCTTCCTTTATTAGATAATTTATAGTGAGCATCATACTATAATAAAGTGTTAAATTCCATATGTTATATAGTTTATAGTATTTTTCTTTGAAAGTCATTAGATTGTTATTAGAAATATTAATTAATTTTATGTATTTATATTTTATCATAATACTATTTACTCACATATATAGTATAAATTTGTATCAATTCCATTACAAAAGTAAAAACACATTATATAATATCGTAGAAATTGAAAAAATTCAATTATAAAGTAGGACATTCTACTTTATAATTGAATTAAATTCTCTGTAAATCATTAAAAAACTACAATTTTTGAGCAGCTTCAAAAGCTAATGGAGATCTCTCACATTCATCAAATTTTAAAGTTACTTGATAACAAAGTTCGCTCCCCTTCATTTTCTCTGAAGCATAACATAATCCATTTGATCTAGCGTCCATAAATGGATGATCTATTTGATCTGGATCTCCTATTAAAATTAGTTTTGTACCTATTCCTACTCTTGTTGTAATTGCTTTAATTTGTTTAGGTGAAAGATTTTGAGCTTCATCAATTATAAGCCAATTTTTTACTATAGAACGTCCTCTTAGATAAGCTACTGCTTCTGTAGTTATTATTCTTCTATCAAATAATTCTCTTATTTTATCCTGTAATTCCTTTTCATTTTTATATCGTTCTTTTTCATCAGAATCCACCAATATCTCAAGATTGTCAAAAACAGGTCTCATAAATGGAGCTATTTTTTCTTCTTCCGTACCAGGTAAAAAACCTATCTCTTCGTCCATGGTAATATTGGGCCGACATACTAAAATTCTTCTATACTGACCTGTGTTTTCCTCTAATATTTTTTCAAGTCCTGTAGCTAAAGAAAATAGTGTTTTAGCTGTACCTGCAGGGCCTTTTATTATAACTAATGGTGCTTTGGATGGCTCTGTACATAATGCTTCAAGCATAAATTTTTGGCCTACATTTCTCGGAGAAATTCCCATAGGTTTAATATCTTTATAATATAATGGAACTACTTTTTTACCATCAAATCTTCCAAGTGCTGTTTGTTTAGAATTTTCCATGGAATGCATTAAAACAAATTGGTTAACATATAACTGTGGTACATAATATTCTTCTTTATCTTCATTGTAGTAAAGCATTGATTCTATATCTAACGACTTTTTATTATAAAACTCTTCAATTTTATGTGATGGAACATACACCTCTATTCTTCCTGTATATTGATTATAGTCTTCTGGAACTACTTTCTCATAGAAATCTTCACTTTTTATATCCACTATATCTGCTTTAATTCTTTCAAAAGTATCCTTAGTTATTAAAATTACATCTTCGCCCTTTTCTTTTAATCCCTTACAAAGTTGGATTATTCGATTATCCGGCTTACTTTTGTCCCAAGATATAGGAATTTCTGTATCATGATGATTCATTTCTACTCTCAAAAGTCCACCACAAGGTAGCCTAACTCCTTTATTAAGTTGGCCTTCTCCTCTAAGGGAATCAATTAATCTTGATGCTTGCCTAGCATTTGCTCCTAAATCGGTCTTATCCTTTTTAAAGTTATCTAGCTCCTCAAGCACAATTTCTGGTATTACCACGTCATTGTTCCCAAATGATAATAGTGCTGTGGATGAATACAGAATAACATTAGTATCTAAAACATAGGTCTTTTTCAAAATCTATACTCCTCCTCTCCTATACTATTAATATATGTTTTATTTGCAATAAATGAATAAATATATTATATTTTACATGGAAAAATTTTTATTATACTAATTTTCTAAATAATTATTGATAATGGATAATTTTTATTATATAATAATAGTAATCTTAAAATGAGGTTGATGATTATGTTAAATTTTACACAAATTTTTAAGGAAAAAAAATTAAAACTTACCCCTCAGCGTATAGCTGTATATAAGTATCTATGTTCTACTAATGAACATCCTTCAGCAGAAACAATATACAAAGCACTGCAAGAAGAATATCCTACAATGAGCCTTGCCACAGTTTACAAGGCATTAAAAGTTTTAGTATCTGTGAACTTAATTCAAGAAATTAATGTAGGTGAAGGTAACTTTAGATATGATGGTACTATTGAACCACATTCACATATTCAATGTGTTAATTGTTCAAAAGTTGATGATATTAAAGGTGTATCTTTCTCCAATTTAAATGAAGAAGTTAAGGAATTTACAGATTACAGTGTTTTAACAAATCAAATATATTTTTATGGATTATGCAGTGAATGTAAAGCTGATAATGAATCAAAAGTAGAGTTAGTATAACTAACTCTACTTTTTTTAATAAATTACTTATTTCTAATGTTATAAAATAATTTTAATTTTTTAGCTTTTTTTACAATGCATACATTCTCTGTTATCTCTTACTTTAAACCTTCTCCTAAATACTTTAAGTTCTAATTTCAACTAAATATAAACTTTTCATAATCAATGATTCTACTAATTATCAAAGACTTTCAAATATATATAATACTACTTTATTTACCCTATTAAAATAATTTAATTAAATTCACTTTTTATATTTAATAAAAAAACTTGTCCTATAAATTAATAGATCTTCATATACTTTAGTGGGGGTGACTTTGGTGAAATCAATTAAAAATTTTGTTAAGAGAAAATACAGCTATATAGTATTTATAATTGTTCTTATAATTACAGCTATAATTTTTATATTAAATAAAAATAAAAATTCATTACCTACATTTTTTACAATAGATAATAATAAAATAGTTAATGAAGATTTGAATGGAGATGGATATAAAGATGCTCTTTATATAAAAACTGATGACAATAACTATCTTGTTCAAATAAATTTAAGTGATCAAATTAGTTATAGTCTAAATCCTAATAAAGATATTCCTACATTAGGTGAGCATAAAACCTATTGGCCTATGAAAGTTATACTAGAAGATGTGTCTAGGGATAATATAAAAGAAATATTTATTCAGTCTTCTATAAACGAAAAATCTATTCAACATATTTTTCGTTTTAATGGAGAAGGCTACGAAAACATCTACTCTTCATATTATAATATCTTAGGATTTATAGATAATAAAAATAATAAAACCCCTAAAATTGTAACTGGAAATTTTAAAAATAATGAAACTAAATTAGAAAATCATATATTTATAAATGATAAATTTAAAACCTTTGAATATTCTTATCCTGACAACTATATAGGAAATAAGTTAATACGTGATTTTATAAGCTTTATTGAAAATTTTCCAAGCATAAATACTAATATTCCCAATTATTTCAGCACTTATATAAGTGGTAATGAGCTTTCTATGGTATATCAACTTTCATCTAAAAATACAGCTTATCACTTTCAAGATGGTTTTTTTAAAGAGATTAGTTATGATTCTCAAGATAGACCTCTAGAGGTTAGATGGACATTAAACTTTAAAGGAATTGAAAAAAATGACTATAAAGTAATTAATAATTATACTATTGATCTTATGCTAGCTAAGAAAGCTTTTGAGCGTGAATACATGATAACATCAATTAATGTAAGAAAGTAAAATATAGCACAAAAAAGGGACCATTTAAGGTCCCAAGGGGGATGGGGGGTTTAACTAAAGATGTAAAAACTTTAGTTATGGAGATTTCAACTCCTATTACATTTATAATTTTAACCAATATGTAATATTTTATTCATTAAAACAAATTTTATTTTTTCTTAATATATCAATAATTTTTATATGGAGGTATATTTATGTTTTATGATAAGGAAAAAAATAATCTTAACAAAATTGAAACACTAATTGGAGAAAATTGTAAAGTCAATGGAAATTTTTCTGGTACAGGTCTTTTAAAAGTAGATGGCATAATTGAAGGAGACATTAACTGGGAGGACGATATAATAATAGGGATTAATGGAGAGGTAAACGGTGCAATTTATTGCAATAATGCTTTTATTAACGGTGCCGTCAACGGAAATGTTAATTGTAATGATAGCTTAACCATAGAAAATCAAGGTAGGGTTAAGGGTGATATATCTATAAAAAAACTTGTTATTAATGAAAGTGGATTTTTAGATGGCAAATGCACTATGGTAACTTTAAATGAAACACCTATATTTCTACCTGAAAATTAATATATTCCGTATTAATTAAAAACACACTAACAATAGTGTGTTTTTTAATACTATTTTTCTTTGCCATGTTGTCTTAAAAATTTTCTCAATAACTCTAGTTTATAAGGCTCAATGAGCTGCATAAGTATTTTTATAATATCATAAAGTTCATCTTCTTTAAACTTCTTAGATGAATTATGTGATTTAGATTTTGATGATTTTTGTTTATTATCTGTTTTTGCCTTATTATCTGTTTTTGCCTTATTATCTACCTCTATTACATTTTCCGCATCAATAATTTCACCATTATAGTTTTCATTTAATGAATTTAAACTTAAATCATTTAAATCAAAATCCATCCCATCTAAATTCATATCATTAAAATCCATATTTCCTAGATTATTTAAAATAGAACCTATGTCTAAATCGCCAAACATATCTTCAAAATTTAAATTTTCATTTCCTCCATCCCCATTTTGATTATTAAATAAATCTCCTAGAACACTTTGAA
Source organism: Clostridium sp. Marseille-QA1073 (assembly GCF_054863625.1). Classification (NCBI taxonomy): domain Bacteria; kingdom Bacillati; phylum Bacillota; class Clostridia; order Eubacteriales; family Clostridiaceae; genus Clostridium; species Clostridium sp. Marseille-QA1073. The sequence continues at coordinate 32,879 of NZ_JBSVQM010000019.1, read as the reverse complement.
ATGCATTTATGTCATTTTCAGTTATATTTGCAAAGATGTTTTCCAATCCACTGAAAGGATTTCCATTTCCTTGATTTCTGTTAGTATTATTAACATTATTAAATAAACTACCCAAATCATTTAAATTAAAATTATTCTGTCTGCTATTATTTCCATTCCCCATAAATGTTGACATTAAATTACTTATCATATCTCCATCATAATCATTTCCGCTTCCACCTCCGCCTAGAGTAGTTAATAGCGTTAATAGACTATTTCCTAGATTTCCGCCATTAAAATTATTAGGGTTTCCACCTCTAAAATTAGGATTATTCATTTGATTCATCTGATTCATTTGATTCATAGGATTTGCTTGATTCATAGGATTCATTCGATTCATCGGGTTCATTCGATTCATTTGATTCATTCGATTCATTTGAGCATAATATTTACAATTTTCACATTCATATCTATCTCTTTTTCTACGATGTTTATGCTTTCCCACAAAATCACCTCTTTATAATTAGGAGGGCGTATTTTTTCCCTCCTATATTTAGAAACTATAGCTATAATATTTTAAAAAGCAATCCACGTTGTCACATGGACTGCTAAAAACTCTTATCTCTTTATAAACCACCCCTCCTGGGCCATGGCTTTACATTATAAATCTTCTTTCGTTAAAACCCATTAACAGCAACATCTTCTTACAACTGGAAATCTGCATCCACATTGTGAATTAAATTTACCAATAAAACCACCTCTATTAAATCCACAGAAGAAGAAAATTAGTACTAAAATCATAGCAATTCTACCTTCTATGTGCTTAGTATTTAATAGATTTCCTTGATTTAAAATTACTATTATTAGTAATATTATGCATGGGTTACATTCATTTATACTGCCACACATAGTATCAGCTCCTTTTTAGTTAGCAACAACAAATTCTTCTTGAACGTCTACGTCTTCTTCTAGAGCGTCTTCCATCTTTACCGTCACAGCAGCAATCGAATCCGAATCCTCTATTTCCAAATCCTTTACTACAACATAACCAGAAAAGGAATAACAATGTTAAAGCGTTTCTGCTAGAGTTATCATCACAATCACGTGTATTCAATAAGCATTGATTGGATAATATTAATATTATTAGTATAATAGTACATGGGTCGCAACAAAATCCTTTATTTCCCCATCCAAACATAGTTCATACCTCCATTTTAATCTAAGTTTTGTTCTAAAATTTCTATAACTTTTGCTTCATTGATAAATTTTTCCTTAGAATTTTCTATTACAGAAGATGATTAGTATTATGATTATAAACCATATGCCAGTTCCACCGAAGCCACAGCCGCCTCCGAAGCAGTTGTTTCCAAATCCCCAGCCACCGTTCCAGCCACCATTCCAGCCTCCAAAACCAAAGTTACAGCAGCATGGATCACAGCAACAGCAGCAGCAACAACAATCTTTATCTCGGTGTTTATCACGTTTACGACGTTTATGATGTTTACCATCATCACAGCAGCAACAGCACGGATCACAGCAACATGGGTCACAGCAACATGGGTCACAGCATGGGTCACAGCAAGGATCGCAACATGGGTCACAACAATTGTTTCCGAAGTTGTTAAAGAAACCATTTCCACCACAGCCACAACAGAATATTAGGAATATAATAATTATTAAGAATATTCTTCTTCCCCCGAAGAACCCCCTATCATTATGACAACTTTCTCCTTCCTCTCCTTCTGGAATGTTAATGTTTGACATTAGATTTAATAAAGAGTTGATATCCATATATTTTCTCCTCCTCTTATAGATTATTAATATATCTTTTGTATATTACATAATATGGTTTATTAAATGTTTTGACACTAATTTGTAGCTAATTTACAAATTTACTATCTTATTAGCCTTATTGAATTTTTTCTTTCGTTTTCTAATAACATACTATTAAATAATCTTAATTTCTGTTACAATAAAACTCTTTCTGTAAAGTATTAGACCCTGATATAAAACACCTTAAAAAATCACCAATTATTGTATTTTACTTTATTCTGTCAGTAGGATTTGTAAATATATAGATATACCAATTCTAAAATTAATATATGAAAAAATAATTTATTCTTTTTAGTATCATAATTAGAATTATTCAATTTACTATTTACACTTTGCAATTTACAGTTATAGAAAATATTCTCTATTTTTTAAATAATTATTTTTCAACAGTGATTATCTTAAAAATAAAAAAAGCCAACAATATTGCTGGCTTTTTTATTTAATTAAATTTATCAATAAATAAATAAATTGTAGTCATTAAATTTAAAGATAGATGAGCTATAACAGCATACCAATAACCTTTTTTGTCAATTAAATAACAAGTAACCATACTTACTGTAAATAAAACTAAAAAGGCAGTTAAGCTAAAATGTACTAAAGCAAATATTATACTAGTTATTATACTAGCTAATATAAGTCCAATTCTCTTTTTTAAAAATTTCTCAAATAGTAAATATCTAAATACAAATTCTTCTAATATGGGCGCAAATATTACAGTTGAAGGCACTGCTATAAAGAAACTTAATAAATCATAATCTGATAATATTGTAACTACTTCTTGCTCTTTCAATTGAACACCTAAATTTCTTAATATCCAACTCCATAATATTGATGCAGATATCATTATAATATATGATATAATTCCATATTTAAAAGCAGAGAATATGTCTATAGTTTTTATAGAAAATTCATATCCATAATAGTCATCTAAATTTGATTTTTTCATATGTATTATTAATATTATTACTATAATAAAAGGATATAAATTAGCTATCATCGACGGACTAATTAATACTAATAATGTATATATTAAAGTAAAAAAAATGTTTTTTACTGAAAATAATTTATAAACCCCTCTCTTATAGCTATATTCATATATAAATACAAAATAAGGTAAAAAATAAACTAGCAGTAAAATTAATATATTAACTAATAATTGCAACCTACTACCTCCTATTAAAATTAATTGATATTAGTATACTATATAATATTTTTATAAAAAATAACAGTTAATTAACTCATTTTAAGATAAGTAATTATAATTTATTTTTTATAAAAATACCTTAATCTTTTAAGAATAAAGAGTTGAGAATGAAATTCACCTTAAGTGAATTTCTTAAAATAAAATTTTTTCTAAAGAACTCCAAAGGTTTGACTGTGGAGTTTTAACCATAATTCATATCTTTAATTCACAATTTTCAATTTATGAAAATGAATTTTTATTATAGAAATTAAAATTACATATAAGTTGAAATTCCATTAAAAAATTCCATAAAATATAGGACTATACTTTAATAAAGGCATATACTTAAATTGTATATGCCTTTATTATTATATTTCTATTCCCTTAAATAATTCCTCTAAAAGATCTTCTTTTCCTTCTTTCTTTAAAGATGAGAAAAAAAGAAGCGGCTCATCTTTATCCATTTTTAAGGTTTCTCTAATTAACTTGTTGCTTTTAAAAAGTTCATTTTTAGTTAATTTGTCTTTTTTAGTAGCAACTACCACCACACCATATCCATAATGTTTTATCCATTCATACATAGATATATCATCATTTGTAGGTTTATGCCTTGAATCTACTAGTAATACAACTTTTTTAAGTTGGGGCCTATTAACTAAATATCTTTCCATCATTTGTCCCCAAGTTGCCTTTTCACTTTTAGATACTTTAGCATATCCGTAGCCAGGTAAGTCTACAAAATAAAATTCATTATTAATTATGAAGAAATTTATTAATCTAGTTTTTCCTGGTGTACCACTTACTTTAACCAGCTTTCTTCTATTGGTTAAAGTATTTATAAGTGATGATTTTCCAACATTTGAACGACCTACAAATGCAAATTCAATTCTATTGTCTGTAGGATATTGTTCTGGTTTTACTGCTGATATAGTGAATTCTGATTGCTTAATTTCCATTTTTCATCTCTCCAATTAATGCATTTTCTAATACATCATCTACGTTTTCCGCTATTATAAAGTTTAATTTGCTTTTTAAAGATTTTGGCAGTTTGTCAAGATCTTTTTTGTTATCTTTAGGTATAATAATTGTATCTATCCCCATTCTATAGGCTGCTAAACTCTTTTCTTTTAATCCACCAATTGGAAGCACTCTTCCTGTTAAAGTAACCTCTCCAGTCATAGCCACATTATGTTTAACTTTTTTATTACTTAATGCGGATACCATTGCTGTTACCATTGTTACACCTGCTGATGGTCCATCTTTAGGTACTGCACCTTCTGGTACATGTATATGAATATCTTTATCCTTGTAAAAATTATCTTCAATGTTAAAATGTTTACTATTTGCTCTTACATAACTATATCCTGCCTTAGCAGATTCTTTCATTACATCACCCAATTGTCCTGTTAATTGAAGTTTACCATTTCCCTCCATAACAGTTACCTCTACAGGCAATGTATCTCCGCCATATCCAGTCCATGCAAGTCAAGTTACAACACCTATTTTATCTTCTCTATCTAAATCATCATAACTATAAATTTCTGGTCCTAAATACTTTCTAACATAACTTGTAGTTATAGCTACCTTTTTCTTATCCTTTTCTACCATTTCAGTAATAGCTTTTCTTATAACAGAAGATATTTTTCTTTCTAAATTTCTAACTCCTGATTCTCTTGTATAATTCTCTACTATATTTCTTATGGCAGAATCATATATTTTAATTTGGCCTTCTTCCATGTTATGCTCTTTTAATAGTTTAGGAATTAAATGATCTTTAGCAATAAAAAATTTCTCATCTGGTGTATATCCTGTTACTTCTATTATTTCCATTCTATCTAATAATGGTCTAGATATAGTATCTAAAGAGTTTGCTGTTGTTATAAATAAAACTTTTGATAAATCGAAATCTAGTTCTAAGTAGTGATCTCTAAAAGTTGAATTTTGTTCACTGTCTAAAACTTCAAGCAGTGCATCTGCAAGGCTTCCTCTGTGATCTGCACCCATTTTATCAATCTCATCCAATAAAAATAATGGATTTTTATATCCTGCTTCTTTCATACCATTTATAATTCTACCCGGTATTGCACCTACGTAAGTCTTTCTATGTCCTCTTATCTCAGCTTCATCTTTAACTCCACCTAAACTCATTCTTACAAACTTACGTCCTAGCGCATTAGCCACAGATTTAGCAATAGAAGTTTTTCCTACTCCTGGTGGTCCTACAAGACAAAGTATAGGACCTTTTAAAGTTCTACTTAGCTTTCTTACTGCTAGATACTCAATTATTCTTTCTTTAACATCTTCAAGTCCATAATGCTCATCATTTAAGACTTTTCTAGCATTCTTTATATCTAAATTGTCTTTAGTTAGCTTGTTCCATGGAAGCTCTAATACCCAATCCAGATAATTTTTTATAACTACTGCTTCCTGTGTATGAACTCCGCTACTCTTTAATCTATTTAGTTCATAAATTGCTTTTTCTTTAACTTCTTTAGGCAACTTATTTTTATTAATCTTTTCTTCGTATTCTCTTATTTCTCTACTTTCTTCGTCTTCTTCACCTAATTCTTCTTGTATTACTTTTAGTTGCTCCCTTAAATAATATTCCTTCTGAACCTTTCCAATTTTGCTCTTAATTTTAGTTCCTATTTTCTTTTCTAGTGTAACAACTTCAATTTCGTTTTCTATAAATATAAGGAGCTTTTCTAAACGCTCTTTAACATCTATAGCTTCTAAAAGTTCTTGTTTCTTATTTTGCTTTAACATCATATAAGAACCTATAGTGTCACAAAATCTACCATAGTCTTCTTCATCTTCTAAATCTATCAGAACTTCTGAACTCATGTCACCTATAAGTTCTAAATATCTATCAAAAGCTTCTTCTATAGATGTTACATATGCCATACATTCACTATCATTTTCATATTGTATGTCTTTAATTATTTCAACCTCAGAATAAATTGAATCTTCTTCATCTATATAGTTTACTATTCTTGCTCTTGATAATCCCTCCACTAGAACTCTCATGTAGTTTCCTGGCAATTTAACAAACTGTTTTATATTGCACACAGTTCCAACCTTGTATATATCTTTTTCTTCTGGTTCTTCAACCTTAGCATCTTTTTGAGAAACTAAAAATATTTTTTGATCCTTTGACATTGCTTCTTCAAGGGCAAGAATTGATTTTTCTCTTCCCACATCAAAATGTAAAACCATATATGGAAAGATATTTACCCCTCTTAGAGGAATTAAAGGAAGCTTTTTAATATTATTCTCCATTTTTCTCCCCTCATTTCTATAATTAATAAAATGATTTCTTTAATTTATTTAAAAAAGTATATAGCTAGACTTATATATTATACCTATAAAAAGAAGTTTTTTCAATTAATAATAATCATGAAATTAATTTAGGCTATGTATTTAATACATAGCCTAATATTTACATATCTGCAGACTGAGCTGTAAGAATATCTACTCCATTTTCCACTGGAATATTTACAACATTCTCTTTGATTAAAGCTTCTTTTATTACTTCTTCTATATTGGTTACTGCAACAATTTTTACGCCTTCTATATCTTTAAAACTTTCTTGCCAGTTTTCTTTTGGTATTATTACTTTTGTAACTCCTGCTTTCTTAGCTGCATGTATTTTAGCATTTACTCCACCAATCGGCTTAACATCACCATGAATAGAAATCTCTCCTGTCATAGCAACTTTATTATCTATAGCTACCCCTGTTATAGCGCTATAGAGAGCAGTTGTTATACTAATACCTGCTGAAGGTCCATCTACTGGCGAACCTCCTGGAAAGTTTACGTGTATATCATACTTATCAGTATCTATGTTAAAAAATCTTTCTAGTACTGTTAAAACATTTTCTACAGAACATCTAGCAGTACTCTTCCTTTTTATTTTTTTATTATGACCACTGATTTCTTCTTCTTCTACAATTCCAGTAATTTTAATTTTTCCTTTTCTTAAATTTACTGCTCTAGCGCTAGCTTCTATTTCCATTACAGAACCTATATTTGCTCCATACACTGCTAATCCATTTACAAAACCAACTTGAGGACTTTCCTTTATTTTCTTATTTGGTCTTGGACTGTATTGGCCATTCTCAATAACCCATTCTATATCACTTACTGTTACAGTATCTCTATTTTCATTAATAGCGATTCCTGAAGCTAACTGTATTAAGTTAACCGCATCTCTTCCATTAGTAGAATATAATCCTACTAATTCACAAGCTTTTTCTTCAAGTAATAAGCCTATTTTTTTCATAGCGTTATTTGCTATTATTTCTATTTCTTCTGGTTGCAAAGCTCTAAAGAAAATTTCTACACATCTTGACCTAATAGCCGGTACTATTTCTTCAGGGCTTCTAGTTGTAGCACCTATCAACCTAAAGTCTGCTGGTAATCCATTGTCAAATATTTCTTTTATATAACTAGGCATATTTTGATCTTCTGAATTATAATATGCACTGTCTAAAAATACTTTTCTATCTTCTAAAACTTTTAATAACTTATTCATTTCTATAGGATGTAACTCTCCTATTTCATCTATAAATAATACACCTCCGTGCGCTTTAGTAACAGCACCTGGCTTTGGTTGAGGAACACCTGCAACTCCTAATGGTCCAGCCCCCTGATATATAGGATCATGTACCGAACCTATAAGTGGGTCAGCTATCCCTCTTTCATCAAATCTAATAGTTGTAGCATCTATTTCTACAAATTTGGCTTCTTCTTTAAAAGGAGATGTTTTTCTTCTTTTAGCATCTTCAAGAACTAGTCTTGCAGCTGCAGTTTTTCCTACTCCTGGAGGTCCATAAATAATTACATGCTGTGGATTAGGACCACAAATAGCCGCCTGAAGTGCTTTAATTCCTTTTTCTTGACCTATTATTTCCTCAAAGCTACTAGGTCTACTTTTTTCCGTTAAAGGCATAGATAATGATATGCTTTTCATTTTTTTTAATTTATCTATTTCTTTTTGATTTTCTTTGTTAATTACAACCTTATTGCTTTGTTGACCCTTTAAAGCATTAAAAAAGTATAACCCTATTATAATTGTAAAAACCATTTGTATTCCCATAGTAAAGAATAATAATTTATCGCTCATAAATAATTTAGCTTAGATTCTATAAAATTAAGCTAATCCTCCTTTCATTAGATAAATTTTCCATATAACTTTTAAACATATTACTATTCTTTACAATTACACAATTTTCTATTCCATAATGTAATAAAAAACATTCAAAATCATAAAAATATAAGTAGTTTCTTATATAAACTTTAAATACTATAATAAATATAAGATTATAATTAGCTTTTCTATTATTTAATAAAATATTTACTAACCCTTATGTAAAATTTCTAGATTTCAATTTTACTAGAATTTCAAAATATAACTTTAAAAAGCTTATATCAATGTTAAAAATAAAAAGTTTAGTCCTAAAATAAAATTATTTTAGGACTAAACTTTTTATATTTTGTATTATAAACTTTAAATAAAAGCTTCAATAAGTTTTAACTTGAGGTACGTTATCCTGTATTAAGCTGGTTCTGAACCTCTTTTAACTTTATTTTTAGCTTCTAATTTTAATGGAGCTCTTTTTCCACTTTCAGCTATTACGAATTGAGGTTTTTTATCTTTCACTGACTCTTCAGTAATAATAACTTTTTCTATTTCTTCTCTTGAAGGAACTTCAAACATAATATCTTTCATAGTTTCTTCTATAATAGCTCTTAATCCTCTAGCTCCAGTGTTTCTTTTAATAGCTTCTTTAGCAATTGCTCTCAATGCAGCTTCATCAAAATCTAATTGTACATTATCCATTTCGAATAATTTTTTATATTGCTTAACAAGAGCGTTTTTAGGCTCACTTAATATATTAACTAAAGCATTTTCATCTAAAGCCTCTAATGTAACAACTATTGGTAATCTTCCAACAAACTCCGGAATTAAACCAAATTTTAATAAGTCACCAGGCATTATTTCTTTTAATAATGCTCCTATATCTATATTTTCCTTAGATTGAACTTTAGCTCCAAATCCCATAGAAGATTTTTGTGTTCTTCTAGTTATTATTTTTTCTAAGCCATCAAAAGCTCCTCCACAGATAAATAATATATTTGAGGTATTAATTTGAATAAACTCTTGATGCGGATGCTTTCTTCCACCTTGTGGCGGTACTGATGAAACAGTTCCTTCTAATATTTTTAGCAATGCTTGTTGTACGCCCTCGCCAGATACGTCACGTGTAATAGAAGGATTTTCTGACTTTCTTGCTATCTTATCTATTTCATCTATATATATAATACCCTTTTCTGCTCTTTCAATATCGTAATCAGAATTTTGAATTAATTTAAGTAATATATTTTCTACATCTTCTCCAACATATCCTGCCTCTGTTAAAGTAGTAGCGTCTGCAATAGCAAATGGTACATTTAACATTTTAGCCAAAGTTTGAGCAAGAAGGGTTTTACCTGAACCTGTTGGTCCTAGAAGTAATATATTACTCTTTTGAAGTTCAACATCACCTTCACTTACATTTGAACTAATTCTTTTGTAATGATTATATACTGCAACAGCTAAAGATTTTTTTGCATTGTCCTGCCCAACTACATATTGGTCAAGATATTTTTTAATCTCGTCTGGTTTTGGTAGTGTTTCCATGTCAATTTGAATATCATCTTCTTTTTCATCTATGATGATTTCAGAACATAATTCTATGCATTCATCACATATATAAACACCTGGACCAGCTATTAGTCTTCTAACCTGTTCCTCGCTTTTACCACAGAAGGAACATTTGAACTTTTTCTTTTCATCATTTCTTGGCATGTCTACACCTCTCTAACTGCTATTTCTTCTTAAATTCATAAACCTCATCGATTAATCCATACTCTTTAGCTTCCTCTGCAGTCATGAAATAATCTCTCTCCACATCACTTTGAATTTTTTCAAGTGACTGACCTGTATTTTCACTTAATATTTTATTTAAAGTTTCTTTCGTTCTCAATATTCTTTTTGCATGAATATCTATATCAGTTGCCTGGCCTTTAAATCCACCTAGTGGCTGGTGTATCATTATTTCACTATTTGGAAGAGCAAAACGCTTTCCTTTTGTTCCAGCAGATAATAAAAATGCTCCCATTGAAGCTGCCATACCAGTACAAATTGTTGATACATCTGGCTTTATATAATTCATGGTATCGTATATAGCCATACCATCTGTAATTGAGCCTCCTGGACTATTTATATATAAATGTATGTCCTTATCTGGATCTTCTGACTCTAAAAATAATAATTGAGCTACAACTAAACTAGCGGTTGTAGGATTAACTTCTTCGCTTAAAAATATTATTCTATCTTTTAAAAGTCTAGAATAAATATCGTAAGATCTTTCACCTTTATTAGTTTGCTCTATAACCATTGGTACTAAACTCATACAACATCCTCCTTTTTATATATTATAAATTATAGCACAAAACTTCTACTATTTAAGTTTATCCTTATAATTTAACTTTAATCCTATATATTTAAAATTAATTGCCAGATTGCTCTGGCAATTAATTCTTTTAAACACGTTTTATTATAAAATTTAGATAGCTTTACTACTTTCAACTAACATATCTTTAACTTTTTCAGTAGTAACTTGAAGTTGTAAATACTCTTTTTGAGAATTTATTAATAAATCAGCAGTTTTATCTGCCTCTGAAGCTCCATAATACATTTCAGCCATTTGTTTAGCTTTAGCTTTAACTTCTTCTTCAGTTGCTGTTATATTTTCTACTTCTGCTATTTTATCCATAACGATTTCTGTTTTAACTTTATTTGTAGCAACTTCTTTCATTTGTTGTCTAAAGCTTTCTTCACTTGTATTTGTAAATTGATAGTATGTTTGAATATCTAGTCCTTGATATTGTAATCTAGTTTCTAAATCTTTTAACATTCCATCTATTTCTCTATTTATCATAACTTCTGGAATATCAATTTTAGCATTAGCTACTGCTGCATTTATAACAGCTTCTTCATATTCTTTTTTTACTCTTATTTCATTTGCTTCCTCTAAATTAGCTTTTATATCATTTCTATACTCTTCTAATGTTTCAAATTCAGAAACTTCTTTAGCAAATTCATCATCTATAGCAGGTAATTCTTTCACCTTAACAGTTTTAATTTTCACTTCAAATTTAGCTGGTTTTCCATTTAATTCTTCTCTTCCATATTGCTCTGGGAAAGTTACATTAACTTCTTTAAAGTCACCAGCTTTTAAACCTATTAATTGTTCTTCAAAATTGTCTATAAATGTACCTGAACCTATCTCTAATTCATAATCAGTTCCTTCTCCGCCTTCAAAAGCAACATCACCTGTAAATCCTTTAAAGTCAATAACAGCTATATCACCTTTTTCTATAACTTTATCTTCTTTAACCTCAATTCTTGCATTTCTATATTGAGCTTCTTTTAATTTATTTTCAACATCTTCATCAGTCACATTATATTCATTTTTCTTAACTTCTAAAGCTTTGTACTCACCAAGTTCAACTTCTGGCATAACTGTTATCTCAGCAGTATATATGAACTCTTTTCCTTCTCCAATTTGAACTATATCTATTGATGGATAATCAATTGGATTTATGTTATTTTCTTCTAACGCTTTTGGATATGTATCTCTATATATCATGTCTATAGCGTCTTCAAATAATACTCCTTCGCCATAATATTTTTTTACTATATTAAGTGGAGCTTTACCCTTTCTAAATCCTGGTATGTTAAATTTCTTAGCATTTTTAGCAAAAGATTTCTTTAAAGCTTCATTAAATTTTTCAGCTTCAACGATTATTTCTAGTTTTACAACGTTTTTTTCTAGTTTTTCCATTTTAACGTTCATTGTTTTCTTCCTCCTAATATCATAAATGAATATTAACCTAATAGATTATACCATACTTTCTTAATAATTACATAGATTAATTGTCATTTTTTTAATAACGCTAAATCCTAATATTGCGAATAATAAAACTGGCATCTATTAATACATCTTACTCTAAAATATATAAATTGACATTACAAAATAATATAAATTGTAGAGTTTGTTTCAAATTATACAATAAATTCATATAAAATTACAAGTAAATTTACAAACTTTCCTATTAATAAGTTATATTTCCTTCGCCGTTTAAATAATTCACCTTACCATCTATATTAATAATTAATCCTTTTTCTTCAATTTTTCCAAATTTAATATCTTTACCTGTTAAATTATAATAAGCGATATGTTCTAAATTTTGTAACTTTATCATCCATACATATTGATTTTTTTCCTCATTTATCCACGGTAAATAACTTATATATGCAATATTTTTTTCATCTATAAATTTGGGATTACCACTCCATAGATATCCTGGGTTATATTGAAGTACAGACTCTTTAGAAAAAACTTCATTTTCTGTAGATATATATTCTTTTTTTGTTATTTCCTTTAAATCGCCATTTACATTCATCAAGAAAATTCTTTGTTCTTTTTTTTCTTCAAAAACAGCCTGTTTTCCTGAGGGACTAATATCACTGGTAGTATTTTCAGCATTGCTAATAGATATAATTTTCTTATCATTGTCTTTATTCTCTATAACAACTTTTACAGTAGCATTATCATTTAATTTAATTTCTTTTTCTTCTTGTGTTGTCTTTGGCTTATTAACTTCTTCTTTTTTTAAATTTTCTTCTTTATTCTCTTCTTGGCTTTTATTATCTATTTTATCTTTATTATCTTCCTTATTATTATTCGTAGTAGTTTCTGATTTTTCATTTTTATTATCTTTATCTTTACTATCTTTATTTAATATTGCAGTGTTTTTTATATTTAATAAGCTTTGTTTTATTGGCGAGCTAAATACTATAACTATAACAGCTGCAATACAAGTTAAAATTAGCATTATATATCTTCTTCTTCTTTTTCTCATCTGTTTTTCGTAATCCTTACTAAACATGCTAGGCTTTCTTCTTCCCACTTGTCTTCCCTCCATACTCAGTATAATTGCATTAAATAAAATAGAATATTATTTTTAAAGCATACTTTCAAATAGTTATTTAATTCTACTCATTCTATTATAACTCATTTTTAATGGAATTAGTATTTTTTTATTTATTTACTGTAACTTATTATTACACATATTAGATAAAGAGTACAAATAACAATATAATATATAAATTATTACAGTTTAATTACTGTTTTTAATTAATTCTTACTTTTGTTTTTATCACTTTTTTTACCCTCTCAAAACTGTATTAGTCAAAATCAAAAACAGATGTGTTTTTATATGTAATACACTATTAATTTTTTTATTTTTTCTTCATTCACATTTTATAATTATACTGCTTTTTTTTCAGTTTTCTTTATCAAAAATGACATATTTTGAATTTTATATTTCAGCATCACCATATAAATGCTTTAGTATACGTTATCATGAATGAAAAATAGTAATTATTGATTAAGTCTAAATATTCTGAAAATATAAAAATCTATTGAATTAGTTCTGTATTAGTAATACAATTATAACACAAGGTGAAATAATTATTAATTACAAATAAAGACTATTGAATAAATTTATATTTAACCTTATGCTGTTATAGTTAAATATAAGAACTGTTTTATTTTTTAAATTGTAATATATTAGGAGGAATAGTAAATGTTTAAACAATGGGAAGGCTTTAAAGGCGAGCTGTGGCAAGAATCTATTGATGTAAGAGAATTTATTCAAAAGAACTATTCATTATATGAAGGTGATGATACTTTTTTAGTAGGAATGTCAGATAAAACTGCTAAGGTTTGGGAAAAAACTCATGCACTAATAATAGAAGAAATAAAAAAAGGAATAATTGATGTTGAAGTCAATGAAGTATCCGGAATTAACAACTTTGGTCCTGGATATATAGACAGAGATAACGAAGTTATTGTTGGACTACAAACAGATGCTCCACTAAAAAGAATAGTTAACCCATTTGGTGGATTTAGAATGGTAGAGCAATCTTTAGAAGCTTACGGATTTGAATTAAATGAAGAAATAAACAAATATTTCCCTAAATATAGAAAAACTCATAATCAAGGTGTTTTTCATGCTTATACTGATGAAATAAGAGCAGCTAGAAGTGCTGGATTATTAACTGGTCTTCCAGACGCTTATGGAAGAGGAAGAATTATTGGTGATTATAGAAGAATAGCACTTTATGGAATGGATTTTCTAATTAATGAAAAGAAAAAAGACTTAGCTGAACTTAAAGGACCAGCTTTAGATGATTTAATAAGACAAAGAGAAGAAGTTAATGAACAAATTATAGCTATGGAAGATATAAAAGCTATGGCTGCTTCTTATGGAATAGATATTTCAGAACCTGCTAAAGATGCTAAAGAAGCTGTACAGTTTACTTACCTTGCATATTTAGCAGCTATAAAAGAAAACAATGGCGCTGCAATGTCATTAGGAAGAGTTAGCACATTCTTAGATATATATATTCAAAGAGATTTAGAAAAAGGTATTATAACAGAAGTAGAAGCTCAAGAAATGATTGATCAATTTGTTATAAAGTTAAGAATAGCTAGACATTTAAGAACTCCTGATTATAATGAACTATTTGCTGGAGATCCAAACTGGATAACAGAGGCAATTGGTGGAGTTAGCGTAAATGGCAAACCACTTGTAACTAAGACATCATTTAGATTCCTGCATACATTAATTAACCTAAATCCTGCCCCAGAACCAAATATGACAGTTTTATGGTCAGAAAAATTACCAGAAAATTTTAAGAAGTATTGTGCAAAAATGTCAATTGAAACTGGAGCAATTCAATACGAAAATGACGATATAATGAGACCGGTATATGGTGATGACTACGGTATTGCTTGTTGCGTATCAGCTATGGAAATTGGTAAGAGAATGCAATTCTTTGGAGCTAGAGCTAATTTAGGTAAGTCACTATTATATGCTATTAATGGCGGAGTTGATGAAAAAACATTTAAAACTGTAATTAAAGGACTAGATAAGATGACTGATGAGGTTCTTGATTACAAAAAGGTTAAAGCTAAGTTCTTTGAAGTTCTTGAATATGTAGCTGAATTATATGTTGATACAATGAATACAATTCATTATATGCATGATAAATATGCTTATGAAGCTGGACAAATGGCTTTACACGATACAAATATCAAAAGATTTATGGCTTTTGGAGTTGCAGGATTATCAGTTGTAGCTGACTCATTAAGTGCTATAAAATATGCTAAAGTTACACCTATTAGAAATGAAGATGGAATAGCTATAGACTTTAAAATTGAAGGCGATTTCCCTAAATACGGAAATGATGACGATAGAGTTGATGATATCGCTGTAGAAGTTGTTAAGAAATTCTCTGAAATGTTAAAGAAGCACAAGACATATAGAGATGCTGAACACTCATTATCAGTGTTAACAATAACATCTAATGTTGTCTATGGTAAAAAAACCGGTGCTACTCCAGATGGAAGAAAAGCTGGTGAACCATTTGCACCAGGTGCTAACCCAATGCATGGAAGAGATGAAAATGGTGCCTTAGCATCATTAAACTCAGTTGCTAAGATTCCTTACAAAGAATCTTGTCAAGATGGAGTTTCAAATACCTTCTCAATAATTCCTGATGCATTAGGAAAAACTCAAGAAGAAAGAATTAGTAATTTAGTATCTATAATGGATGGATATTTCGGCCAAAGCGCCTTCCACTTAAACGTCAATGTTTTAAATAGAGAAACATTATTAGATGCTATGGAAAACCCAGATAAATACCCAACATTAACAATTAGAGTTTCTGGATATGCTGTTAATTTCAATAGATTAACTAAAGCTCAACAATTAGAAGTTATAAGCAGAACATTCCATGAATCAATGTAATTAATTTAAGTAGAATTACCTATACTAATATAGGTAGTTCTACTGTATTAAAAAAGCTATTAACTTTAATCTAATGGTTTTTTTAATACAATTATATAAATGCCTAGTTAAGGAGAAGATATTATGGTAAAAGGAAGAATTCATTCAATTGAAAGCATGGGGCTTGTAGATGGTCCTGGTATAAGAACAATAGTATTTATGCAAGGATGTAAATTAAGATGTGCTTATTGTCATAATCCAGACACCTGGAGCTTGAATGGTGGCAATGAGATGACTTCTGATGAAATAATAAAAAAAATTATTAGATTTAAACCCTACTTTAAAAATTCAGGTGGTGGAGTAACCTTTTCTGGTGGAGACCCTTTATTTCAAGATGAATTTCTACTTGATATGTTAAAACAATGTAAACAACATGGAATACACACTGCCATTGATACTGCTGGTTATGGACATGGTCATTATGATGAAATATTGAAATATACAGATTTAGTTTTACTTGATATAAAGCATATAGATAGTACTGGTTATATTAAACTAACAGGACAAGATACTAAAGATGTTAACCTATTCTTAGAAGCTCTTAGAAAAAGTACCACTAGAGTTTGGGTTAGACATGTAATTATCCCTGGCCATACAGATTCTAAAGAGCATATAGAAAAAATAGCTAAAATAATAAATGAAGAAATTCCAAATGTAGATAAAATTGAACTTCTTCCCTATCATCTATTAGGAATAAATAAGTATGAGGCTTTGGGTATGAAATACAAATTAGAAGATGTTCCAGCTATGGATAAAGAAAAAACTAAAGAATTAGAAACTTATTTATATTCTCTTGTAGATTTAGATAAAACTAATATAAAAGTATCCTAACCTAATAATATGATAAAGGTTTAGCTCTAAAATAGTTTTTAATTTAGAGTTAAGCCTTTTTTATATTAAACCTCTAAAACACTTCTTTTCTAGATTAATTATATAGTAAAAGTAATTCTATTAACTTATTACATTTTTTTCCACATTTTCCACAACTTTATCCACATTTTGGTAATAATTATCATTTATCAATCATATAATATTTGATATTTACTTATTAATTACTTTATGAGATAATGTAACTATTATATATATTTTGAATTATTTTATAACTATTTCTCGCTATATTGAAAGGGGACAAGCTAATGAGATTTAACACTAAAGCTTTTGAAAAATTCATTGAAGAACACCAAATACCTATGAATAAAGGAATGAATATAGATGAATTTACTATCTTCTCTTTTCCTGAGAAAATAGCTGTTAATGGTATTGAAAAACCAGTTTTAGGTGGAGGAACAGAAAAAAGAGCAGTTATAGCATTAAGAGATGATGATACTCTAGCTGATATATATGTATTTCATATAACAAGTACACCAAGTGATGAAGATGCAAAAATTAAACTTTATAAATTATTTAATGACTTAAATTCTACTTATAAATATGTTTCTTTCTATGAAGATCAAAATGTAGTCAGTGCAAAAGCTTCCATTCCTTTCAACAATAATTTTGATGCTGAAATTGTATTTGAAACTTTATCTGTTATTTTCCAAGCAGTTGAAGCTGAATACGAAGGAATAATGGATGCACTGAATTTAAAGCCTAAAAAAAGTAAAATTATTGATTTGAAGTCAATGCAATAGTTTTGAAAGCCCATTTTGATATGGGCTTTTATTTTGCACTACATAATATATAAAAATATAGTAAAATACTAAATATATTAAATACTATTGGAGGATAATATGTTAAAAGAAAATAAAACAATTTTATATCTTATCATAATAAACTTAATCTTACTGATGATTTTCTTATCAACTAAAGTAAGCTTTATTTTTACACCTTTAGTTAGTTTAAAAGACGCTGCATTAATACCTGCTATTCTAGCTATATTTTTATACTATATATTAAGACCTATAAATAGATTTTTAAAATCTAAAAATATTTCTAATGGATTAGCAACAACAATAACTATAATATCTATATTAATATTGTTGATAGGTATATCCACTTATGCTAGTTCTACTATAGCAAAAGAAAGTTCAAGCTTAGTTACAAATCTTACTGTAAGCATTCAAAATCTATCAGAAAAATATAATTATTTATATCCAAAACTTAATGAATTATTAAGAATAGATGATATTCTGAAAAAAACCGCATCTTTTATAACTAGTTCATTTTTAGATATAAGTATAGGTGTTGCAGGTGTAGTAGGCTCTGTAAGTAATTTTTTTGCTCAATTAATACTTATTCCTATTATTATGTTCTATATATTAAAAGATGACTATAAAATTTATAATTCCTTTGTAAAAATATTACCTGTAAAGATTAAAAGCTTTGTAGTAAAAATTATTAAGGAAATAGATACAGTACTTAAGCAATATATAACAGCTCAGATGATGGTTGCCTGTGTAATAGGTATATTGATGTTTATAGGATATTTGATAATAAGAATGCCTAATGCTTTTGTATTAGCTTTCTTTGCCTTTATAACTTCATTCATTCCATTTTTAGGCCCTATATTAGGAATATTCCCTGCTTTAATAATAGCTTTAGGAATGGGTTTTCCAATGGCTGTTAAAATAGGTATATTAGCAGTAATTGTTCAGCAACTTGAAGGCAATATAATAACTCCTAATATAACAGGTAATCAGCTTCATATGTACCCACTTACAACAATTATAGTAATTACCGCAAGTGTGTACTTAGGTGGATTCTTTGCTGCTTTTGTAGCAGTACCAATATATAATATTATTAAAATATTAGTTAAAAACATTTATCAATACTATATTCAATCTAAGCAAAGATCTAAAGAAATAAAGATATCAAATTAAAACAAAATATTTACGTATCTTAAATATTTTATAATTAAAATTTATTAAATAAAAGATGGGACAATGTCCCATCTTTTATTTATAGGCATATATTTACTTATTAGCTTGCACATTTTTCACAAGGATCATTTTTCCCTTGATTTTTAGCATCCTTTAAACTACCATCTAATATATTTTTACTATTTGATAAAGTACTACACTCCTTCTTGTAGTGATATACTTTTCCTTTAGGTGTAAAGTATACTACTTTGCTAGAATTATTATTTTTATTAGTAGTACTCTTATTACCCTGATTTTTCGTTTGAATATTATTTTCTTCTTTATTTTTTCTTACTCCTTCGTTATAGCTAGCTACTGATTTATTAAAAGTTATTTTTTTCCCATCACTAGTAGCTACAACTGTACCTTGCTCATCTGTTCTATAAAGTTTTATATTTCTTTCTTTCATCTTTTTTACAGTTTCAATATGAGGATGTCCATAATCATTATTCTTCTCACAAGTTATTACTCCATATTTAGGATTTACTGCATCTAAAAATTTATCTGAGGAAGAAGTTCTTGATCCATGATGGCCTAATTTTAAAACATCTGCAGTTAAGTCACTTTTCTTATTTAAAATATCTTGTTCTGAAGGACCTTCTGCATCTCCTGTAAATAAAAATGTGTTATTTCCGTATTTCATCTTTAAAACTATGGAACTATCGTTAGCATCTTCATAATCTTTTATAGGTGCTAATATGGTAAAAGTAGCTTCTCCTAGTTTAAAGCTGTATCCCACTTTAGGAGCTGTAAATTTTAATGACTTTTTACTAGCAGCTGTTACTACATCTCTATAAGTCTTTGTAGTGGAAGTTTTTTTAGGCATAAATATTTTTCCTATTTCAAATTCATAGATAACATCATCCATAGCACCTATATGATCTTCATGAGGATGGGTACCTACTAAATAGTCTATTTTAGTTATATTTCTTTTACTTAGATAATCCTTAATAATCTTTCCATCATCATTATTACCAGCATCAATAAGCATTGTAGAGTTTCCTTGTTCTATTAGAATACTGTCTGCTTGACCTACATCAATAAAGTGTACCATGAGTTTCCCCGTAGAATTTACATCTACTTTTTCATCATTTCCTTCTTCTAAAGATATTTGTGCACATCCAATTAAAAATATAGAAGTTATTATTAAAATTATAAATATAAATAAGTTTTTAATTTTAAAAATTCCTTTCTTCATTTGTATCCCTCCTAATTTCCTTAGTTTTTATGAACTTAATTTTTTAACCTTTCTTTTATTGTACATGAACATTAAAAATCCAGCTGAAATTATAACTACATACCCTAATATACTTAATAAATCTGGAATTTCTCCTAGTAAGAACATTCCTAATAAAGCTGTAAAAATTATATTTGCATAGTCGTATATAGATATTTCACTAGCTGGTGCATATTTATATGCTACTGTTAATGAAAATTGTGCTATAGAAGCAAAAACTCCTGCTCCTAATAATGCTAGCAGTTGATTTAAAGTTAAAGGTTTGTATACCATTATCATCAAAGGAAGATTAAATAATATAGATACGAAAGAAAAATAGAAAACTATAGTATAATATTTTTCTTTATCTCTTAAAAACCTTACAAATGTATATGCACCTCCTGCAAAAGCTGCAGAAGCAACACCTATTAATGCAGGCATTACATTCATATTAAAGGATGGCTTAATTATTAATAAGCTTCCTAAGAAAGCTGTAGTTATTGCAGCTAATTGAACCTTAGTTATCCTTTCTTTTAAAAATAAAGCAGAAAAAATTATAACGAAAAAGGGACTTAATTTATTTAACATAGAAGAGTCTGATAATACCATGTTATCTATACAATAAAAATATAATATTACTCCTAATGTTCCCAATATAGATCTACCTAATAGATATTTCTGATTTTCCTTTTTTCCAAAGAAACTTTCCTTGTTCTTTATAATAAGTACTAAAGCAACAATGCAACTAACTATGTTTCTAAAAAAGCTTTTTTCAATGGAAGGTACATCCCCTGCAATTTTAACTAAAAGGCTCATTATAGCAAAGCAAAAAGATGCTAAAAGCATATATGATATTCCCTTTGTTTTATTATCCATAATCTCATATCCTTTCTTTTGTGCTATATTAATTTTATCTTACAATTGTTTTTTTTAATAGTGTTAATAATTTATTCTAAATTTTTAAACATTTAAATAACAATTAAATCTTTTAATATTAGGCATTTTTAAAAGAGAAAAAACTTACAAGCATAAGCTGTAAGTTTTTCTGATTCTTATTTTACTGTTATTCTCCCTTTACTTTGTCTTATTATACCACCTACTGTAGGAACTAATTTACTTTCTATATATTTTAAATTATGTTCATCATCTTCTATAGCAATATTTTGTATAGCAAAAGCTAAGGCTTTAAAAATAGAATTAATTTGATAAGGGGTAAAATTGAAATTCTCTATAGCCCCATTAGCACTATTAGAAATTTTTTCACAGACTTCACATAAAAACATTATATAAAATTGTTTATCACCATTGCTCTTAGCATATTCAACTTGTGCTTCGATATTATAAGGATACCTCTCTTCAATTTCATATTTATAAATAGTATATTGTCCATAACGATTATCTTCCATATAACCCCTCCCTAATATATTTATAAATAACCTCCGAAAGTTCTATATATGATGTATAAAAAATATAATGTTCCTATTCCTAACATAGCCCACATTATAGGTTTACAATTTATTTTTTTCTTTTCATCTTTGCATTCTTCTAAATCCATCTCTTCTAAAGAGTCCTCTATATCTATCATAGTCTTTGAATTTTGCTGTTCTATCATTGATAAATCCTCCTTTATTATGAATTTATGAGCGTTTCTTTATAAGTAGAACTACATTATATATCATCAAGAAATTAATTTATATATCAAAACTATTAGCTTACTTCTTATAAAAACTATTAATCATTACGAGTAAAAAAATTAAATTAAAAGATATATGATCTATATAAATTTTAGGTATAACGTGGTAATTTTTCAATTGATTTATTTTATTAAAATTTTAAAAATATAAATATAAGCTAAGAGATATATCTCTTAGCTTATATTTTATTTTATTTTTCATTTTCTCTTACTTTAATTAATGTCTTTAGTTCTTCTAAATCTTCTAATGTAGCTTTATTTCTTATAAAGCTTCTTGCACTAGAACGACTTTTTAGATAACTAGCATATTCTCTATTTTTCTTTTCCCAATTTTGATTTGCTAAAGTTTGCCTTGCTTTTTCCATTATTAAATCACCTTTTAAACCATTTAGTAAATATCATAATTGTAGCTAATAACATTATAGGTATACCAATTAAATCTAATAATCCCGCTTTAGTAAAGCATGTTTTTCCTAACCATGTTATTGTAAAAAAATTACTACTAATTCAGTAACTTCTATTTTTCTTTCCATTCAATTTTAGGTGTGCTATAATTTATTCTATAGGAAGGAGTTCTGTCTCCTCTCCTCAAGTTATTTAGAACGCTTCTTTTTGGACTTAGGGGCGTTCTTTTTATTTTGTTGATTTAGATTTTTTATCGTTAGTATTGCAATCACTATGCCTAACAATTTTAACACTAAATCTAATATATCAATTAGCACAGCCACAGAATCACCTCCTTAACTATATTATACTACGTGTAGTAAATAGTCACAAGAATTTTTAGTAATTTTTATAAAATATTGGTATTTATATATCCTATTCCCAAACATAGCTCGTCATACTTTTATTTAAAAATAAAAACTAAATAATATGTTTTTTAATATATTTTTTGCTACATGCTTTCTAAATTTAAAAATTATACAAAAGAAATATTAAAATAAAAAAAAAGCTCTTTAGCGAACTCTTAATTAAACTTCCAAAATGTTAAATATATATTTTTAATATTTCTTATTAATATCATTAAAATATGAATTAATAATATTTGATTTACTATTAATTGAATATATATTGAAATATTTGAACTAACAATTATAATAAATTTTTATAACTTTGAATAAAATTTATTATATTACCGTCTAAGTCTTTAAACCAGACAGATCGTATCCCCCAAGGCTGTGTTGTAGGTAGTTTAACAAATTGAATATTTTCACTTAATATAATTATGTAACTATCATCCAAACACAAGATAATAGATAGAAACTTTAGAAGCTATATAATACTCTCCATAATACATCATTCTATACTTTGCACAATAAGAATAATGAATTTATTGATAATTTCTTCTATAGCTTATATAATTTAGAGAATAAACTCAGCTATATTATAACGTAATTATATGATATTACATTATAGTATAAATATTTATTAAGGAGTAAAGGTGAGGATTTATGAAGATAGAATTCTATGAAATAGGTAAAATTGACGATGAAGAACTAACATTTGCAGTAATAAGTACCATATATCAAGGAAGATGGGTTTATGTTAGACATAAAGAGAGGAAATCTTGGGAAATTCCAGGAGGTCATAGAGAAATAGGAGAAACTATTGATAATACCGCTAAACGGGAATTGTTTGAAGAAACTGGTGCAAAAGAATTTACTCTAAAACCTGTTTGTGATTATTCAATAAATGATTTCAATGGGAAACTATTTGGGAGGCTATTTTTTTGTGAAGTAAGTGAAATGGGCATTTTACCAATTTCAGAGATTGAGGAGGTAAAGCTATTTGATGAACTTCCAAATGATCTGACATATCCTAAAATTCAACCATATTTATATGAAAAAATATTAACTGTGAAATGTATTATTTAATAGATTTTGAACTAGTTTATTCTATTATGGTCTAATAGTTAATATTACAATTTGTATTAAAATATCTTATCATAATAATTGTATTATTAAAAAAGAAGGTGTTAGAAATGAATACTCGTACAGTACAAGAATCTGATTATACAGAAATTATATCAGTAATAGATGCTTGGTGGGGTGGAAGACATATGAGTGATATGTTGCCTAGATTGTTTGTCAAGCATTTTCAAAATACTAGTTTTATAGCAGAAGAAAATAATAAAATTATAGGATTTCTAATTGGTTTTATATCACAAAGTTATCCAGCTGAAGCATATATTCACTTTATAGGCATTCATCCAGACTATAGAAAATCAGGAATTGCAAAAGAATTATATGAACTGTTCTTTAATGTAGTAAAAAAATCTGGTTGTACTACAGTTCATTCTGTAACATCTCCTATAAATAAAGGTTCTATTGCATTCCATAGAAAAATGGGATTTGAAATAGAAAATGGAAATAAAAAGGTTGATGGAATTTCTGTAATTACAAATTATGATGGAAATGGTGAAGATAGAGTGCTATTCATAAAGAAATTATTAGATTAAACTAAAGTAGTTATAGATAGGAAATCTATAACTACTTTAATTATTCATCTAAAACAATTGTTCATGTACATATGTCCAATCATCTGTACTGTAACTTAAATCAACTGTTATATAATTTCTATGATGTAATATATCAATTGCTTCACTTGAGATAGTTGAAAAATGTATATTTAAATTATATATTTTTTATTACTTCTTAGCCTCAATTGTTATAGAATTATTTATTTCTATAATCTTTTTTAACTTCGCATACCCAACAAAGCTTAATATCATTGATGGAATAACAAATATAATGTACATAATAAAAATAACTCCACCTACCGCATATAAAATACCCCCTGTAAGTGCAAAACCTCTTTTATTTGAAAAATATGCTATCCAATTAAAAATTGTTGCTAAAACAACTAAAATTATGTGTGGTGTAACTACTGCTGTCGCTATAGCTGCCCCTAGAATTTCTGTACTTTCTTTACTACTAAATATTCCATTGCTAAAATATGATATAATGTATATTGAATATAATAAACCTAATATTGCTGAAATTAATAATATTTTAGAACGTTTAACTTTCATAAATATCCCCCTTTTATAAAATAATATTCAACTATCTCCCTATATCATTGTAATATACATAATCCTATATATTCAACCACTTTTATACATACTAATATAAATTTTACTTTTTTGCGAGTTTTTTCACTTCTAATATACATATAAATAAAAAAGGGCCTTATTTAGACTCTTTTTTTATAGATCTATATTTTGAATTAGTTCTCTCCTCTGGATTTATATAATCACCATTTTCAGTTTTTTTAATCCTAATGATGCCATTTACTTTTTAGTAAACTTGCGTTTATTAGTCATATACTTATATCTTCTCTTTTGGAAATTTTTTATATAAAAAAATCTATTCGTTTAATTATCTTTAATCAAAACTAGGAATCGCTTCTTAAAGCCAGACTTTATAATTTTCTGTTACCTTTACGTATACCTTCATTTATGTTTAAACTATGAATGTAAGTTTTATTTTCTAAAAAATTTACATTTATAGTATGTCCCTTTGTCTTTTGTTAACCTTAGTGATATAATTTTAATATCCCCCCTATAGGGATATTAAAGGAGGAAATTATATGCATAATCATAATCATCCACAACAAAAAAATGTAATTAATAGGTTGTCTAGAGCTATAGGTCATTTAGAAGGTGTAAAACGTATGGCTGAAGAAGGTAGAGATTGCAGTGAGCTATTAATTCAAATATCTGCCGTTCGTTCTGCCATAAATAATATTGGAAAGATAATACTAGAAGATCATATTAATCATTGTGTTATAGAGGCTATAGAAACGAATAATACAGAAACTCTTAATGATTTTAAAAATGCTTTAGATAAATTTCTAAAATAAAGGAGATATAGAGTATGCAGTTTATTTTAAAAACGTTAATATCATCTCTTCTAATTGCTATTGTATCTACTATTAGTAAGAAATCTCCTTTTGTTGGAGCTATTATTATATCTTTACCTATAACTTCCATATTGGCTTTAATATGGCTTTATAATGATACTAAAGATATAAATCAAGTAATTTCTTTATCTTCATCTATATGTTTTATGATCTTACCTTCAATGTTATTCTTTATAGCTTTAGCTATTTTGCTTAAGCATGGCTTTAATTTTATTCAATCAATAATTTTCTCTTCTATTATTATGATTATTTTTTATACTGCATACTCTTATATTTTAAATAAAATTGGAATTAATTTATAAATTCTAAAAAGATTGAATAAAGAAATTTTATCAGTTAACTAGATACACTAGATTCAATCTTTTGCTCTTTATAACATATATATTACTTTAAATATAATTATTAACTTCTTCTATCAATACACTTTTAACTTCATTCTATGCGACTTTTTTCATACTTTAATTCTATTAATGTCATTATAGAATAATTAGCTAAATCCATTAATGTATCTTCTATACTCTCATCAACCTTATTTTCTGCTTTAATTAATGTCTTAAGCCTACTTAATTTATCTTCCAATCTTATTATCGGCATTACCATGCCATATTCTTTAAATCCCTTACCAAAGCTATCTCCATAGTCATGATTTTTTCTTGCGTATAAACTATTTAGTTCTTTACATATTTCCATGTGTTTAGATGACTTATCCATAATTATCTCCTCTTAGCATTTCTATTTAATATATATAGTATACTACAAATTTTGTTTATTTAGTTATTTAAATCTTTTTATACTCACAATTCTAAGTTCTTTTAAAATGTTCATAATCAATTTATAAACTTTTTAAAAATAATGAATAAAATTTTCTTTTCACAAAGCAAACAAAATTTCTAAAAATTATTTGTTAAATATAAAAAATGTAACATACAGTTTCATTTACTAAAGTATTAATTATTTAATCTATTTATATTCAAAAATAGCTATATTCTTTTTTATACTCAACTTTTATAAAATTTTATTTATATATAAATTCATTACCTGGCTCACTTAAGGCGGATAAATCTGTCACTTTTAAATAAGGTGAGTGACCTTCCTCGTCCTCCGTTAATATACCTGTCACAACTACCCAAAGGTTATTGTCAGGTATATCCCCACTAAATTCACATGGTAATCCTACAAGATATGCATCTGTACCGCAACAAAAATATTTACGACAAACGGCAAATGGTTGCTTTGCATTCTCTTCTTCTACTAAGTTGTATATAAATCCCTCATATTGAATAGTCTTACCTTTATAACTATTTAAATTAATGTACATATCATCAAGCTGTCCAAGAAAGAAATTATCACGAATTATAATATCTGCCTTAGGTCTTGATTGATTTTCAGAACTAGAGTCCTTTCTATCAATATTTTTTTCACTTTGCCCATCTGAATCATATGTATTACTTGGTGTATCAACCATAATAGAGTTATCAGCTATTTCTTTATCCCAATAGTTATCAGGCATACTTTGATTAGAAGTGCCACATCCACCTACACTTATAGTCAATATAAAAATAAGCGCCATTAAACACATTTTTTTCATTTTTTCATCTCCCTCTTCTAATGCACTTGCTAGCAAGTTCCGAAAGAATCATCATAACAATATTTACTGTAACAATACTTGCTCCAGTTGGCATATTAAAAATAAAGGACACTATGATTCCAATAATAAAGCAAACCATAGAAATAATGGCAGAAGTAATTACTAGTGCTTTAAAGCTATGAACAATTTTTTTAGCAGTTATAGCGGGAAAAATGATGAGACTTGAAATGAGAAGCGTACCCATAATTCTCATTCCAACCACTACAGTGAGAGCTGTTAAGAAGGCTATTAGAAATTGATATATTGTAACATTAATACCAGAAGCTTTAGCAAAACTCTCATCACAAATTATGAGAAATAGTCTATTATAAAATAAAATAAAAAGCCCTATTACCAAGATTGACAATATAATACTTAAGAAAATGTCGAAATTATTCATTGCTAATATGCTGCCAAACATGTAGTTGCAAACATCTATATTAAATCCTCTTGTTATAGATGTTATGATAACACCTGCTGAAAGAGAAGCTGTTGATGCAATTCCAATAGCTACATCTCCAGCTACACCTTTTTTCTGACTAACAGCCATAATGATAAATGAAGCTACAATCACTACAGGCATGGATGTATATAAAGGAGATAGTCCTATAGACATAGCAAAGGATAGTGATGCAAACCCAACATTTGCAAGTCCATGACCTATCAATGAATAACGTTTTAGAACTAGTATTACACCGAGAAGAGCAGCACAAAGAGACACTAGTAACCCTACAATCAGAGCACGAGCAACAAAAGGATAGTTAAAAATTTCAAATATTTTATTTATTGTCATTTCCTTATATCTCCTCTTCTAAAAACTTGCCACTCCTCCATGTTCCCACAAAATTGTAAGTGATTATCCATCACAGCTACACGTTTAGCATATTTTTCAACTTTATTTAGATCATGAGAAACCATTAGAATTGTGATATTATGCTTAGTGTTTAAGTCTGATAATATCCTATATAAACTCTTCGTAATATCTTCATCCAAACCAGAACAAG
Organism: Clostridium sp. Marseille-QA1073; assembly: GCF_054863625.1. Classification (NCBI taxonomy): domain Bacteria; kingdom Bacillati; phylum Bacillota; class Clostridia; order Eubacteriales; family Clostridiaceae; genus Clostridium; species Clostridium sp. Marseille-QA1073. Next base: position 4,599 of record NZ_JBSVQM010000019.1, on the reverse strand, counting down.
GTTCATCCAAAATTAATAATTTAGGATTTTTACATAGTGCTCTGGCCAGCAATACTCTTTGCTTCTGACCACCTGAAAGTTCTCCAATCCTCTTGTTTGATATATCTGTTATTTCTAAAAGAGCCATAGCTTCTTTTGTAGCTTTTATATCATCTCGTGAGTAGAAAGGAATTCTCCTAGCACTTTTTTGTCTTCCTGTAATTATGATTTCATGAACTGTAGCAGGCAAATCAGAAGGAATTGTACTAATCTGGGGCAAATAAGCTACTTGTTCTTTTGATATATAAAACTCCACTTTTCCTCTATTAAATGGTACAAGTCCTAATATACCTTTCACTAATGAGCTTTTCCCAGACCCGTTTGATCCTACAATACAAAAATAATCTCCATCGGCTATTTCAAAACTCACATCTTTTACAGCCAATACGGATTGATAAAATATATCTAAGTGAGAAACTTTTAAAATCCACATATTAATTCAATCCTTTTTTGATATTCTCAAGATTTTCCCGCATAATATCAATGTATGTTGTTTTATTCTCTAATTGATTTTTTGATAGATTGTGTGCTGTACTAAAAAGTTCTGCTGATATACCTGTTTGATGTGCAATAGACTTAGCTACTTTTGGATCTACAAACTCTTCGTGATATATACAAGGAATGTCATTTTTCTTTATATAATCAATAATGGAAGTTATAGCTTGTACACTTGGCTCACCTTCAGTAGAACAAGAATCATAAGCAGATTCATATTTTAAACCATAATGATTTAGAAAATAGCTATAGGCGAAACGTCCTCCAAACACCAATATATCTCTTTTACCCCTTTTTACCACTTTAAAAATATCGTCATCTAAATTCTGTAACTCTTTTTTGTAGTTATCTGCATTTTTACGATAGAATTCAGCATTGTTAACGTCTTTTTCACAAAGTCCAGCTACAATATTATCAACCATCTTCATTGCTAAAGTTGGATCAAGCCAAATATGTGGATCATATTCATGATGGTGTCCATCTTCATCATGATTATCTTCTTCATGGTCCTCTTTGTGCTCATCATGATCATGTTCTTCTTTCACCAGACTAATCCCATTTGACGCATCAATTACTAATAAGTTTTTATTCGATACCCCTTCTATCACCTTTTCAGCCCAAGGCTCCATATATTTACCTGTATATATAAACATATCTGCATTATAAATGTTTGACATATCACTAGGCTTAGGATCAAAAGTATGACTTTCTATTCCTGGCGGTAAGAGTAATTTAACTTCTGCCCTATCTCCCACAATCTGACGAGCAAAATCATATTGTGGGAATAGTGATGCAACAATAGTTAATTTATGATTACTAACTTCTTGGTTTTCATTTGCGTTATTGCAAGCAGTAAGATAAAACATCATTACTATAATTGTAAACATAGATAATAACTTTTTCATTTTTTATCCTCCTACTATAAGTTGGCACAGGATTTACATAATCCATAAAATACAGTTCTACGTCCATCAATAGTAAATCCATCTGTTGATTTTATACTCTCCAATAATCCCTGAAGTGCAGAATTTTCAAAATGCACAATCTGACCGCAAGATTGGCACATAAGGTGATAATGTTCTTGACATATTGTATTTTCACCTATGAATTGATAACAAGCTGGTTGATTTTCTGTAAGTAAATACTTCCTCACTAAGCCACTTTCCTCTAATTGTGATAGGTAACGATATACTGTAGACTTTGCTACTGGAGTTTCATTTGCTTTTAAGATATCAATGATTTCTTCAGCTGTAATGTGTTCTCCATTATGATCTTTCATACAATCAAGTATTAATGCTTTTTGCTTAGTATTCCTTGAAATGTTAGATTGTTTATTTGTATTTGGCATAATAATACCTCCTTATTGAAACTAGGAATGAGTTTTAATAAGGATATCACTATTTTAATTTATTTGTCAATATCATTTGATAAATCTCATAATTTTTTCATCTCCTTTTATTTAAAATATTTTAGTTTAATTCCAAAGTTTTCTTGACAATTCCATTATGATATCATAATATATTTGTAATTATTTTACATTCGAGAGGTGAATTCCATGAGCTCCTTTTCCTTTTCAAGAATAATATTTACACTACTTTTATTTCTCATAATTTTTCTTTTATCACCATTTCATATTAATATAAGCAAGAATAATTCTTTTACTAATGAAGAATTTAGCAAAGCTACAATAAAAGAAGTATTGAAATCAGATTCTTCAGATATTGAAAAAGTAAAAGTGATTGTAGAAGATGGTATATATAAAGGAAAGGAGTTTATTGTTGACAATACTTTATCATTAAGTAATAATTTATTATCTTTAAAAAAGAATGATAAGGTTTTATTATTAATTCAAGCATCCAATGAGGAAAATTTAAACATTACAATATATCAATATATTAGGGAAAAAAAGTTATTATTTTTAGTTTCCTTTTTTATATTATTAGTACTAATTGTAGGTGGAATAAAAGGTGTAAATGCTCTATTATCTGTAGCATTTACCATATATGTAATTTCAATATTACTTTTGCCTGGATTACTTAGCGGATATAATCCTATAGTTCTTACAATTATCTGCAGCTTGATTATAGCTTTCTTTTCATTAATCATTCAAAATGGAGTTAGTAAAAAAACTTTTGCTTCTTTTATAGGAACATTAGGTGGTGTAACTATCGCTGGAATAGTTACTGCAATAATGAGTAAATCTCTTCAAATATCTATTAACGTTGAAGAAGATATGCAACTACTAAGAATTCCTCAAAAAATTAACTTTAATTTTCAATCCATATTATTTTCAAGTGTTGTAATTGGGGCATTAGGTGCAAACATTGATATGAGTATGTCTGTTGCTACAGCAATGAATGAAATAAAAGAGAGTAATAAAGATATAACTAGACAAGCATTGATTAACTGTGGAATGAACGTAGGTAGAGATGTAATAGGAACAATGTCAAACACTCTTATTTTAGCTTATGTAGGTAGCTCTTTGGTGAGCTTAATGATTTTTATGGCACATAATGTAGATTTTACCTATATTATTAATTTAGAAGACATATCAATAGAAGTTCTAAGATCGCTAGCTGGTAGCATAGGGATTATATTATCAGTACCTTTAACAGTTTTTGCTAGAGCCTTTATGGATTAACATATATATTATAGAAAGGACTATATCAAAATAGAAATTATTTTCTATTTTGATATAGTCCTTTCACTTATCTCGTAGACTTAATTATTATACCTATTCATACATCTATAATTATAGTATTTGACAGGCTATTCCTGTGTAATATTCATGAAAATCCTTATACCAAATATGCCTTATATATTCATCATTCTCTTTTTTATACCAAGGATCATAGTACGTAAAGTAGTCCTTATTTCTCTCTACCAATACAACCCAATGGCTATTTCTAAGTCCAAATTCTTCTTCATTACCTGTAAGAAGAACCATAATAGGCGCTATTTTTAAACATTCTTTCCACTCATCATCATAAAAAGACATTCTAAATTTAATTTTGTTTTCAACACAAAATTTAAAAATATCCTCTGGATAAACTCCATAAGGTGAATCATCTTCATCATATCCTTTTTCTCCAGGAGATAACTTAAAATTTAATTTTTCACCTAAGATTTTAAAATCTTGCCACTCCAATATGCCATGATATTTTAACAACATTGATAAGCTTGCTATTCCACAAGAAACCTCTGGGTAAAATTCTTGTTCATTTTGGCTGATAAAAAAATCTTTATACATACGTACTCTCCTATCTAAAATGATAATTTACTAAATATTATTTATATTTTAGCTATATAGTATATGCAATTCTAAAATTTATATTATCATATATTTTGGGAGATATCTATATGTATAATTTTAAGCTTCTCTTAAATTAAGATTACATATTTTATATTAATATATGGATACAGTATTGAATGTTTAATATAACTTTGTAATATTTTAAACATAAAAAAGAGCTTTTGCAAGCTCTTATGTATTATTTAAAGTAAACTAAATATTCAGCATTTCTAGATCTCAATCTAATATAAAATTAACTCACTTACTTTAAAAATGCGTTTCAAATAAAGCATTTTACGAAATAGTTAGATTACATTATCCTTCCAGGTAATAATGCATCTAAAATTCCTATAATTATAGCTGCTAATAATGCTCCTATTATAGATACTCTCATATTTGGAACTAAAAATTGTGCCAAATATATTATTACAGCAGCAATAGCAAATCCTTTTAATCCTTTTCCTATAGGAGATGCGTCAACTCCCATAAGTGATTCTGCGAAATAATCTAATACAGTTATTACAAGTGCAGCTATCAAAAATGACCATAATCCTTGAATAGTAAATCCAGGTGTTAAAAATGATGTTATCCCTAAAACAACTGCAACTAATATTAATCTTAATATCCACCCCCAAATACTATTATTATTTGAATCATCTCTTTTATTTTCTTTATTCTGTTCCATTAAAATTCCTCCCTTATAAATTATTATTGTCACATATATAGTATGCTCATATAATTGAGAAATATAATAAATAATGAAGAATATATAT